>NZ_JAIUHW010000004.1:0-466183 GCF_020165315.1 Mesorhizobium sp. BR115XR7A
GGCAACAATACCGACACGGCGAGCGCAAGCTTCGCGGCCGCCTTCCTTGGGGCGGTGACGCCGAGCTATGGCGCGGATGGCGCCGGTTCGACGGTGATCAGCGGCTACACGCTGTCGGTGACAGCTCCCGGCGAGAATTCGGGCCTGACCAGCCAGGGTGAGGCAATCACGCTGTCCAAGGTGGGCAACGACATCGTCGGCACGACGGCCACGCATGGCGATGTCTTCATGATCTCCGTCAATGCGGCCGGCACGGTGACGCTGACGCAGTATCAGCAGATCGACCACCTGCCCGAGAGCCTCGACACCACCAACAACAACGCCCACATCGACCTTGCCAATGGCCTGGTGACGCTGTCGGCGACGGCGACGGTGACGGATGGCGACAACGACCAGGCGACCTCGACGGTGAGCGCCGACCTGGGCGGCAATCTCGGCTTCGACGATGCCTTGCCGACGGCAATATCTCCGGCCTCCGCAGTTGTGGCAAACGGAGCAGGAGCGGCCGTCTCGTTCGACCTCGATATCGACGGGATACTTACCAACAACTACGGCGCTGATGGCGGAACAGTCATCTTCCCGACGTCGCTCGAAGGCACGGCAAGCGGACTGACCTCAAACGGCGTTTCGATCGTGTACGACGTCTCAGCCGACGGCCACACGCTCACGGGTCTGGCCGGCGCCACATCCGTGTTTGTCATTACGCTCAACCCGGCGACCGCTTCCTACTCCGTCGAGATGAACGGAACTGTGGACAGCATAACCACTGTGGATTTCAACGGAGGTGGCTATGATTTCGTTGGCGGCAACGGGGCTTGGGCAGGCTTCAATACGGCGGCCAATGACGACAGCAAGGATCTGCTGCTTACGCCCATAGAAAGCGGAGTCAGCTCTGGAACTTTGAACACTAACGCCAATGAGGGCGGCGTCAGCGGTGGCAATTCGGTTGGGTCAGGTGAGAAAATGCGCCTTGACTTCGTCGTAGATTTGACCGGCAACCCTCCGAACGGCAGCTACTCGTCGCCCTCGACCCATCTCTTCGAAGGACATTATACTACGAACGGCGCGTCGGCGAAGTTCACCGGTATCTCATCTCAGTCCGCGGCTCGCTTCGCCGCCTTCGACGATCCGGATGGGAACGTAAAGGTTGGCGACGGCGTCCAGGATTCTGTTACCGCGGTCGCATTGAGCTACAACGGCGAGACCAAGCTGGTGACGTTCGCCGAGATCAGCACCACAACGACGAACGTCACGGTTGGCGGTCACGTATTTACAGTGCATTTCGTCGACGGTGCCGCTCCTGGAACTCAATACGAGGCCGTGGTCGGATCCATCCTGCAGAACACCTCAATAGCCACCTACACGGCCAATGGGTATAACAGTCTCGAGATTGGTTACGAGTCGGGTGACACGTTCAAACTCGGAGATTTTGGCGCGGCAGCTTCGACAAACAGTCCGGTGAGCTTCGATCTTCCCGTCAGTGTTGTCGATGGCGATAACGACACAGCTGCGGGCACCATCGGTATCACTTTGAGCCCGACGGGACAAACCATCCAGAATCACTCGTCAGATCTGGCCGGTGACTCCCATTTGTATACTTCGACGCTGGCGGCGCCTCATATCATCGGGTCGGACTTCAACGACACGCTGAATGGCGACAGCGGCAACAACGTGCTCTATGGCGGCGCCGGCAACGATACGATCAACGGCAACGCCGGCAACGACCTTCTCATCGGCGGCGCCGGCCAGGACACCATGACCGGCGGCACGGGCGCCGACACATTCAAGCTCGACGGGTTGGACATCAAGGACCTCATCGCCGACTACAGTGGTGCACAAGGCGACAAGATCGACCTGTCATCCCTGTTTGAAACAGGTCCAGGGGCAAATATCGGGGACTTCGTGAAATACGACTCGGCATCACACACGCTCAGCGTCGACGCCAATGGTACAACCGGTGGCGCCAATTTCGTCGACGTCGCCGTCTTGCAGAACGCACCTGTCGCCGGCACCATCAGTCTGATTTACGACGACACGGCTCACACACAGCACACGGCCACGATTTAGCACTTATGCGCGGCCGTTCTCTCATGCTACATATTAGCGAAACATAATACCGCAGTTTGGAGAGGGACTTAAATGAAGCGTTGTTCAAAATTACTGATTTCGGCCACGGCGCTGCTGTTGGCGGGATCGACCGGCTTTGCCGCCGACATCATCGAGGGACCTGTGGCCGACTATTGCCGCACCGTTGGAACCTCCAACCTCGTGCTGACCGACAACACGGTCGACCTCACGACACAGGTCGTCAAGCTGATGGATGAGTCGGTTGCCGTCGCCAACAGCCCGGAATGGATCCATTCATCCCGGCCGGTCTTCGTCTGGGCATCGGAAGCCAAGGTCGCCTGCGGCATGGCTTACGGCTACCTGAAGACCAACTACAAGGACGAAGACACGCTCAATAAATGCGAGTGTTTTCACGACCGCATGGTCGAGTACATGAACTGACCGCAAGAGCGAAAGCGCTGGCAGAAAATGGAATCTGACCGGCAGGTTCACCGCCTGCGGACATGGGTGGTCGCTTGCGCGCTGGCGCTATCGCTGTTCGGCTGCCAATCCAAAGGCTCGGTGTCGGACGCGCTCGACCCCGCTGCCATCCAGGTCGCCAATCAGCCGGCTGCTGTTGTTGCCGTGGCAAACGCAAGCAAGGCGACGCAGTCCCTCGGCACGGGACCCACGAAAGTCGCCATGCTGCTGCCGCTGTCCGCTTCCGGATCCGCGGGCGAAAACGGCAAAAAGATGCTCGACGCCGCCAAGCTCGCCATGACGGACCTCGGTAATCCCCTGCTGACGCTTACCGTCGAGGACACAAGGGGAGACGCGGCTTACTCCCAGCAACTGGCGGTAAAGGCCATAACTTCGGGAGCGAAAGTGGTCATCGGTCCGACCGAACTGCCGGCGGCGCAGCATGTCGCGAAACTGTCGGGCTCGAACCGGCCCGTGGTTCTGGCTCTCGCGGAAAATTTTGCCGGCGGCCCAGGCGTCTATGCGGTATGCCTTGGCGAGGCTGACAGCGCCGCGGCGGGCGCCGGCGCAATCGCGGCCAAGGGCGGCAAGAAATTCGTCCTGCTGGTGCCAGCGGGCGCGGGTGCCGATATTGCCGAAAAACACGTCGCCAACAGCCTCAGCGTGTACGGCGCCGCACTTGCGATCACCATCCCCTACACGAGCGCCGACAGCGCGGCAAAGGCGGTCGCGGACATGGGCTCGCTGGTTGACGCCCCCGACGCCGTGATCGTCGCCAGCGGCGACAGCAATCCATCGCCAATCCTGATCGCCCTCAAGGCAAAAGGCATCCCTGGAAAATCAACCTCCGTGGTTGGCACGAACCGCTGGCTGGAGCACCCGACCAGTCCGCTTTTCGAAGGCGCCTATATCGCGACGCTCGACCAACATGAAACAGGCCCCATTTCGGATCGTTTCAAGGCAAGCTTCAATTACCAGGCCGACGTCAATGTCGCTTATGCCTATGATATGGTCGCGCTGACCGCGGGCATCGCAAGCGCTGCCGGACCCAATGGCTTCAACAGGCAGGTTTTCGAGAACCCGAATGGCTTTCGCGGATCGACCGGCTTGTTCAGGTTCCGCGCGGATGGATCCAGCGAACGCTCAATGCCGTTTTACCGGATTGAAAAAGGTGCGCTCAAACTGGTTGCCAAATCGACGTCCAGCTTCTAGCGAACTGGGCGCGGGCGGCCCGGTGGGTCATCGGGGGCGCGTTCGCATGATGATCGCGCTCGCGGGCATCGAGCTTCTCATCGGTATCCTGCTGCTGGTCAAGGCAGCGACCCTGTTCCCCGTCGAACGAAGCCTCACCGACCCAGCCCCTGACGTCGGCGATGACGTCGCGCGACATCCGGCTCGATCGATCGTCAACTCAGCCCGCAAGATTGCCGAGGATCTCATCGCACCGCCGCAGATCGAGGGATCGGAGATGGAGCGGGTGGAACCTCGTTTGCCGCTTGGCGACCTCGGCCTCGCATCACGCCCCAAGTCATGGATGCCCAGGGATTGGCGGGAAACATTGCTTTACGATCCAGTGGCCACGTCGTCGGCTGCTTTCGACTCCATGGGGCGGAAACTGTTCATCAGTGGAACCCAGGGCGTCCAGACCGACAGGGTCTGCCTGTTTCACGAGAGCGCGTGGCCATGCGGACAGCGGGCCTACGCGGCTTTCAACAACTGGATGCGCGGGCGAGCGCTGAACTGCTTCGTGCCTCCGGTGGTCGACCGCTTCCCTGTCGCGGTGACATGCAGGCTGGGCAAACAGGATGTCGGTGCCTGGCTGGTATCGAATGGCTGGGCGCTGGCCTTGCCGAGCGGCATCTATGGCAAGGCCGAAGCAACAGCCAGGGCGGCGGAGATGGGAATCTTCGGCCCGCCATAGGCGACAGCACCGGATTCGCCACAAAGGGCAGCATCCTCCGTTCAGAAGCTTGGCGATCTAACCAACGTGTCAAATTGTATTGTTCTTCGAAACCGAAATCGTAACTTGCCGGTCTTATGCTTGGCGATCGAACGGAGATCGACGATGAGCAATGCAGCAGCTGATGTCCCGGTCCATCATGAATGGAAGACCATTGCCTGGCTGGCATTTCTTGGAACCGTCGGCAGCCTGTGCGTGTCCCTCGTCCTGAATTATCTGCTGTTGTTCAGCGAGGCGCTGACGCCTTTCGGGCGCGGCATGATCACGGCAACACTTTTGCCTGTGGTGATCTGCCTGCCGCTGTTTGTGTTCATAGGCCTGAAACTGGCCGAGATCCGTCGCTATCGGCGGGAACTCAACCGGGCCGCGACCTTCGATACGCTGACCGGTTGCCTGAACGGGAGGGTCTTCACGTCGCTGATCGAGAGACGGGCGATCAGGTCTTCCCCACAAGGCGAGCGATCGGGCGCGTTCCTGGTCATTCATCCTGAACACCTGAACGCCATCAACTTGCGCTTCGGCCTGAACTGGGGCGACGAGGCCTTGCGCCTGATCGCTTCAACCATCCGGTCTTGCGTGCGCTCGCAAGACGTCGTCGGCCGCATAGGTGCCTCCATGTTCGGTGTGTTCCTTCCCGGAACGAGCGAGGCCGAAGCCAGGACGGTTGGCGAGCGTATCCGTGCCACTGTCTCGCAGGTCTATTTCGCCCCTCAGGGAGCCGAGGAGATCCTGGCCGTGTCCGTCGGGGGCGTGGTTTTCGAGCAGGACCTGGACTTCGAGGACATGTTCCGGCCTGCCGAAGAGAGCTTGTCGGGCAAAAGCGGTTTTGGACTGTCGCGTATTCAACGCGCTTCAATCTGACGAGCCGTCACCATTCTATCGCCAATAGGCGGAAGGCGTGCCGGCAAATGGGCGGGGCACGCCTTGGGATCCCCTCGTGATCGCGAGACGGGCTCGTTGCTTTTCGAAGCCGGCTTATGCAATCGTGGCCATGGACGCCAGCCTGCCGCTTACACCGGCATGCCACCTGACCAAGATCTCCGGACCCGACCTCGATGGCTGGTGTATCGACGGAACAGAATGAAGTTTTACTCAGCCGCCGAGCGGATTGCCTTTATCGCCACGCTCATTGCGGTCTTGGTGCTCGCGTTGCTGCCGATATCTCGCCTCGACGAATTCGGCATCGATATCGGCTTCCACTACGACAAGGCCAACCATGCGAGCGCCTTCGCGATCCTGGCGTTTCTGGGAAGTCTGGGCTGGCCGGGCCGCAAGAGGAGGCTGATCATCTTCCTCGCCCTGGTTGGAGCCGCGATCGAAATCCTCCAGGGCACGTCGCTGATAGAGCGTGATCTGGACGTGTTCGACTGGGTCGCCGATTGCGTCGGCATGGCTTGCGGACTTCTGGCGGCAATCTGCGCGAACTGGATTTCGCGACGCGTGCATTGAGATAGCCAAATCAGCAAGTTGGCGCTGAAGGTGAAGGTCTACCGCGAACTGCGCGATCGCGAGCGGGATCGTCGTGTGCCTGTGCTGAAAATGGGCCCGCTCTATTTCCTCTGGGCCTCGGCCAAACACCAGTCCCACGGACACGATCAGAACACCTAAGCGGTCCGCCGATGGCTGCCGGACGCTTCAACTCGCGATGGCGGTCGGACGCGTCAACTCGCCTCGCGCATCGCCTCTGCCGCCTGCAAATCGACAGAGACAAGCTGGCTGACGCCCTGCTCGGCCATGGTCACGCCGAACAGCCGGTCCATGCGGGCCATGGTGATGGGATTGTGGGTGATGATGACGAAACGCGTCTCGGTGGTCTTGGCCATCTCGTCCATGAGATTGCAGAAGCGCTCGACATTGTGATCGTCGAGCGGCGCATCGACTTCGTCGAGCACGCAGATCGGTGCCGGGTTGGTCAGGAAGACAGCGAAGATCAGCGACATCGCAGTCAGCGCCTGCTCGCCGCCCGACAGCAGCGTCATGGTCTGCGGCTTCTTGCCGGGCGGTCGGGCAAGAATCTCCAGGCCCGCCTCCAGCGGATCCTCGGATTCGATCAGCTGCAATTCCGCCGTGCCGCCACCGAACAGATGCGAGAACAGTCGCTGAAAGTGGCTGTTGACGACATCGAAGGCGGCCAGCAGCCGTTCGCGGCCTTCACGATTGAGGCTCTGGATCGCTTGCCTGAGCTTGCGGATCGCTTCGATAATGTCCTCTCGCTCGGAAACGATCGCCTCCAGGCGCTCGGAAAGCTCCCTCTGCTCTTCCTCGGCGCGCAGATTGACGGCGCCGAGCCGCTCGCGCTCGACCTTCAGCCGATCCAACTGGCGTTCGATCTCGGGCATTTCGGGCATCGGATCGTCGGCTTCCAGGCCGGTGTGGCGAATGACCAGATGCGGCGGCGTGTTCAACGTTTCCTGGATGCGCGCCTCGACCTCCAGCCGGCGTTCGTCGGCCGCCGTCAGCCGTTCCTCGGCACGGGCGCGGGTTTCGCGCGCTTCGGCCAGCGACTGGATGGCTGATGTGGCCGCCTTGTCCAGTTCGGCCTGCCTGTTCTCCGCCTCCTGCAACCGGTCGGCTGCCGCCTTGCGCAAGGTTTCGGCCTCGGTGAGCTGCGACAGCAGCGCACGCCGCTTGGCGTCGATCTCGTCGGGCGCATCGGCCAGCCGTTCGCGCTCGGCTTCGGCCTCTGCCTTGCGTTCGGCAAGCGACGCGATCTGCGTCGAAGCGTTTTCGGCGCGCTCCAGCCAGTTGCTGCGTTCGGCACCTATGGCGTCAAGCCGGCGTGTGCGTGCCTCGGCTTCTCGCCGCAAGCCCTCGTGGACGGCGCGCGCGTCTGCAAGCGCGGCGCGGTCGCGCGAGACATTGGCCGAGGACTGTTCGAGCTGCAATTGCAGGTCGCCGAGGTCGGGCGCATCCTGCAGCAGCATCTCGGCCTCGACGAAAGCCGCTAACGTCTCCTCATGGCTGTCGACGATGCGGGCGCGCGCCTCGTCCAGCGCGGCACGCCGGCTCGATAGTTCACCGCCGGCCTTTTCCGCCTCGGCCAGCGCATTGCGGGCGGCGTCCAGCCGGTGCTGGGCCTCACGTCCCGCCTGGCGCGTGTTGCGTTCGGCTTCGCTTGCCTGGCGGAGCGCCTGCTCGGCCTGCGCTAGCGCTTCCTCGGCCTGGCGCAGCACAAGCGTCGCCTGCACCGCTTCGGCATCGAGTTCGGCAAGCCGGTTCTTCTGTGCCAGCCTTTGTGCCGCGGCGGTCGGCGCATCGGCGCTGGCGGTCAGGCCGTCCCAGCGCCACAGCGCACCCTGGCGGCTGACCAGGCGCTGGCCTGGAGCCAGAAGCCCCTGCAACCGGCGGCCGTCAGCGGCCTCGACGATGCCGATCTGCGCAAGACGTCGGGCTAGTTGCGCCGGCGCGCGAACCACGCTGGCAAGGCTCTTGATCCCTTCCGGAAGCGCGGCATCGCCGGGCTGGATTTCGCTTTCGCCCCAATGCGCCGGTGCACTGCGGTCGAGCGGCACGTCGAGATCTTCGCCAAGGGCGGCCCCCAGTGCCGTCTCGAAGCCGCGCTCGACGCTGATCTGCTCCAGCACCGAAGGGAAGAGATCGCCGCTGGCCGCGTTCAGGATCTTGGCCAGCGTGCGCGCTTCGGTCTCGATCCGCGCCAGCTCGGCCTTGGCGTCCTGAAGCGGCGGGCGGGCAGCGCTTTCAGCGCCACGGCCGTCGATGACCGACTGTTCAGCCTGCTCCACCGCTGCCTCGGACTCCTCCAGCAACGCCATCGCCTGCTCGACCAGTACCTGCTTCTCGGCCGGATCCGGCAAGCCGGCGACCTTGGAGAGGATGTCCGACAATTCGCGGTCGACGTCGGCGAGTTGGCGGGCGAAGCGGTCGCGACGCTCCGCGGTTTCGCGCAAAGTCCGTTCGATCTGGTGGCGCGAGGCGGCGGCCTCGGCGCGCTCGGCGGTCAGCGCGGCAAGTTTGGCTTCGCTTTGCGCAAGCGTCGAGGCGGCCTGTTCGAATACAGCGCGGGTGGTGGCCTCACGCTCGGCGGCACCGGCGTTTTCGGAGTTCAGCGTGGCCTCTTCCGCACGCAGGCGCTCGAGAACGTCGGCATTGTCGCGCACCATCCGCTCTTCGCGGGCAATGTCGCCGTCGAGCTGCTGCAGCCGACGTTCGAGTTCGGCCTGCCGGTTGCGGATACGGCCAGCTTCTTCCTCGATCTGCGACCTGGCGATCGACAGGCGCTGGAAAGCCGCGGCAGCCGCGGCTTCCGCGTCGCGCAGGTCAGGCAGGCGATGGGCGGAGATGCCTTGCTCCTTGGCCGCGTTCATCTGCGTGGCGGCGCGGTCGCCGACGAGCGCCGTGGCCGTGGCCAGCGCCGAACGCGCCTCGCCTTCCTGTGTCTTGGCCAGCGTCCAGCGCAGGTGCAAGAGCGTTGCTTCGGCCTTGCGGATGTCGGCCGACAGGTTCTTGAAGCGGGAAGCCTGGCGCGCCTGGCGCTTGAGGCTTTCGATCTGGCTTTCCAGCTCGCCCACGACATCGTCCAGGCGTTCGAGGTTCTGCTCGGCCGCCTTAAGCCGCAATTCCGCCTCGTGGCGACGGGTGTGCAGGCCGGAAATGCCGGCCGCTTCTTCGAGCAGGGCGCGACGGGCCTGCGGCTTGGCCTGGATCAGTTCGCCGATACGGCCTTGCCCGACCATCGAGGGCGAGCGCGCGCCGGTCGACTGGTCGGCGAACAGAAGCTGCACGTCCTTGGCGCGCGCTTCCTTGCCGTTGATGCGGTAGAGCGAGCCGGCCTCGCGCTCGATGCGGCGCGACACCTGCAGTTCGTCGGCATCGTTGAAGGCGGATGGAGCCGAGCGGTCGCTGTTGTCCAGGAAAAGCGTGACTTCGGCGGTGTTGCGGGCGGGACGGGTGCCCGAGCCGGAAAAGATGACGTCGTCCATGCCGGACGCGCGCATGTTCTTGTAGGAGCTTTCGCCCATCACCCAGCGCAGCGCCTCGACAAGGTTCGACTTGCCGCAGCCGTTCGGCCCGACAATGCCGGTCAGGCCGCGTTCGATGACGAACTCGCCGGGTTCGACGAAGGACTTGAAACCAAGGAGGCGGAGGCGCGAAAACTTCATTCGCGCGCCTCATACACCGGTTCGGCAAGAGTGTACCGAGGTTTTGCGATAGGGCGCAGAGCGCGCGAACGGATAGAGAGGCAAGCAGCGCCGGAGCGCTGCCGCTTCAGCACTGAGCCGATGTCAGAGCAGAGGGTCGATGATGGCCGACATTTCCTCAATCGACATCGCCCCTTTGTAGGTCTTACCGTTGATGAAGAAGGTCGGCGTCGAGTCGACCTTGAATTCATTGGCGCCACGCTTCTGGACCGATCTCACATCGTCCAGAAGTTTCTGGTCCGTCAAGCAGGCCTCGAAGGACTCCTGTGTAAAACCGGCAAGCTTGGAAATTTGCAGCAGCGCTTCCTTGGTGTTCGACACGCCGACCCAGTTCGCCTGTTGCCTGAACAGCACGTCGACCATCGGGAAATAGTTATCCTTGGCGCAACGCGCCAGCATGAAACCGGCTTCGGCGCTCGGATCGAATGGGAATTCGCGCAGGATGTAGCGCGCCTTGCCGGTATCGATGTACTTGGTCTTCAAATCCGGAAAGGTGGTCTCGGCGAAATGCGCGCAGTGCGGGCAGGTCATCGAGGCGTATTCGACGATGGTGACCTTGGCGTCATCCTTGCCGAGCTGCTTGTCGGGCAGCGCGCCCGGCTTCATCAGTTCGGTCATGTCGACGGTGCCCTGCGCTTCCGGTACCTGGACCGCGGCGGGCGTGGCCGGCTTTGCGGGCGTTGCCGGATTCGCGGGTTTGACATCCGCGGCCTTCGCCTCTTCGCCGGAATCACTGCAGGCGGCGAGCAGGGCCACCGCCGGGATGGCGGCCAGCGATGTCAGGACGTTTCTGCGAGAGAAGCTTTGGCCAAACGGGGGACGGCTCATACGAATCACCTGATAAGGGTTGGATTTTGCAATGCAAAGGCACGAAAAGGCGAGAGTTGGCGCGAATTAAGGCATCCCTGTCCCCAATCCAATCGTGAAACCTGACAAGGGCGATCACGAATGCGCGAGATTAACGACAAACCTATGACCGTTTCCAATCAGAACCAAGGGGATCGTCTCCGTTTGGGCCGACCGGGGCGACTGTAACCGTTCCACTTCGCCCTTGGCCAGACGGCCTCGGGATAGTCCCTGGGCTCATTGCAGCCGTCTAGGCTTTCCTTGCGCCCAGAATGGTCGCCCCCAGCCGTTCCAGCGAGGCGCGCAGCCCGTCATCCTCTATAAGCCCGACAGTATCGGACAATTTCGCCTTTTCGGCCGCGCTCAACGCCCTGAGGGTGGGTTTGGGCCGGGCTCTTCCCGAGCTTATCGGCTTCTGCACGATCCTGATGCGGCCTATCGCCCTGAAACCCAGGAAGGCGTTCACCCGGTTGATGATCTCGCCGGTCTCGTGCTGCAGATGAAGCGCGGCCATGCCTTCGCAGGCGATGACCAGTACGGCCGGCTCGAACGGATCATCCTCGTGCAGGCGGCGCGGCCACTGGATCTTTTCGGGCCGCGAGTGGATGGCCAGGCGCGGTCCGGCAATCTCTTCCCACGACTGGACCAGACCGATCGAGATGCCTGCCCGCTTGCGCAGCACCGGGTCGAGGATGTCGGTGGCGAGATCGCTCACCGGAACGGGATTGCCGAAGCGCCTTTTCCCTGCCATGTGCGTTCTCCAGCCACGACCCAGCAGATACCGGCCAGGCCAACGCAAGATCAATGGCACCAGCAGACCAGACCCGCAAGGCCCAGACCAGCAAGGCCATCTCGGATGATACGGCGTCGCGCCTGCTCGCCTGGTATGACGCGCATCATCGCGAATTGCCGTGGCGCGTGACGCCGCGCGAGCATGCACGCGGTGTGCGGCCCGATCCCTACCGTATCTGGCTGTCGGAGGTGATGCTGCAGCAGACCACCGTCGAAGCGGTGAAATCGTATTTCCTCGCCTTTGTCGAGAAATGGCCCGATGTCGAAGCGCTGGCCGCGGCGCCGACGGAGGATGTGATGAAAGCCTGGGCGGGGCTCGGCTACTACTCCCGCGCCCGCAACCTCAAGGCCTGCGCGGATCTGGTGGCGGCGCGCGGCGGCCGGTTTCCGGACACCGAGATCGGACTTCGAGAATTGCCGGGGATCGGCGCCTATACATCGGCGGCAATAACGGCCATCGCCTTCGACCGCCACGCCGCCGTCGTCGACGGCAATGTCGAACGCGTCATCTCACGGCTGTTTTCGATCACGACGCCGCTCAGCGAAGCCAAGGCCGAGATACGGGCCCATGTCGAGAGCATGGTGCCGGCGACAAGGCCCGGCGACTTTGCCCAGGCGATGATGGATCTCGGCGCCACGATATGCACGCCGCGCCGGCCGCGCTGCATGCTGTGCCCGCTGCGCGAGGACTGCAGCGCCGTTGTTTCAGGAGATCCCGAAAATTTCCCGGTGCGGCTGCCAAAGGCCGACAAGCCGCTGCGGCGGGGGGCTGCTTTCGTTGCCATGCGCGACGACGGTGCCATTCTTTTGCGCAAGCGGCCAGAGAAAGGGCTGCTCGGCGGCATGACGGAAGTGCCGACCACCGCCTGGACGGCGCGGGTGGACGGAGCCACCACAGAGGCGGCAGCGCCCTTTGCCGGCGACTGGCGGCGCGCCGGAACAATCACGCATGTGTTCACCCATTTCGCGCTCGAGCTCGAAGTCTTTCGTGCCCACATCAAAGGTGATGCCCTGGCAGGGTATTTCTGGTCGCCCGCCCATGAGATTTCAGGCGAGGCGCTGCCCACCGTCATGAAAAAGGCAATCGAGGCTGCGATACCCGGCGCGACGAAAAAACCGTCGCCATTGAGTGCAAAGAGGCCCCATGACTGAAATCCGCCACGTCGTTTTCGACATCGGCAAGGTGCTGATCCATTACGATCCGAACATTCCCTTCAGCCGCCTCATTCCCGACGACGAAGAGAGAAAATGGTTCTTCGACAATATCTGCACGCACGACTGGAACATAGAGCAGGATCGCGGCCGGACGTGGGAAGAGGCCGAAGCGCTGCTGATCGCGGAGCACCCCGAGCACGCCGAAAACATCCGCAATTTCCGTCGCCACTGGCACGAGATGGTACCGCATGCCTATGACGACAGTGTCGCCATCATGCTCGGCCTGATCGATAGCGGCCACGATGTGACGATGCTGACCAACTTTGCTTCCGACACGCTGGCCGAAGCGCGCGAGCGCTTCGATTTCCTCGATCGTCCGCGCGGCGTCACCATCTCGGGCGAGATCGGCAAGATCAAACCGGATCGTGGCATCTACGACCATCACGTGGCCGCGTTCGGCCTCGAGCCGTCGGCGACGCTGTTCATCGACGACAGCCAGAAAAATGTCGACGGCGCCAAGGCCGCCGGCTGGCAAGCGGTGCTGTTCACCGATGCCAGCACGCTTAAAGCAGACCTTGAGCGATTGGGGATCAGAGTGTGATCTCCATCGCTTGCGGCGATCCGGTGAGACTTTGAATCACCAAATATGAGGCAAGCTGCAGGGGGTCAGCCCCCTGCCCGTTCCATGCCAAGCCGGGCGATGCGGCGCAGTTCGTCGATGGGGGTAAGCCCGCCGCTGCGCTCATAATGCCAGAAGGTCCAGCCGTTGCAGGCGTCCAATCCCTGCACCTCGGCGCCGATCTTGTGGATCGAGCCGGCGCTGTCGCCGATCGCGACGGTCCCGTCGGCGCGAACCTTGGCGGCCCAGCGCTTCTTGGCGTCATAGAGCGTGGCGCCGGGCGTCATCAGCCCGGTGTCGATCAGGCTGACGAAGGCGACGCGCGGCTCCGCGCGCTTGCCGGTGAGCACGGTGAGATCCGCCTCGTCGAGTGGCCGCACCGCGTCGATGCGCTCATTGGCGGCGTCGATATAGGCCTGCTCGCGCTCGATGCCGACGAAGTGACGGCCGAGGCGCTTGGCAACCGCGCCTGTCGTACCGGAGCCGAAGAACGGGTCGAGCACGACGTCACCCGGCTTGGTCGAGGCCATCATGATACGGGCAAGCAGCGCCTCGGGCTTTTGAGTCGGATGCAGCTTGTCGCCATTCTCATTCTTCAGGCGCTCGCCGCCGGTGCAGATCGGGAACAGCCAGTCGGAGCGCATCTGGATATCGTCGTTCGACGCCTTCAGCGCTTCGTAGTTGAAGGTATAGCCCTTGCCCTTCTGGTCACGCGAAGCCCAGATCATCGTCTCATGCGCGTTCTGGAAGCGGCGGCCGCGAAAATTCGGCATCGGATTGGTCTTGCGCCAGACCACGTCGTTGAGAATCCAGAAGCCGAGATCCTGCATCTTGGCCCCGACGCGGAAGATGTTGTGATAGGAGCCAATGACCCAGATGGTGCCGTTGGGCTTCAGCACGCGGCGTGCCGCCAGCAGCCAGGCGCGGGTGAAAGCGTCATAGGCTTCGAAGCTCTCGAACTGGTCCCAGTCGTCGTCGACCGCATCGACCTTGGATTGGTCGGGACGGTGCAGGTCGCCGTCGAGCTGCAGATTGTAGGGCGGATCGGCAAAGATGACGTCGATCGACTTTTCCGGCAGGCGGTCGAGCGCCGCGACGCAGTCGCCTTTCAGGATCGTGTCCAGCCATTCGGATTGCTGGGGAGCGTGGGAGAGCTCGTCGAGAAGACGCACGGCTGACATTTTTACACCCAAGGCACGCGTTACTGTTTACTGCCCGTTATGGTTACCGATCAGCGTAAATATTCGGTGAAGCTTTATCGATGCCGTGGAGGAGTTTGCGAAGCCGTGTCCATTGGTGTATGCCGCGCCGCTTGAGCGGCCATTCCTCCACCCTCCATCGTTCGGATCACCATGCCCCAGCCAGATCTTGTCATCTTCGATTGCGACGGCGTGCTCGTCGATTCCGAAATCATCGCCGCGCGGGTCGAAGCTGAACTGATAACCCTGGCCGGATACGAAACCTCGGCGGAGGAGATTGCCGAGACCTATGCCGGCCTGACCCTCAAGGACATACTGATACGAATTGAGGAGAAGTCCAAAATCCCGTTCCAGGTGTCGCTGATCGACCGCGCCGAGGAACTGGTCGACCGCAAACTGCGCAGCGACGTGCGCGCCATCGAAGGCGTGCGCGAAGCGGTCGCCTCGGTCACGTCGCAACGCTGCGTCTGCTCCAACTCACGTTCGGAGCGGATCGAGTTCATGCTGGAGAAGGTGCATCTGTTGCCGTTCTTCGCCGGGCGCATCTTCTCGGCGATGGAAACGCCGACCGGAAAGACCAAGCCGGCTCCAGACGTGTTCCTGCATGCCGCCGAAAAGCTCGGCGTCAACCCGGCGAACACCTTCGTCATCGAGGATTCCGTGCACGGCGTCACCGGCGCCAAGGCCGCCGGCATGCGCGTGATCGGCTTTACGGGCGCCAGCCACAGCTATCCCGGCCATGCCGACGCCTTGACAGAGGCCGGTGCCGAGACGGTGATCCGCCGCTGGGCGGAACTGAAGAGTGTCATTGCCGCTCTGTCGGAGTGGTCGGCGGATGCCTGAGATGCGTGCGTCCGGCTGGAGGCACGCCAGGCCGACAGCCGCCTAGTTCGTCGCGGCCGTCTTCTTCCTGTGGGTCTTCTTCCTCGGCTTGTCGGTCGTCGCCTTCGGCGCGGTTTCGTCGTAACCGGCATAGGCTTGATAGTCCTGCGCCGTCGGCGCCGGTACGACCACATTGGAATCGGTGAAGACAAACTGGGTCGCGACCGAGGGATCGGTCACCTGAACCTGATACTGGTGGATCTGCGAATAAAGCACGTCAGTGCCATGCATGACCGCGGTGCGGATCGGCATGGTGATGGTGCCGGGCGTGAATTTCGGTCCTGGCACGATCTTGCCGGCAACCGCGATCTTCATCGTCAGTTGTCCGTCGGCACGGCTGCAATCGCGGGTCACGTCGCTGATCGACGCCTGATAAATGATCCTCGCCGAATCGTCGGGCGGCGTAGCAGCAGCGGCGTCAGCGGCGGCCTGGGCCGCGGCATCCGCAGCGGCATCGCCGGTCTTCTTGAGCTTCGGCTTGGGCTTCTGCACCTCGTTGACATAGGTATTGAAGAAGGCCGTGCCGTCGCGCACCGTCACCCTTGGGCAATAGGCGTTCAGCTGGCTGGCCAGCACCTTGGGGTCCTGCGGCGGGGGTGGCGCCGTCGGATCCTTCTTGCCGAAACCGAGGTTCAGGATGCCATTGTCGCCTGATTGGCAGCCCGCGGCGGCAAGGATAAAGCCGGTGAGCGCAAGACCCGCCAAAAAGCGACCACTTGATATACGAAACGCCATGAAACTGCACTTCCCTCTCGCAAAGCTGGTGACGTATATCAACCGCGCGGCAAAAATGCGACTAGAGCCGGTGCAGAAATTAACCACCTTGTGGTGAACGGAAAAACAGGCGGCAAACGGATCTGTGACATGCATTATGTGAGCACCCGCGGTGAAGCGCCCGCGCTTGGATTTTCCGACGCCATCCTGGCGGGCCTGGCGCGCGATGGCGGCCTCTACGTGCCGCGCGAATGGCCGCATTTCTCGCCATCCGAGATCCGAGCCATGCGCGGCCTCGCCTATCCCGACCTGGCCATACGCGTGCTGACGCCGTTCCTGGGCGGCGAGATCGCCGCGCCGGTCTTCGAGCGCCTGGTCCGCGAAGCCTATGCCACCTTCCGCCATGAGGCCGTCTGCCCGCTGGTGCAGACCGGCGCCAACACTTTTGTCCTCGAACTCTTTCATGGGCCGACACTGGCGTTCAAGGACGTGGCGATGCAGTTGCTTGCCCGGCTGATGGACCATGTGCTTGCCGAACGCGACCAGCACGCCACCATCGTCGGCGCCACGTCGGGCGATACCGGTGGCGCGGCCATAGACGCCTTCGCCGGGCGCAGCCGCACCGACATCTTCATCCTTTTTCCGCATGGCCGCGTCTCGCCGGTGCAGCAGCGGCAGATGACGACGTCGAAGGCTGAAAATGTCCATGCGCTGGCGATCGAGGGCAATTTCGACGACTGTCAGGGCCTGCTGAAAGACATGTTCAACGATCACGGCTTCCGCGACCAGGTGTCGCTGTCGGGGGTCAATTCGATCAACTGGGCACGCATCATGGCCCAGATCGTCTATTATTTCTCCTCGGCATTGTCGCTCGGCGCGCCGGACAGGCCGGTCTCCTTCACCGTGCCGACCGGGAATTTCGGCGATATCTTCGCCGGCTACGCCGCCAAGAAGATGGGCCTGCCGATCGACCGGCTGGTCGTCGCCACCAACGACAACGACATATTGGCACGCACCTTCGCGACCGGCGAATACCGGACCAAAGGGGTCTTTGCGACCACCTCGCCGTCGATGGACATCCAGGTTTCGTCGAACTTCGAACGCCTGCTTTTCGAGGCGTCAAACCGCGACGCCGCAACGGTGCGGCGCTACATGGCCGGCCTCAAACAATCGGGCGCCTTCACCATCGAAGCCGCGGAAATCGCCGGTATGCGAACCGAATTCGACGCCGGCCGCGCAGATATGGACGAGGTTGCCGCCACCATCCGCTCGACGCTGGCAAACAGCAACTACCTGCTCGATCCACATACGGCGGCAGCCATGCATGTGGCGGCGGCCAGGGCTGCGGGCACCGTGCCGATGGTGGTGCTCGGCACCGCCCATCCGGCGAAATTCCCGGCCGCCGTCGAAGCCGCCAGCGGTGTCTCGCCCGCCCTGCCCGCATGGCTAGGGGGATTGATGACATTCGAGGAAAAATACACGGTACTTCCATCCGACCTCAAAATGGTGGAAGATTACGTCAGTCGCCGCGCGCGGGCGGCGCGTTAGGGAGTACGAGCCATATGGGTGTTGAGGTAAGCCGTCTGTCGAACGGCCTGACAGTCGCCACCGAAACCCTTCCAAGTATCGAATCGGTTGCCTTGGGTGCCTGGGTCAAGTCGGGTGCCCGCAATGAACGCGAAGACGAGCACGGCATGGCCCATCTGCTCGAGCACATGGCGTTCAAGGGGACGAAGCGGCGAAGCGCCTTCGAGATCGCCTCGGAAATCGAGGACGTCGGCGGCGAGATCAATGCGGCCACCAGCGTCGAGACCACGTCCTACTACGCCAGGGTGCTCTCCGACGATGTGCCGCTCGCCGTCGACATCCTGTCCGACATTCTGCAGGAGTCCGAATTCGACCCGCAGGAACTTGAGCGCGAGCAGCACGTCATCCTGCAGGAGATCGGCGCCGCGCACGACACGCCCGACGACATCGTCTTCGACCGTTTCACCGAGACGGCCTTTCGCCACCAGACCATCGGCCGCTCGATCCTGGGTACGCCCGAAACGGTAAAATCCTTCACCTCTAAGCAGTTGCACGATTTCATAGAACGCCAGTATGGCGCCGAGCGGATGGTGATCGTGGCCGCAGGCGACATCAAGCACGACAAGTTCGTGCGCGAGGTCGAAAACCGGCTCGGCGGTTTCCGCAGCAAGGCCGACAGCACCATCCCGCAATACGCGCAATATGTCGGCGGCGACTTCCGCGAGGACCGCGACCTGATGGACGCGCAGATCGTGCTGGGCTTCGAGGGCCGCGCCTACCATGTGCGGGATTTCTACGCCTCGCAGGTGCTGTCGATGATCCTCGGCGGCGGCATGTCATCGCGCCTGTTCCAGGAGGTCCGCGAAAAACGCGGCCTCTGTTACTCGGTCTACGCCTTCCACTGGGGCTTTTCCGATACGGGCATATTCGGCGTTCACGCCGCGACGGGCCAAAGCGACATCGCCAAGCTGGTGCCTGTCATCATCGACGAGTTGCAGAAGGCCGGCGAGAGCATCCTGCAGGAAGAGCTCGACCGTGCGCGCGCCCAATATCGGGCCGGCCTGATCATGTCGGCCGAAAGCCCGGCCAGCCGCGCCTCGCAGATCGCGCGGCAACTACTCCTTTTCGGCAGGCCGATCGCGAAGGAAGAGCTGATGGAGCGCCTGGCGGCGCTGACGATCGAGCGCCTTACCGACCTGTCGTCGCGGATGTTCTCGACCAAGCCGACGCTTACCGCTGTCGGGCCCGTGGGTACGCTGGCACCATATGAAGCGATCCTCGATTCGCTTCCGGGCACGCAGACCACGGCCCGCAGGCTCGCCGTCTAAGTCCCAAGCGCCGTGTTCGCGCTCCCTTTCTTTCGCCGTGACCTGCCGGCACTGAAGGGCAACCTCGTCACGCTGCGCGTGCCGTTCACCAACGACTACCGCGAGTGGTCGGCGGTGCGCGGCGAAAGCCGGGCGTTCCTGGAGCCATGGGAGCCGCGCTGGACCCCGGACGAACTCGACCGCACGGCATGGCGCCTGCGCATCAGCCGCTATCGCGAGGACTACGCACAGGGAACCGCGATCGCCTTCTTCATCTTCGAGAAGGCGAGCGGCAAGCTCGCGGGCGGCATTACGCTCGGCAACATACGCCACGGCGTCTCGCAAAGCGGCCATGTCGGCTACTGGATCGGCGAGCGCTTCGGCGGCCGCGGGCTGATGACAGACGCGGTCAAGGTGGTGGCCCGCTTCGCCTTCGATACGCTGAGGTTGCACCGGATCGAAGCCGCCTGTATTCCCGACAATATCAGGTCGATCCGCGTGCTTGAAAAAGCCGGATTCCGGCGCGAAGGACTTCTGCGATCCTATCTCAGGATCAACGGCATCTGGCAGGATCACTACCTCTACGCCCGGATCGCCGACGATCCGCCGGGCGCTGGAACGAAGGACTGATTTTTGACGAATTCCCTGCGAAACGGGCCGCTGTTCGCCTTTCTTCTGGCGACGATGCTGACGCTGTGCGCGGCTTCGTCGGCCTTTGCCGTAGAACCGATCAAGATCGCCCGCGACGATGTCGCGCTCGATCTTTCGCGCGCCGTCGAAATCTACCGCAACCAGGGTGAGAACTTCCAGGTGTCGACCGCGCCCGGGCCGGACGGCATCGTGCGGCGGATCGAGGTCGAAGCCAACGATGCCCGCTCGACCGGCGACTGGGCTGTCTTCGCGCTCGCCAACACCACCGACCAGCAACTCGATCGGCTGATCGTGGCGCCGCACTTCCGGCTGGTCAATTCCGGCATCTTCTGGCCGGATCTGGGTTCTACGCGCATCGCCGCCATCACGCCCAGCGAAGGCTTCGCGCTCGACCGCCAGACCAGCCCCGACGCCGACGTGTTCCGGGTGACGCTGAACCCCGGCACGGTGATCACCTTCATCGCCGAACTCGCCTCGCCGAAGCTGCCGCAGGTCTACCTCTGGGATCCGGAATCCTACAAGGATTCGGTCAATTCCTACACGCTGTTTCGCGGCATCGTCATCGGTATCGCCGGCCTTCTGGCGCTGTTCCTGACCATCCTGTTCGTGGTCAAGGGGACGTCGATGTTCCCGGCGACGGCGGCCCTCGCCTGGGCGGTGCTTGCCTATATCTGTGTCGATTTCGGCTTCCTCAACAAGGTCATCGAGATCTCGCCAGGCAACGAGCAGATGTGGCGGGCTGGCACCGAGGTGGCGCTGGCGGCGACTTTCGTGGTGTTCCTGTTTGCCTATCTCAACCTCAACCGATGGCACGGCCATTTCAGCTATGGCGCGCTGGTCTGGATTCTGGGGCTGCTCTTGATCGCCGGTGTCGCAATCGTCGATCCGGCGGTCGCCGCCGGCATCGCCCGCATCTCGTTTGCCGCGACCGCACTGACCGGGCTCGGCTTGATCATTTTCCTCGGTATTCGTGGTTATGACCGAGCGATCATGCTGGTGCCCAGCTGGGTCATGGTGCTGTTGTGGTTATGCGGATCGTGGATGGCGATCACCGGCATGCTCGACAACGACATCGCCCAGCCGGCACTTGGCGGCGGCTTGATCCTGATCATCCTGCTGATCGGCTTCACCGTCATGCAGCACGCCTTTGCCGGCGGTGCGCTGCATCAGGGGCTGTTCTCCGACCTCGAGCGGCAGGCTCTGGCGGTCGCGGGATCGGGCGATACGGTGTGGGATTGGGACGTGCTGCGCGACCGCGTGGTGACCAAACCCGACGTCAGCATCCAGCTCGGCCTTGCGCCCAACAGCCTGGGTGGTGCCGCCCGCAACTGGCTGCCGGTGTTGCATGCCGACGACCGCGACACATTCCGCACCACGCTCGACGTGGTGCTGGAACATCGCCGCGGCCGGGTGTCGCAGAATTTCCGCCTGCGTGGCGCCGATGGGCACTATCACTGGTTTGCCCTGCGCGCGCGACCCGTCATCGGATCGGACGGCGAGGTGATCCGCTGCGTCGGTACCATGGTCGACGTCACCGAACAGAAGAAATCCGAGGAACGGCTGCTGCACGACGCCGTGCACGACAATCTGACCGGCCTGCCAAACCGCGAATTGTTCATGAACCGGCTGGAGGCGATCATTTCGATCGCCCGCACCGAAGAGAAGGTGCGGCCGACCGTCTTCGTCATCGATATCGACCGCTTCAAGCAGGTCAATGACGGGCTCGGCATCTCGGCCGGCGACACCATCCTGCTCACCATAGCGCGCCGCCTGCACCGGCTGCTCAAGCCGAAGGATTCGCTGTCGCGCTTCGCCGGCGACCAGTTCGCCCTGATGCTTTTGTCCGAGCAGGACCCTGCCCGCATCGCCGGCGTGGCCGATGCGATCAAGCATGCGATCAACAATCCGATCACCTTTGCCAAGCGCGAAATCGTGCTGACCGCCTCGATCGGCCTGATCACCTGGACCTCGGCGCAAACCTCGGCCGAGGACATGGTCAAGGACGCCGAGCTCGCCATGCATCAGGCCAAGCGTTTCGGCGGCGACAGGATCGAGCCGTTCCGCCCGGCGTTCCGCACCGTCGGCACCGATCGCCTGCAGTTCGAATCCGATCTGCGGCGCGCCATCGAGCGGCGCGAATTCACGCTGGCCTACCAGCCGATCGTGCGGCTCGAGGATGGCAGCGTCGCCGGCTTCGAGGCCCTGCTGCGCTGGGACCATCCGCGCCGCGGCATGATCCCGCCGGCCGATTTCATCCCGGTCGCGGAAAGCTGCGGGCTGATCGTGCAGCTTGGGCTGTTTGCCATGCAGCAGGCGGCTGAGGATCTGGCAGGATGGCAAAAGCAGATCGGCGACGCGCCGCTGTCGGTGTCGGTCAACCTGTCCAGCCGCCAGCTCATCCGCCGCGACCTGGTCAGCGACGTGCGTTCCGTGATCGCGCGCGCCAATTTGAAGCCGCGCTGCTTCCGGCTCGAACTGACCGAGTCGCTGGTCATGGACAATCCCGAGCAGACGGCCCATGTGCTGACCAAGCTCAAGCAGCTCGGCATCGGCCTGTCGCTGGACGATTTCGGCACCGGCTATTCATCGCTCGCCTATCTGACGCGGTTCCCGTTCGACACCATCAAGATCGACAAGAGCTTCGTCGACGACAGCACGCCAAAACGCGCGGTGTTGCTCAAGTCCATGGTCAACATGGCGCATGAGCTCGGCCTTTCGGTGGTCGCCGAGGGCATATCGGACGAGCGCGATGCGTTGGAGCTGCGCCAGATGGGATGCGAATATGTCCAGAGCTTCATGTTCGGCGCGCCGATGCCAGGCGACCAGGTGCTGAAGACGCTGAAGGAGCAGTATCCGCTCACGCAGGCCTAATGCATGTCACCCGGAAGTGTCCTCGGTTCCGGAACAACGACATGCATCACTATTGTTGCGAGAGTCGCAGCGCATTGACCAATGCTGACAGCGCCGCTGGCTGAAGCTGACGACTGGGATAATACAGGAAAAAGCCTGCGATTGGCGGTGTCCATTCCTCCAGGACGCGGACAAGCCGTCGCTCCGCGATATACTCCGCGACTTGCTCTTCATAGGCGAGACCGAGACCAACGCCGGCGAGCGCCGCCTGAATCACCAGGTGAGTATCGTCGATTATAAGCGAGCCGCTGGCGTTGATCGTGACCGACTTTCTCGCCCGCTCGAACTCCCACCGAGATGGACCGCCTGGAAGACGCAGGGCTATGCATTGATGATCCTTGAGATCCCTCGGCTTTTGCGGGATTCTTCGTGATGAGAAATAACCAGGCGATCCCACCACAGCCAGCCGCAACTCCGGCGTGACGCGGACCGCGATCATGTCTTTCTGAATATACTCGCCGAGCTGGATACCGGCATCGAACTCGCCGGCAACGAGGTCTACAGGGCCTGTCGTGGTGACAACGTCGAGAACGATATCGGGGTAGGCCTGGGCGAATGCCGCGAGCCGGGGCAGCAGCACCATTACGGCGGCCGAGCGTGACATCACAATTCGAAGGCGCCCCGCAGGGCGCCGCCTGAGGCTTCGCGCTCCGTCAAGGGCAGCAGCGATTTGCTCAAGCGCCGGAGACAGGTCTTTCAAGAGAGCGGCCCCTGCAGCGGTTGGCGCGACGCTCTTCGTCGTTCGAGCCAAAAGCCGTAGCTCGAGCCGCTGCTCGAGCCCACGGATAGTGTGGCTCAGCGCAGACTGAGACACGCCTAGTTTCACCGCGGCTCGTGTAAAGCTTCGCTCCTGGGCGACCATCGCGAACGCAGCGAGTTCGTTCAGTTCGTTTCTCATCATTCATGAATATCACTCATGAGGCCTTGCTGTGCAACAGGCCTATCCTCATAGGTGACTCTGTCCTAGCTTTGATCGGCAACGGCAGATTGAGGTACTCTATGATCGTAACGTTCCGCAGCGATAACGTCCTCGGCTGCACCACCGGCGCCTGGCGGGTCTGGTCGCTCTCGGACGGCTATATCGAGATGCCGGCGGACCTTCTGCACGGCCCGCGCAACAAACCGGTGCCGCAAGTCGCGCAGGCAGGGGCGCTCCGCCTTTCCGTCAATTGCTTTGCCCTCGCAGGTCCAGGCGTTGACGGCATTCTGATCGACAGTGGAGGAGGCGGCTGGGCCTCAACAACAGGACGCCTCGAGCAGACACTAGCCGAAGCCAGCATCGATCCTGCCTCGATCACGGTCTTGGCGCTCACCCATGCCCACCAGGATCATGTGTACGGGCTTTTGACGCCGGACGACCGGGTCCTCTTTCCGAATTTGAAAGCGATCGTAATCGCCGAGGAGGCTGTGGAGAGCTTTCTCGCCGAAACAAACCTTGCGCGGTTCAGATCCTTGTTGAAGCCCGTGCGGAATGGCGATCAGGTCGCCGAGCGATTGAGAGCAGTTGCCCTGCCGGGTCATGCTCCCGGTCACATCGGCTACGCATTCGACACGGACGAGGCCCGCTTCCTGTTCTTCGGGGACATCGTTCATGTGCCGGCCTTGCAGTTTGGCAATCCCGCGTTGAGTTGGGGTTATGACGACGACCAAGCGATCGCACGCGCAACGCGCCAGAAGGTTTTCCGCGACGCGGCCGAGGCTGGAACATGGATCGCCGGAGCGCACCTTGGCTGGCCGGGCATCGGCCGCGTGATGCGTGAGGACGGAGCGTACGGCTATGAGCCGGCATAGCGGATAACAAGCCGGACACGCGGTTTCGCCTGTTTACGCAATTCCAAGCCTGAACAGCTCTCGCGCACCGCCATGGGATGAGATTGCGCTAACGGCGCAGCGTTCCGGCTGCGCCTTACCTGGCGAAGGGACCCTGGCCGGCAAAGACGAGGCTCAAGCGTGCCCGGCGGCCAGGCTGAGATGGGCGAGATCGATGCCGATGGAGGCGAGAATCCGGTCGTATTTGCGTTCGATGTCGGCATCGAACAGCAATTCCGGCGTCGCCGGGCAGGTCAACCAGCCGTTCTCAGCGATCTCGGTTTCCAACTGGCCGGCGCCCCAGCCGGAATAACCGAGCGCCATGAGCGCGCGGCGCGGCCCGCGCCCTGACGATATCGCCCGCAGTATGTCGACGGTCGCGGTCAGGCAGATGTCGTCGGAAACGGTGAGCGAGGAATCCACACGGTAGTCGCCCGAATGCAGGACGAAGCCCCGGCTGCGGTCGACAGGCCCGCCATTGCGCACGACGAAATCGCGCGCCTGTGCCGGCAGGCGGATCGCCTCCTGCTCGTTCATGATGCCAAGCTGTACCAGAAGGTCCGGGAACAGCATCTGCTGCGTCTGGTTGATGATCAGGCCCATCGCGCCTTCATCGCTATGGGCGCAGATGTAGATGACCGAGCGCGTGAAACGGTCGTCCTTCATACCAGGCATGGCAATCAGGAACTGATCGTCGAGAAAGCCGCGGCCGGCGGCTGTCTTTTTGTGGCGCAACAAATCCATGCCAGGGAAGGTAACGCGTTTCCCCGGCGCCGAAAAGATGCGCCGTAGCGGATTCGACCAAAGCTCATATTGCGAGTCCGGCCTTGGCTTGCCCGCAAAGGTCACGCAAATATGATATCAGCACGGCCATGAAATCATTGCGCGGCCACGAAGGGACGATCAAATCACCGCCATGCAAAGCTTGAAAATCCTGTTGCTCGGCGCCGCCATTGGATTGGCGGCCGCCCTCCCCGCCAGCGCCTCCTCATCCGCCTGGTACAACAGCGAAGGCGGCAAGGTGCGGCTGGTGACATCAGGCAAGCCGGACGACGCCGGCCGCATATACGGTGTTCTCGATATCGCGCTCAAACCCGGCTGGAAGACTTATTGGCGCGACCCGGGCGATGCAGGTGTGCCGCCGCAGCTCGACGTTTCGGCCAGCACCAATATAGCCGATGCGACACTGTCTTTTCCCGCGCCGCAGCGCCACGATGATGGCTATGGCAAATGGGCCGGTTACAATTATCCGGTTTCCTTGCCCGTGACGTTCACGCTGGCGGCGCCGAACCAGCCGGCGGTCATCGATGCCGACGTCTTTCTCGGCATTTGCGAATCCATCTGCATCCCCGTGCAGACACGGCTGAGCGTCGACCCCGCTTCCGATCCCGATAATGCCGACGACGCGGCGTTGGTGAAGGCGAGTTTCACCGCACTGCCGGCGGCGGCAAAGCCTGACTTCGGCATCAAGGTGCTGCCCGGCGATCACGAGACGCTGGTTGTCGAGGCAAGTTTTCCTGGCGATCCGCAAGCAG
Source organism: Mesorhizobium sp. BR115XR7A (assembly GCF_020165315.1). Classification (NCBI taxonomy): domain Bacteria; kingdom Pseudomonadati; phylum Pseudomonadota; class Alphaproteobacteria; order Hyphomicrobiales; family Phyllobacteriaceae; genus Mesorhizobium; species Mesorhizobium sp. BR115XR7A. The sequence continues at coordinate 25,592 of NZ_JAIUHW010000004.1, forward strand.
CGGATTTCTTCGTTGCCGGCGAGCGCGACTATATGTTCGGCACACCTTCCCGCTCGGAAAAGGACGGCAAGCTGATCTTCACCGTGCCGATCCTCGATCGCCCTTCGACGACGCCGACCGACGGCGGGCTTCACTACACGTTGACGAGTTCGGCGGGCGCGGTCGAAGGGTTGCTGCCTTTCCCTTGATGGGGCCGCGATGGTTGCAGGAAGCCGCCGAGTTCGTTACGCAAGCACGCGTCTTTCCCCATCCCAAGCGAGGAATTCATGACCATCTCCGTTGGCGACAAGCTGCCCGAGGCGACCTTCAAGACCATGACCGCGGACGGCGCCAAGCCGATCACGTCGGCCGAGATTTTTCCGGGCAAGAAAGTGGTGCTGTTCGGCGTTCCCGGCGCCTTCACGCCGACCTGCAGCAACAACCACCTGCCCGGCTATCTCGAGAACCATGACGCGATCCTGGCGCGCGGCGTCGACACCATCGCCGTCGTTTCGGTCAATGACGTCCACGTCATGGGCGCCTGGGCGCGCTTCACCGGTGGCGAAGGCAAGATCCTGTTCCTCGCCGACGGCAATGGCGATTTCGCCAAGGCGGTCGGCCTCGACGCCGACTATTCCGGTGGCGGCATGGGCCTGCGCTCGAAGCGGTTTTCGATGATTATCGACGACGGCAAGGTTACCGCGCTCAATGTCGAGACCAAACCCGGCGTCGACGAGTCCGGCGCGGCTCATATTCTGGGCCAGCTTTGAACTTCGACGGCCAATCACGCGAGGCCGCAATGGCCGGCCTCGCGTGACAAGCAGCCGCGCTCCAGAATTGCCGGTTTTCGGGGGGATCCTACGATGTTTGACATCTTCTGGCGCGCTGTCGCGATCGGCGTCGGCGCGACCGTCCTGATGGATCTCTGGGCCTTCTTCCTGCACAAGGCGTTCGGCCAGCCACGCCCGAACTGGGGGCCGGTCGGGCGCTGGGTCTGGCACCTCCGCGACAAGGTGTTTCACGACGATATCGGCGATGCGGCGCCCTACGCGTATGAACAGGCGCTGGGCTGGGCCTTCCATTACTTCGTCGGCATCGCCTACGGCATAATCCTGGTGATGCTGGCGGGCGCGGGCTGGCTGGCCGCGCCGACCTTCCTGCCGGCCTTCATCCTCGGCATCGTTACCGTCGGCGCCGGCTGGTTCCTGCTGGCGCAGGCATGGGCGCCGGCTGGGCGGCCTCGAAGCGGCCGAATCCGATGCGGGTCCGCGCCCTCAATCTGGTCTCGCACACGGTGTTCGCGCTCGGGCTCTACGGTACGGCGCTGCTGATCCGGTAGACAGCTAGAACAGACTGTTCAGATCCCGCCGCCCGTCGACCACACGGACGATTTCAACCCACTCCACTGGGCCATCGTCCGTGTTTGGAATCGTTTCGTAGAGCAGTACAAAAGGCGCCTCCACCAGCATTCGTGCGGAAGGCCTGATATCCGGTCGCCTGACACCCATGCGCGGCTGGGCTGCCAGCTGCACGCGCTTCTAACTGGTCGTAGTAACGATCGGCCGCCCGTATGTTTTCGCTGCCTATCGTCACGTAGATGTCGATGAGGTCAGCCTTGGCCGCGGGTGACCAGACTAGCCTAACGGCCATTCCGCGAGGTTTCCGTCAGCTCTCGCCGAGCTTCCTTTCGCAACACGTCGAAATCCACAGGCTCCGGTCTCCCGCTTGCCTTGCCTTCATCCCACAACCGTCTCAGCCGGCGAACATCGTCATGCCGCAGTTCGCGCTTGGCCAGCCAATCCCGCATCGCTTCACGCACGATCTCGCTTGCAGTGGCATACTCGCCCGCCTCCACGGCCTCGCGCATCAGGGCTGCCTGTTGTGGGGTCACAGCCACGCTCATTTTTTCAACGTTCGCCACGCTGCGTCCTCTCTTGCATTGCTCGATAGTGGGAAATATTACTCCCATCCACATCCTCGAGCAACTGCGATGTCGCGAGAAGAGCCTGTCCTTGCGCTACGAGTACGGCTGCGGTACGCCGATCAGGACAGCCTGTCGATCGGTCGCCATCCATGAATAATTTGGCGCGTGTGGGTATCGAAGGCGAAATAGTTGCCGCCGCCCGCCAGCTGATCGGCTTCGCGGCTGATTTGCCTGCCGCTGAGCGACAGTAGCAGGAGCGTACCGACACCGCCATGTCCGACAAGGGCGATGTTGCTGCCGCCGGCACCGAGGACGGCCTCGACCTCGCTCACGATGCGCTGCTGTGCGTCGATGGCCCGCTCCCAGCCACGAATGCTTTCGTGCGGATTGGCGAAGAACCGGTCGGCGACCGCCTCGAACTCCGGAGGCGGCAGGAAACCCGTCGCCGACCGGTCGTTCTCATGCATCCGTTCCCTCACCTGCACCGCAAGGTCGAGGTGCCGCCCGAGCACCTCGGCGGTTTCAACGGCCTTGCGTTCGCCCGACGACACCACACGCCCGATCGATGCGATCCACGGCTGGTTCAGCATTGCATGCGCCCTGGCACGACCGATGTCGGATAGACCCCAATCCGGCACGGGCACGCTGGCGTCGATCTGAACCTGAGGATGGGTGATGTAATAGGCGATCGGCATAACAGAAATTCTCCTGTCGGCCGGGCGCAGCGAGTGCCAGAAGCTCAATAGCTCTGGGTCGAACGACGCGCCTTCGGGGCCAGCGGCTGCTTTGCCTGGACATCCGGCTTTGGCGCCGACACTACCGGCCTGAAAGGCCCTTTCTTGAACGGCGCCATGCCTTCCCTTGCCAGTTCGTCGGCGCGCTCGTTCTCGATGTGGCCGGCATGGCCCTTCACCCAGTTCCAGGTGACCTTGTGGCGCCGGTTGGCCTCGTCCAGCGCCTGCCAGAGTTCGCCGTTCTTGACCGGCTTCTTGTCGGCGGTCTTCCAGCCATTCTTCTTCCAGCCATGGATCCATTTGGAAATTCCGTCCATGACGTATTTGCTGTCGGTATGAAGCTCGACCGTGCAAGGCTCCTTCAACGCATTCAGCGCCGAAATGGCCGCCAGCAATTCCATGCGGTTGTTGGTGGTTTCGGCCTCGCCGCCGAAGAGTTCCTTGGTGGTGCCGTTGAAGCGCAGGATGGCGCCCCAGCCGCCGGGGCCGGGATTGCCCGAACAGGCGCCATCGGTAAAGATTTCAACCTGCTTGCTCATGACACCCCGTTTTCGGCCAATCCATATTCCGAAGGAAATCTGATCGCCCGGTGGAACCGCATCCTTCGGATATATTCGGACGGGTCGCGTTTCATCACCAGTCCGCCATCGGGGACGGTCAGCCAGTCGTAAAGCCGGGTCAGCATGAAGCGTAGCGCCGAACCGCGCGCCAGCATCGGCAGCGCCGCTTTCTCGTCATCGCTCAGGGGGCGCACGCTTTGATAACCGGCAAGCAGTGCCTTGCCCTTGGTAAGGTTGAAGGAAAAATCCTTTTCGAAACACCAGGCGTTGAGGCAGGTGGCGACATCATAGGCATAGAGATCGTCACAGGCGAAATAGAAATCGATCAGCCCCGAAAGCTTCTCGCCCAGGAAAAAGACATTGTCCGGGAACAGATCGGCATGAATGATGCCCTCGGGGAGGCCCTTGGGCCAGTTCCGCTCGAAATCGGCAAAGTCGGCATCGACCTCGGCCGCAAGGCCCGGCTCGACCTCGTCGGCGCGGCCGCGAGACGCATCCCAAAGCTTGCGCCAGCCGTCGAGGGCGAGCGCGTTCGGACGCGTCATCGGAAAGTCGGCGCCGGCCAGGTGCAGCGCCGCCAGCGCCTTGCCGACCTCGGCGCAATGCGTTGCGGCCGGTCGGCGCAGCGAAAGTCCTTCGAGAAAGGTGATGATGACGGCCGGCCGGCCGGCCAGCGTGCCGATGACGCTGCCGTCATGCGCGGTCACCGGCAGCGGGCAGGACACCCCCTTGCTGGCGAGATGGCCCATCAGCCCGAGGAAAAACGGCAAATCCGCCTTCTCGACCCGCTTTTCATAGAGCGTCAGGATGTAGGAGCCGCTCGAGGTGTGCAGCAGGAAGTTCGAATTCTCGGTGCCTTCGGCGATGCCCTTGTAGGATAGGAGATCGCCGACCGGGTAGTGCTTCAGGAAAGCGCCGAGTTCGCCCTCCGCAACGTCGGTATAGACCGCCATGGCCGTTCACGCGGTCCCATTGACGAAGGCCATGTCGGCCGGCGTCAGTTCGACATCGCGCAGTACCCGCATGACCGGAAAATCCTCTGTTTCGGTGGCCGTGACAGCCAGGTCGATGGTGACGTCGAAACGCTGGCGGAACGCGTCGATGATCTCGTCGACGATGATCTCCGGCGCCGATGCTCCCGCCGACAGGCCGAGCGTCGAAATGGTGCCGATGTCATTCCACGGAATTTCAGCGGCGCGCTGCACGAGAAGCGACATCGAGGCACCTGCCCGTTCCGCAACTTCGACAAGGCGGCGCGAATTCGAGGAATTGGGGGCGCCGACGATCAGATAGAGGTCAGCACCCGGGGCGGTGTCCTTGACCGCTTCCTGGCGGTTGGTGGTGGCGTAGCAGATCGATTCCGCCGCCGGCGCCTGCAGGTCCGGAAAGCGCTCCTGCAACGCGCGGATGATGCCGGCGGTATCCTCGACCGAGAGCGTGGTCTGGGTGACGAAACCAAGTGCTTTTGGATCGGCCGGTACAAGCCGGGCTGCGTCGGCTTCGGTCTCGATCAGCGTTACCGCGCCTTCCGGCAACTGCCCCATTGTGCCGATCACCTCGGGGTGCCCGGCATGACCGATCAACAGCACATGGCGGCCAAGCCGCTGGTGACGCATCGCCTGCTTGTGGACCTTGGAGACCAGCGGACAGGTTGCGTCGAGATAGAACAGGTTGCGCGCCTGCGCATCCGCCGGCACGGACTTGGGCACACCGTGCGCGGAGAAGACGACCGGCGACTGCCGATGTTCGGCCGGGATTTCGGAAAGTTCCTCTATGAAGACGGCCCCAAGGCTCTGCAGCCCCTCGACGACATAGCGGTTGTGGACGATTTCGTGGCGGACATAGACCGGGGCGCCATATTTTTTCAGCGCCAGCACGACGATCTGGATGGCACGGTCGACGCCCGCGCAAAAACCGCGCGGCTGGCAGAGCCGGATCGTCAGAGGAGGCTTGGCGATTGTGTGAAGCATCAAATCCTGCCGGTTGGTCAGCGCCGAAATGAGGTGCCTACCCCTGCCCTGTCAAGGGTATCGGTGGAAAGAGAGGCCTCGCTTGCGTTCATTCCTCTTTCGCGGGCCGGCGAAGCCGGAGGACAAGCACCGCGGCGAGTGCCGCGGCAAGCCCGTACCAGGTGACGGCATATTGCAGATGGCTGTTCGGCAGGTCGATGATGGTGACACCCCCGACCGGAAGGCCGCCGGGATTTGGCGTCTTGTCGGCATCGATGAAGATCGGCACCAAGGTGAACCCAGCCGGCAGGCCGGCGCTCGCGGCCATGACGTCGCGGTCCTTCCAGTAGAAGATGTTCTTCCCCACGTCATTGTCGGGAAGCATCATGGAGGGCTTTGCCGGCAGCGGGTTGCGGGCAAGCCCGGTGACCGTGACCCTGCCCGTTACCTGTCCCTTGGCGCGCTTCGCCGCATCCTTGAGGTCGTAGGGAACAAAGCCGCGGTTGATCAGGACGAAACGGCCATCGTCGAGGGCCAGCGGCGTATAGACATTGAAGCCGGCATCCCCTTCCCAGGTCGCGTAGAAATGCCGCTCGCCGGAATGCAGGAAAGTGCCGGTGACAGTGACCGGCGTGTAGTCGACGTCGCCGGTCGAGGCGAATTCCTTCTCGACCTCGGAAAGCGGTCGTGGCGCCGAATGGGTGCGCTGGTCGATGGTCTGCAGCAGGCCTTCCTTCCAGCGCAGGCGCTGGACCTGCCAGGTGCCCAGCGCCAGCAAAATCAAGAACAACACAAGGCCAAGGACGAACAACAGTGCCGATCGTGGCCGCGAATGGCCGCGGTCTTTCAGGGACGCTTCGCTCATTCGCCGCGATCCAGCCGACCCTCGGCTGCTTTGTTGCTGTATTGCAGGGTGAGCAGCACGCCCTTGATCAACCGAAGCGCCGTGAGACACAGCACCAGGGCCAGTGGGATCCATATCAGCAGATGCAGCCAGAGCGGCGGGCTCAGCGTCACTTCCACCCAAAGCGCCAGACCGACGATGATGAAGCCGATGATCAGGATGACGAACACGGCCGGTCCATCGCCGGCATCGGCGTAGGAATAGTCGAGGCCGCAATTGACGCAGCGCTTGCCGACGGTGAGAAAGCCGGAAAACAGCCGCCCCTCGCCGCAACGCGGGCAGCGGCCGTGCAGGCCGGCCGAAATCGGATCGATCGGAGGCCAGATCGCCTTGTCTTCACTCATGCGTAGTGCCGTAATTCATGGCTATTGCTCGATCTCGATCGGCGCCCCATCGGCCACCATCGCCCAGATTTGGTCCATGTCGGAATCCGTAACCCCAATGCAGCCATCGGTCCAGTCGACCAATTGAAGCAGACAGCCCCACCAGCCGAACCGCTTCGCTTCGTGGACGCGCACCAGACCTTCTCAGCGGCAAGAGCCGGAATGCCAAGACGATAAAATGCGCAAATTGAGGTCAGCCGCATCTTTCATCGATTGGCGATCCTTGCGCCGAAAAGAAGAAAGGCGGCCACGTCGCCGCGGCCGCCCTAACGAACTCGAAATCCAGAAGGCTGAATCAGTGGCCTTCGATCACCGCGCCGACCGATCCCCAGACGTAGATCGAGGCGAACAGGAACAGCCAGACCACGTCAACGAAGTGCCAATACCAGGCGGCCGCCTCGAAGCCGAAATGCTGCTTGGGGGTGAAGTCGCCCTTCATCGCCCGGATCAGGCAGACCAGCAGGAAGATGGTGCCGATGATGACATGGAAGCCATGGAAGCCGGTCGCCATGAAGAAGGTGGCGCCGTAGATGGAATCCTTGAAGCCGAACGGCGCGTGCATGTACTCGTAAGCCTGCACCATGGTGAACAGCATGCCAAGCCCGACGGTCAGCACCAGGCCGTTGATCAGGCCCTTGCGGTCGCCATGGATGAGCGAGTGGTGCGCCCAGGTGACCGTGGTGCCCGACAGCAGCAGGATGATGGTGTTGTAGAGCGGCAAATGGAAAGGATCGAGAACCTCCATGCCCTTCGGCGGCCAGACACCACCGGTAAACGTGTGGCGCGCATAGTTCTGCACCTCACCGGCAAAAAGGCTGGCATCGAAATAGGCCCAGAACCAGGCAACGAAGAACATCACCTCCGAGGCGATGAACATGATCATGCCGTAGCGCAGGTGCAGCGACACGACGCGCGTATGGTGGCCTTCATGCGCTTCCTTGATGGTGTCCGACCACCAGGCGAACATGGTGTACAGCACGATCACAATGCCGATGAAGAACAGCCACGGATTGGCGATGTTGACGCCGAAGATCGGGAAGGAGCCGCCTTTCAGGTATTCCATGAGGCAGACACCGCCAAAAGCGGTGACAAGCGCCCCTACCGATCCCAGGAAGGGCCACGGGCTCGGGTCGACGAGATGGTAGTCATGGTGTGGTTTTGCGTGCGCGTCTGCCATATCAACCCCCGAGATTTCCTTCGGTATCTGAAACTGTCTTGCTATTGCCCTGGGCCGGCCCGGACGACGCCACCGGCTTGGTCTTCTCGACCGGGAACATCGTATAGGACAGGGTGATCGTCCTCACGTCCTTCAATTCCGGCACATTCACGATGTCGGGGTCCACATAGAACAGGACCGGCATGTCCAGCGTCTCGCCCGGCTTCAGCGTCGTATCGGTGAAGCAGAAGCATTCGACCTTGTTGAAGTACGGACCCGCCAGTTCCGGCTGCACGTTGAAGGTTGCGCGGCCGGTGACGGGGCGATCGAACTTGTTGGTCGCCTGATAATGCGCCTGCACGGTCTGCCCGATCTTCATGGTCATCGAGCGCTGGACCGGCTGGAACTCCCATGGCACGCCGGCGATGTTGGCGTCGAAACGAACGGTGATCTCGCGATCGAGCACGCGGCCGGCATATTGCTTCTCGGCACGTTGCGTCGTGCCGCCATAGCCGGTCGCCTGGCAAAACATCTTGTAGAGCGGCACGGCTGCATAGGCCATGCCGATCATGCCGGTGAAGAAAGCAAGGCAGACAACCGCGACAACGCGGTTGCCGGTCTTGCCTACCGTCTTCTTGGACGTCTCGGCGCTCATCACATCGAGCCCGACAAATTGTGGCCGAACTTCACGATTGTCGCGATGTAGAAGATCACGACCAGCACCGCCAGCGCCACGCCGATGGCGATGGAACGGCTGCGCTGGGCCTTCTTCTGGCGATCGGTCAAGGTGACCGTTTCGAGTTCTTTCTCGGCCATGGTCATGCCCCACCCATGGCAAGCGCGCGTTCGACGACACTGTCAGCCAGATAGGCGGCGAAAATTGCGAAGAGATAGAGCAGCGAATAGGCGAACAGGGCCTTAGCCGGCTTCATGACGCGGTCATCGTCGGCCATGCCAAGCACTTTCCAGGCATACCAGACGAAACCAGCCCCCAACAGCAAGGCGGCCACGCCGTAGAACGGCGTCGTGTAGCCGAGCAGCCAGGGCAGCACGCCGACCGGAGCCAGCACCAGCGCGTAGGCGAAAATCTGACGGCGGGTCGATGCATGGCCGGCGACGTTGGGCATCATCGGGATGCCGGCGCGGCCATAGTCCTCGGACTTGAACAGCGCGAGCGCCCAGAAATGCGGCGGCGTCCACAGGAAAATGATCAGGAACAGGATGATGCTTTCGAGACTGACCGACCCGGTCACCGCGGCCCAGCCGATGACCGGTGGGATGGCGCCCGCTGCACCGCCAATGACAATGTTCTGCGGTGTCGAGCGTTTCAGCCACATCGTGTAGACCACGGCATAGAAGAAGATGGTGAAGGCCAGCAGCGTCGCCGACAACCAGTTGACCAACACGCCGAGCGTCATCACCGACAGCACCGACAACACCAAGCCGAAGCTCAGCGCCTCGTGCGGCTGGATCCGGCCGGAAGGCACCGGGCGGCTGGCGGTCCTGGTCATCACCGCGTCGATGTCGGCGTCGTACCACATGTTGAGCGCGCCAGAGGCGCCGGCCCCAATCGCAATGGCCAGGATGGCGATCACCGCCAGCAGCGGATTGATGGTCATCGGTGCCGCGACCAGTCCGACAAAGGCGGTGAACACCACCAGCGACATGACGCGCGGCTTCAGCAGGGCGAAGAAATCGCCCGCCGTAGCTTCCGACATACGGAAGCCCGCTTCGTCAATGCTGGTTTTGTCGACTAGGGCCATGCGTACTCAAGTCCATCATTCCGTTGGCCAAAACCGCCGGCGGGCCGGCGGTTTTGTATTCGAGCGGGAGCCGCCTTATTTGATCTTCGGCAGCTGCTCCCACTGGTGGAACGGCGGCGGCGAAGGCAGCTGCCATTCGAGCGTGGTAGCACCCTCACCCCACGGGTTGGCGCCGGCGATCCGCTTCTTCTGGAAGGCTTCGAACACGCCATAGAGGAAGATCACCACACCGACGGCCGAAATATACGAACCGTAGGACGAAACCATGTTCCAGCCCGCAAACGCGTCAGGATAGTCGATGGTGCGGCGCGGCATACCGGCGAGGCCGAGGAAATGCTGCGGGAAAAAGATCAGGTTCACGCCGACGAACATGACCCAAAAATGGGTGTTGGCGATGACGGGCGAGTACATGTAGCCGGTCATCTTCGGGAACCAGTAGTACCAGCCGGCGAAGATGGCGAACACCGCGCCCAGCGACAGTACGTAGTGGAAGTGGGCAATGACGAAATAGGTGTCATGCAGCGACCGGTCGAGGCCGGCATTGGCCAGCTGGACACCGGTGACGCCACCGATGGTGAACAGGAAGATGAAGCCCAGCGCCCACAGCATCGGCGGCTTGAACGAGATCGATCCGCCCCACATGGTTGCGATCCAGGAAAAGATCTTCACGCCTGTCGGCACCGCGATGACCATGGTGGCGAAGACGAAGTAGCGCTGCGTATCGAGCGACAGGCCCGTCGTATACATATGGTGCGCCCAGACGATGAAGCCGACCGCGCCGATCGCGACCATGGCGTAGGCCATCCCGAGGTAACCGAATACCGGCTTCCTCGAGAAGGTCGAGACGATATGGCTGATGATGCCGAAGCCCGGCAAGATCAGGATGTAGACTTCCGGGTGACCGAAGAACCAGAACAGGTGCTGGAACAGGATCGGGTCACCACCACCGTCAGGCGCGAAGAAGGTCGTGCCGAAGTTGCGGTCGGTGAGCAGCATGGTGATGCCGCCGGCCAGAACCGGCAGCGACAGCAAGAGCAGGAAGGCGGTGACCAGCACCGACCAGGCAAACAGCGGCATCTTGTGCAGCGTCATGCCGGGGGCACGCATGTTGAAGATGGTGGTGATGAAGTTGATGGCGCCGAGGATCGAGGAGGCGCCGGCGATGTGGATCGACAGGATCGCCAGATCCATGGCCGGTCCGGGCTGGCCCGAAGTTGACAGCGGCGGATAGAGCGTCCAGCCGCCGCCCACGCCAAAGGCGCCAGGCGCACTCGGCACGAACATCGAGGTGAGCAACAGGATGAACGCCGGCGGCAGCAGCCAGAATGAGATGTTGTTCATGCGCGGGAACGCCATATCGGGAGCACCGATCATGATCGGCACCATCCAGTTGGCGAAACCGCCGATCAGGGCCGGCATGACCATGAAGAAAATCATGATCAGCGCGTGCGCGGTGGCAAACGCATTGTACATGCTCTTGCCGCCGTCGATCGCGGCGTCGCCGTTCATGCCATAGACCATCTGCGCAAGACCGCTGAAGATCTGGATGCCAGGCTCCTGCAGCTCCATGCGGATGGCGACCGAAAGCGCGCCGCCGATTATGCCGGCCATGATCGCGAAGATCAGGTAGAGCGTACCGATATCCTTGTGGTTGGTCGAATAAACCCAGCGCACCCAGCCATGATACGGCTTGTGGTCGTGCCCGTCGTGAGCTGCAGCGTCTGCCATGTTCCGCTCCGTTCCCTAAATCTTGCTAACCCGCGACATCAGTTGCCGGCGGCCGCTACCTTGTTCTGGCCATCGACCTCGGCCATGAGCGTCTTGTTGGCACCTGGCAGATCGGTCTTGGCCGCGGCCAGCCAGGTCTTGAACTGCGTGTCCGACACCACACGAACGGCGATCGGCATGAAGGCATGGTCCTTGCCGCAGAGCTGCGAGCACTGACCGTAATAGAGGCCTTCTTTCTCCGCCTTGAACCAGGTCTCGTTGGTGCGGCCGGGAACGGCGTCGATCTTGATGCCAAAGGACGGCACGGCAAAGGAATGGATCACGTCGGTCGCGGTGACAAGCACACGGGTCATCGTGTTGACCGGCACGACCAGCTCGTTGTCGACGGCGAGCAGGCGCGGATAGACCGCGCGATCCTCCTTGCCGGCCTTGGCACGATCGCCATCCTGAAGGATGGCCGAATTGAAGGCGAGCGTGTTGTCGGTCTGGTATTCGTAATCCCAGTTCCACTGGTTGCCGGTTGCCTTGACGGTCAGCTTCGCCTCTTCCGGCGGCGTATACTGGGCAGTCAGGAGTTGGAACGAGGGGATGGCGAGGCAAAGCAGGATGACGACAGGGCCGATGGTCCAGATCACCTCGATCAGCGTGTTGTGGCTGGTCTTGGACGGGGTCGGATTGGCGCTCGCGCGGAATTTGACGATGCAGTAGATCAGCAGAAACAGCACAAGGACCGTGACCGGGATGATAAACCACATCGTGTAGTTTCCGAACCACTCGATCTGCCGCATCATGTCGGTCGCAGGCGCCTGGAAGCCGGTCTCCCACGGCCTGGGCTGGTCCGCATAAGCGGATCCGCAGGCGAGGAACGTGGCAGCAGCACCGGTGCTCGCTAGGAATTTTCTCATCGCCCTCTTCGTCTCCCAGTCTCTCACCGGCTGTGCCCGCGAGAATAACGAACAATGCCGGGACGGGAATCCCGGACAGTCTCAAGCTGGTTCAAACCATACTCTTTTTCCCTCCGCAAGAAAGGAGCGGTCGAAACCGTGCGGCATTTTTGCGCGCAAGCTGACGTGGCTCTTCCGGGGCAATGGCCGTAGTGGCGAATCGCGTATGTTCGGCGGGCCGCACGCCTTGTGCCGGCGACACCCGCAAAGCGTCGTAATTCAGGCGAATTTGGCAAGGAAAAGCGCCGCATTGCCTTTTTAGGGACAGTTCGGCCACGGTCTCGTCCTTTACTTGGCATTGGCGCGGCTTAAAGTGCCGTGATTCGCAATGGAGCCGTCATGAACTCTTGGCTTTCGAGACTGAGGCATACGCGACTGGGCCTTTCGAGAACCTTGGCAAACGCCCTGTTTCTCGCGGTCCTGTGCGCGGCCGGTCTGTCCATCGCCGGCAACGCCAATGCTGCCCAGCCAAGCGGCACGGTGCGCTCGACCCATGGCGCATGGTCGATCATCTGCGACACGCCGGCCGGTGCCACCTCGGAACAATGCGTGATGATGCAGAACGTCGTCGCCGAGGATCGTCCGGAGATGGGGCTTTCGGTCGTCGTGCTGCGCACCGCCGACAACAAGGCCGAGATCCTGCGCGTGCTGGCGCCGCTCGGCGTGCTGTTGCCGAACGGCCTCGGGCTCAATGTCGACGGCAAGGACATTGGCCGCGCCTATTTCGTGCGCTGCTTCCAGGACGGCTGTTATGCCGAGGTCATTCTCGAAAAGCCGCTGCTCGACACGCTGAAGACCGGTACGTCGGCAACATTCATCGTTTTCCAGACCCCGGAAGAGGGTATCGGCATTCCCGTCGACCTCAAGGGTTTCGCCGAAGGCTTCGCCGCTCTGCCCTGATCGCGGCTTCGCGCTGAACCAGGCCTGGACGCGGCTTTTGCCGACCCCAGACGCATGCCTTGCTTTCAGCGAACGAAATCATTCGTCGGCGCCGATTCCTCATTGCCGATTGTGCGGGCGCGGCTTCACGCCTACATCGGGGGAAAGCAAACATCCCACGGACGGACGCGCCATGAACAGCCTGATCGGCCAATTCGACATTTCAGACGACCGCATCAAGCAGATCGTCGCAGACACCATCAAGGGCGCCGACGACGGCGAGCTTTTCATCGAATACAGCGAGAGCGAAGCGCTGATGTTCGACAATGGCAAGCTGAAGACCGCCAATTTCAACACCGACCAGGGCTTTGGCCTGCGGGCCGTCGCCGGCGAAGCCAGCGGCTACGCTCATTCCAGCGACCTGTCCGAGGCGTCGCTGCTGCGCGCGGCCGAAGCCGTCTCGACCGTCAAGGGTGGCTATTCCGGCACGCTTGCGGCAGCCCCCGCCCGTACCAACCGCCATCTGTACGGCGACGAGAACCCGATCCCTTCGCCTTCCTTCGAGGCCAAGGCGAAGCTGCTGCAAGAAATCGACGCCTGGCTGCGCGCCGAGGATCCACGCGTGCGCCAGGTAACGGCCTCGATCGCCGCATCCTGGCAGCATGTCGAGATCGTTCGTGCCGACGGCCAGATAGTGCGCGATATCAGGCCGATGGTCCGCGTCAACGTCTCGGTCGTCGTCGGCGAAGGCGACCGCCAGGAAAGCGGCTCCTATGGCATGGGCGGGCGCAAGGCATTCGGCGAATTCCTGATCGAGGATAGTTGGAAGCACGCCGCCAGCGAGGCACTCCGGCAAGCGGTGGTCAACCTGGAGGCAATCCCGGCCCCGGCAGGCACTTTCGACATCGTGCTATCCAATGGCTGGCCGGGCGTGATGCTGCACGAAGCCGTCGGCCATGGTCTTGAAGGCGATTTCAACCGCAAGAAGACGTCGGCGTTCGCCGGCCTGATGGGGCAGCAGGTGGCCGCCAAGGGGGTGACGGTCGTCGACGACGGCACCATCCCAGAGCGGCGCGGCTCACTCACCGTCGACGACGAAGGCACGCCTTCGGCCCGCAACGTCTTGATCGAGGACGGCAAACTGGTCGGCTACATGCAGGACCGGCAGAATGCCCGGCTGATGGGCATGAAAGCCACCGGCAATGGCCGGCGAGAAGGCTATGCGCACCAGCCGATGCCGCGCATGACCAACACTTACATGACCTCAGGCGACATGGAGCCGGACGAAATCATCGCCTCCGTCAAGAACGGCATCTACGCCGTCTCCTTCGGCGGTGGCCAGGTCGACATCACGTCGGGCAAATTCGTGTTCGGCTGCACCGAGGCCTACATGATCGAGAACGGCAAGGTGACGCAGCCGATCAAAGGCGCGATGCTGATCGGCAACGGGCCTGATGCCATGCACCGCGTCTCGATGGTCGGCAACGACATGAAGCTCGACAACGGCATCGGCATGTGCGGCAAGGCCGGCCAGGGCGTACCCGTCGGCGTTGGCCAGCCGCATCTCAGGATGAACCAGATGACGGTCGGCGGCACGCGGGTTTGAAACTCGGTGCCGTTCCGGTGTCATCGCCCGCCGTGACGTTTCCGGATGCAGGCGCCCTCCACCATGCCCATTGTGATCCTGACAGGGGCCAGCCTGACAGGGACCGGCTTTTCGGCGGCCGGGACCTTGAAGTGGACACAATCCACATTAACAAATTATTAGGTCTTTGACTGCCTGGGCTGCCTCTCGAGCACGAACGCAGCACCAGTTCCTCGTTGCGGTGGTGGTTTTGGCAATGCGGCACTCCCCCGTCCTGGCTCTCCTGCTTGGCTTTGTTTCGTTGATTGGTGCGGCATCGCTGCTAGCCAGTCCGGCGTCGGCCCAGTCGACTTTGTTCAAGTCGCGATCGACCCAATCTTCCATGGATGGATCACGCTCTGCCTCCGTGGGTGGAAGCACCAGCGTCCCCTACGGTTGGATCGATTTCTGTCATCGCCGCCCAAAAGAGTGCAAGGTGCCGGCTCTGCCGGCCGCGAATGTCAAGCTGACAGCGCGGACCTTCCGCATCCTCAAGCGGATAAATCAGAAGGCGAACAGCGCCATCAAACCCGTCAGCAATTTCGATCACTGGGGCACGATGGCGGACCATTGGGATTATCCGGTTGACGGCAAAGGCGATTGCAAGATCTACGCCCTCTACAAACGCAAGCTCCTTCAAGAGGCTGGATTTCCCCGACAAGCGCTGTTGATGACGGTCGTGCGCGATCTCAACAATGAGGGCCACACCATCCTGACGGTGAAGACCGATAAAGGCGATCTTGTCCTCGACAATATGGTCGACCAAATCAGGCCCTGGAATGCAACCGGCTACTACTTCCTGAAACGTCAATCGCAGCAGAATCCGAATGTCTGGCAGTCGGTCAACCAGCGAGGCGGCACGCCGAAAACCTTCGCGAATGCTGCAAAGCTCGTAGATTGAGCCTGCCTGGACCGTACGGTCCAGGCATTACAGGCGTTCGGCGAATTTCCAACGGTCGAGATGGAGGGTTCCCCAACCGTCTCACCCGCCGTTGATCTGTCTCATGATCTGTCCCAGGCGGACGCGGCTTCAGCCGGAAATCTGGTTCATATTCTCCGAACTGCTGCCGGCTCCCAGCAGGCAGGCTGGCAGCGAACCTTTGCCGCGAAGGCGGCCGGTCAGGTGGCTTTGCCGCCGTTCTTCTTGCAGTCAGCCCGGAATTTCTCGCGTGCCTTGCCGTGCAGCTTCCGGGCATCCGCAAGTGCGGAACATTGCTTCGAAATCGCGGTTTTCTGCGGCGTCATCGCAGTCGTCTTCGCCTTATTCATAGGGGCGGCTGTGGTGGCGGCCGGCGCCGTCGTGGTCGTGGTCGCTGCTGTCGTCGCTGCCGCAGCGGCCCCCGTCGCAATGAACCCGGCCAGGGCGACAGATGTCAGAACGCTTGCAATCCTCATTTCGGTCACTCCCTTGAGGCCCCCCGGCACTGACTGGGTATCAGCGAGCCGGGGCACTGCGCAATCTTGGCCGTGGCCAACCACGCAATTGTGATCCGATCGCTGCTTGCCGCCGGCCGGCCATATCTTACCGGCGGCCCGGCACAGCCGTGCCACCTCACAACGCGACCGGCGACGTGCTTCAAGCCTTTGTCCCATTCATGTCGCCTGCCCAAGCCGACATGCGCTATTTCTTGCAAGCGGGCTCGTTCGGGTGCCCACAAGACGGCTTTTTGCCGGCTGGCGGCTGCGGCGGCCTTGGTTGTGCCTGCGGCTGCCGGTGCACCTGCTGTATCTGCTGCTTCGGCTGGGCGTGGAACTCCGGCCTCTGCGGCTTGGGCTGATCCTGCACCTTCAGCTGCGGATTGCCATTGTTGACCCTGAATTTCTGCTGGACATTGCCACCACCGTTTCCGTTGGCGGGCAGCTTGTGGAATTTGGGACCGTTGCCATTGGCCAGGACCCCGTTGCCTTGTCCATTGGCTTGGCCACCGCCTTGATTGCGAAGTTTCTTGAACTTGCCGCTGGGTGGGTTCTGCCCTGAATTCTGGCCATTGAGCGCCGATGGGTTGTTCGTTCCATTCACCGCAGGCGTGCCGTTGGCGCCCGGGATCTTGCGAAACTTGGCATTCTTGCCGGATCCGTTCTTGCCAGTACCGTTCTGGCCAGTACCGTTCTGGCCCGGACCAATGGCCTGGTCATTGGCCCGGTTTTGTTCATTCATCACCGGGTTGCCGGTCACGGCGTTTCCACCTGCCATGCCCTGCCTGTTCAAGAGCTTCTCGGACCTGCTGTTGGGCAGTTTAGGGTTGTTGGACAGGTTCTGTCCATTCAGCACCGGCTTGCCATTGACGAGCGGCAGCGTCTTGCCGTCGGCGCCGGGCAAGGCATGACCTGTCAGCTTGTCGGCAGGCAAGGTCTTCGCCAGCGGCGTGGCACCTCCAGGTTGCTGGCCACCCTGCCCCGGCTTCAGCGGCAGGCCGCCCGGGTTTTGCTTGGACAGTACAGCTTCCTTTTTCTGCAGGAAGGCCGGCAGCGCCACCTTGGTCGCCAGCGCGGCCGCACCCAGGCCCACGGCGCCGGCGGTCAGTTTCTGGCCGGTAGTGAGGCCGCCGCCCTGATTGTTGTTCTCGTTGATGGTCGTGTTGTTGATGATCGTGGTGTTGTGGATGTTGTTGAAGATGACATTGTCCGGCGGTGGGAAGATATTATGCGGCGGGTTGACCCACACCGGCACGGGCACGAAGGCCGGCGTCGGCAAAAGGAAGATTCCGGCCGGCGGGGGTGGTGGTGGCAACGCGACGAAATCCGGCGGCGGCGGCGGCAAAAAGATCACCGCGATCGGTGGCGGCGGATCGAAATCGAAATCGGGGTCGTCGAAATAAAGTACGGGACGGTCGACGTAGACGATTTCCTCCTCCGGCGGCGGTGGCACATCATAGGCGTAGACGGCGAAGTCCTCCGGGGGCTCCAGGGCCGCCTCAAAATGCTCAAGCCGGCGGCGGGCATCCCAGGCATGTGGGCCATGCGGATAGCGCCGGAGATAGGACCAGTAAGCTTCCGGCGTGTCCCGAAGCCAGGTTTCGCGCCAAGTGATCGCCTCCCGCCGCGCCGCGATGATTGCGCGCACGCGCTTGGCCATCGGATCGCGCGGATAGGCGCCGACGAAATCCTCATAACCGCGCAGCGTGTCGCGATCGAGCGCCGCTACGTAAGCGTCGTGGGCATCGAAGTCGCGGATTTCCCTGGTCCGGTTCGCCTGGGATTCAGCCTCCGAAACCTTCGGCGCGGGCGCATCCGGGGCACGATCGAAGAAGACGAAAGGCGCGCTGATCTTCGAGGCGTTCCACGGCACTTCGGCCCCTTGCGTTACTTCATTGACGCGCAGGCGCGTGCGGTCGAACACATTGTCAAGCGACAGGCCACCGTCGCGCATCATCTCGGCGAGCGCCTGGGCATAGGCACCGTACGGGCCCTTGCCTTCCGGCGCTACGGTTCCCGGCGCGGCGTTGAAGGCGATCAGCATGTTCGGGTCGGGGTCGACCAGTGCGAGACCGCCGGCCAGCGGCTGGTTCGTCGGCGGCAATGCGTTGGGTCGTGACGCGTCGAGCACAACGATGTTGACCTTCGTCGGCAGCCCAGCCAGCGACTTGGTGACATCGGAGAGCCGCATCGCCTGGAGCGGGACGTCGGCTGGATTGGCGATCTGGGCATCGACCGGCAAGAAGTAGTTCTCGCCTTCGAACTGCACACCTTGGCCGGCGAGGTAGACGAAGACGACCGCGTCGGGTCCGGCGGCAGAGACCTTGCCGAGGAAGTCGCGCAGCGCGCCGCGCAGCGATTCCTGATCCACATCACGCGCGCCGACCACGTCGAAACCGGCAGCCTGCAAGGTCTGCCCGATCAGTCCGGCGTCGTTGGCGGGTGTCACCAGCGCGCCGGACGGATAGGCAGCGTTGCCGATGACGAAAGCGAGACGTTTTTGCTGTTGCGCGAGTGCGCCCGTCGCAGAGGCGGCGACGACAAGCAGGAGGACGAATAAACCGAGGAATTTCCGAAGCATCCGCATTTCAGGCCACCATGGATAGGAGCAACCGACGCTGTCGAGGCCTTCCCGTCCTCCAGCGAATCTGGACTAGATGGGCGCAAAGAGGCGGCTTTGCGGCGCGATCTTGGCAGGTGGGATCGAGTGCGGCCTAACCGGCGATTTCAAGAAAAAGTGATCGCGTTCTGTCCGCGCGACAGCCGAACCGGGACCAGCCTACCGGCGCTTCCTCGGTTTCTCCAGCAAGGCGACCGCCTCGACATGTGGCGACCACAGGAACTGATCGATTGGCATCACGCTGTTCAGGGTATAGCCGCCGTCGATGAGAATGCGCAGGTCGCGGGCCAGCGTCACCGGGTTGCAGGACACCGCGGCAACGTATGGAACATCCGAGCGGGCGATCTGCTTCGACTGATCTTCGGCGCCGGCGCGCGGCGGATCGAAGACAAGGCCGTCGAAGGCGTTCAACTCCTTGAAGGTCAGTGGCCGGCGAAACAGGTCGCGTCGTTCGCCCGTCACCCGCTTGAGGCCGGTCGCGAAACGTGATCCCCGGTCGAGCGCCGAAAGCGCAGCCGCGTCGCCTTCGACCGCATGGACTTCCGATTTCGTCGCCAGCCGCAAGGCAAAGCTGCCGCAACCGGCAAAGAGATCGGCAATTTTTTTTGCACGCTTCAGATGTCCGCCGACGATCTCGGCCATGGTCCGTTCGGCGGCCTCCGTCGCCTGCAGAAAGGCGCCGGGCGGCACGGCGACCGCAACACTGCCGAACATGACCACGGGCTTCCTTGGTTCGATGACGATCTCGTCATCGATGGACAGCCTGGCAAAGCCTTGCGCAATGACGAAGTTGGAGGCGATACGGCGCTGGTGTTCGCCGAGCTTGCCTGACTCGTGCACCGCGATGTCGAGACCGGAACCCGTAACGGTGACCGCCATCCGGAACGATTTGGTGGTGGCGCATATCAATTCGGCCAGCGCCCTCAGCTGGCCGAGTGCCGCGACGATCTCGGGCAGTGAGATCGGGCATTCGGATATGGAGATGATCTCGGGCGACAGATGGCGATTGAAGCCGAGCAGCATGCCTGCGTCCGTGCGCCGGGCGGCAAGCACGACGCGGCGGCGCGACTGCGGCGCGCAGGCGACCAGTTCGCCAATCTCGCACTCGATGCCCTTGCCCTTCAATGCGTGCACCACCTTTTCGCGTTTCCATCGGCGATAGGCTTCGGTCTCGAAATGCTGGAGGGCACAGCCGCCGCATTCGGTGAAATGGCGGCAGGCTGGTTCGACGCGCAGCGGAGAGGCTTCCAGCACCGCCATCAGCGTGGCGCGATCCCGCTCGCGCGCGGCGGTGACGATCTCGCCTGGCAGCGTGAAGGGAATGAACAGATCGCCGCTCTCGGTTTCGGCGATGCCGTCGCCCTGCGATCCGAGCTTTCGTATTGTGAAGCGTACGCTCATCGGTCCTTGATCCCACCGAGCAGGAATTCGCGATTGCCGTCGCCACCTTCGATCGGCGACAGATGCAGGCCAAGCGAGCGCCAGCCGGGAACGGCATCCAGCCAATCCTGCAGCAGGCCCGCGACACGGGCGGCATCGAAGGGATCCTTCAACAAACCGCCCTTGCCGATCGCCTCGCGACCGGCCTCGAATTGCGGCTTGACCAGAAAGATCGCACCGGCGCCGGGATTGGCAATGGCGAGTGCCGGCGGCAGCGCCAGTTTCACCGAGATGAAACTGACGTCGGAAACGATGAAATCCGGATTGCGGCCGGCAAGATCGGCAACGGTGAGATCGCGCGCGTTCAGGCCCTCGATCACGGTCACGCGCGGATCACCACCGACATCAGGATGCATCTGGCCATGCCCGACATCGATTGCCGTGACATGGGACGCGCCGCGTTCGAGCAGCACCTGGGTGAAACCGCCGGTCGAGGCGCCGATGTCGAGGGCCTCGCGACCGGCCGGGTCGAGGCTGAAATGGTCGAGCCCGGCGATCAGCTTGAGCGCGGCGCGCGAGACATAGGTTTGCGCCGGATCGTCGATGGCGACAACGCATTGCGGCGAAACGTTCTGGCCGGGCTTGCGGGCTATGGCGCCGTCGACCGTCACCGTGCCGCGCTCCACCGCGTCGCGGGCGCGCGAGCGGCTGGCAAACAGCCCGCGCTGGACGAGCAGGTCGTCGAGCCGCTGGCGTGTGCTGGCTGGCAGAGGCGAGTTCATCGGCCTTCTCTGACGAAAGCCCGCGGTGAAGGCAAGGACATTAGATGGACCAAAGTGATCCTACGAGAGCGGCTGGTGCATCGAACCAGGCTGCGGCTTGCGCCCATCATGCCGGGTCCGGCAGAATATTGGTCACGAAGAGCCCTCTGTTTGTCGCAACTCGAAGGAGAACGAATGCTGACGGGAACCTGCCACTGTGGCGCCGCCCACTGGACGCTGGAGGGCGACCCCGGCCCGGTGACGGCCTGCAACTGCACGCTTTGCCGCCGCTATGGCACGCTCTGGGCCTATGATTATGTCGACGAACGCATTCGCGTTTCGGGGCCAATGGGCAGCTATACGCGCGCCGGACAGGAAGACCCGTCGCTCGAGATCCTGTTCTGCCCGCGTTGCGCCTGCGTGCTCGGCTGGCGCGGACTGCGCGCCAGCGCCTCGGGTCGAAGACGCATGGCCGTCAATGTCCGGCTGGCGCCCCCCGAGGCCGTCGCCGATCTGCCGATCGACCATTTCGATGGTCTCGACACGTACGACGATCTGCCGCGCGACGGCCGCTGCGTACGCGACATGTGGTTTTAGAAGATGGTTCGCGGAGCCTGGCGCTCGATGGCTGGAGACAAACCGTCGTCTCGACCGCCTGAAGCCTGCTCACGCGCATGCCCGGTCGCAACAGGTGATACAGGCGAAGGATCCGGCGGCACCACAAGCTGCGGAATTTGCTTGTAGGAAAAGCCGCCGCGGATATCGCCCATCTTGCCGGCGACAATGCCTATCGCCGCCTTTTCGAGATTGCGGTCGTAGGGCGTTTCGGCGGCAGCCGGTACGACCATCACCGCCAAGAAGGCCGCGCCGCACAGAAGCGTCTTCATTCTCGTTGTCTCCCTGCCTGGCTGTGATCTAGCAGGGCGGCGTTGAAAAACGGCCAAGGGACAGGGTAAGCAAAACGCCAAACGGCAACGTTAACAATGCCTTATAAAATCGAGCCGGCAAACTGATTCAAGCTGTTGAGGTTTTGATTCAGGCGCGCTGGGCGCGGACCGTATGACCGAGCGCGGTGAATACGGTGCGCACGATTCCGGCGACGTCGAGGCCAGCATCGGCATACATCTTCTCTGGCTTGGCGTGGTCGGTGAAGTCATCCGGCAGCACCAGCGGGCGTACCTTCAGGCCGCTTTCGAGCAGTCCTTCATGGGCGAGGAATTGCAGCACATGGCTGGCGAAGCCGCCAATTGCGCCCTCCTCCACCGTCACCAGAACCTCATGCGAGCGGGCCAGCCGCCGGATCAGATCCTGGTCGAGCGGCTTGGCGAAACGGGCATCGGCGACCGTGGTGGAAAGCCCGGCCGCGCCGAGTTCCTCGGCCGCGATGAGGCAATCCTGCAGCCTTGTGCCGAAGGACAGGAGGGCAACCTTGCTGCCTTCCCGGACGACGCGGCCTTTGCCGATCTCCAGAACAGAGCCGCGCTCGGGCATGTCGACGCCGACGCCGTTGCCGCGCGGATAGCGGAAGGCGATCGGCCCGTCGTCATAGCTGGCGGCGGTGCGCACCATGTGACGCAATTCCGCCTCGTCGGCCGCGGCCATTACGACAAAGCCCGGCAGGCTTGCCAGGAAGGTGGTGTCGAACGCGCCGCAATGGGTGGCACCGTCGGCGCCGACAAAGCCGGCGCGATCGATGGGGAAACGCACCGGCAGTTTCTGGATCGCGACGTCATGGACGACCTGATCGTAGGCACGCTGCAGGAAGGTCGAATAGATCGCGGCGAAGGGCTTGTAGCCTTCCGTCGCCAGGCCGGCGGCGAAGGTCACCGCATGCTGCTCGGCAATGCCGACGTCGAAAGTCCTTGACGGAAACACCTCGCCGAACAGGTCGAGGCCGGTGCCGCCCGGCATGGCGGCGGTGACGGCGACGATGCGGTCGTCCTCGCGGCCCTCCTGGATCAGGCTTTCGGCAAACACCTTGGTGTAGGCCGGTGCATTGGCCGGCGCCTTGGCCTGTGCGCCGGTGATGACGTCGAATTTGTTGACGCCATGATACTTGTCGGCGGCCGCTTCCGCCGGCGCGTAGCCCTTGCCCTTCTGGGTGACGACATGGATCAGCACCGGACCCTTGCCGTTGTCACGGACATTTTTCAGGACCGGGATGAGATGCTCCAGATTGTGACCGTCAATCGGGCCGATGTGATAGAAGCCGAGTTCCTCGAACAAGGTGCCGCCGGTGACGTAACCGCGCGCATGCTCGACCGCGCGGGTGATGGCTCGATCGGCCCGCTTGCCTAGATAGGAGGTCAGCTTCTTGCCAAAGTCGCGCAGGCCGACATAGGCCTTGCCGGAAGCCAGACGCGCCAGATAGGCGCTCATGGCGCCGGTTGGCGGGGCGATCGACATGTCATTGTCGTTGAGGATGACGATGAGGCGCGCATCGAGCGCGCCGGCATTGTTCATCGCCTCATAAGCCATGCCGGCCGACATGGCGCCGTCGCCGATGACGGAGATGACATTGTTGCGCCCGCCTGAGAGGTCGCGGGCGGCGGCCATGCCGAGGCCGGCCGATATCGATGTCGAGGAGTGGGCGGCGCCGAACGGGTCGTATTCGCTCTCGGCTCGGCGGGTGAAGCCCGACAACCCGCCTTCCTGGCGCAAGGTGCGGATGCGGTCGCGACGGCCGGTCAGTATCTTGTGTGGATAGGCCTGGTGGCCGACATCCCAGATCAGCCGGTCATCGGGTGTGTTGAAGACATAGTGCAGCGCCACGGTCAGTTCGACCACGCCCAGCCCGGCTCCGAGATGGCCGCCGGTGCGCGACACCGCGTCGATCAGTTCGAGGCGAAGCTCTGATGCCAGTTGCGGCAAGTCGCTCTCGGCCAGCGTGCGCAGGTCGGCCGGGACGCGAACCCTATCGAGAAGCGGCGTATGCGGCGTTGCGTTCACGTTGGGCCCAGACTTTCTGTTCATCGGCGGATAGGCCGCCGGCCGGCGAAAGTAAATGCGTGTCGCTGACGCGGACGGTCAGCCCCTCACGATCTTCTCAGCCTTCCGGCAGCGGGATGAATTCTTTCTCATCGCCAGGAACGATATCGAAGCGGCCGGTCTTCCATTCCTGCTTGGCCTGCTCGATGCGCTCCTTGGACGAGGAAACGAAATTCCACCAGATGTAGCGCTTCGAACCGAGAGACGCGCCGCCGAACAGCATGAAATGCGCACCCATCGATGACGATATGATGATCTCGTCGCCGGGCCGGAACACCAGCAGCCGTTCCGCTGGAAAGGCATCACCCGAAATCGAAACCTCGCCCTCCAGCGTGTAGATGGCGCGCTCCTCGGCATCGCGCGGGATTTTGACGCTGGCGCCAGGCGCCAGCCGCAAATCTGCATAGAGTGTTTCGGAATCGGCCCGCACCGGAGACCGCAACCCCTGGAAATCGCCGATGACGACGCGGCCGCTGACGCCTTCGGCGTCGATTTCGGGAAGCCGCAGCGCCGCTGTGTTCTCGAACACCGGTGCCACCTCTTCCTTGCCGTCCGGCAGAGCCAACCAGGTCTGCAGGCCGGAGATCGACATCGGCGCGCCGCGCAATTCCTGCGGCGTGCGTTCGGAGTGGACGATGCCGCGACCGGCCGTCATCAGGTTCACGTCGCCGGGTTGAATGACCATTTCGGTGCCGAGCGAATCGCGGTGCCTGATCTTGCCGTCGAACAGATAGGTCACGGTCGACAGGCCGATATGCGGGTGGGGACGGACATCGAGCGCCTGGCCGGCACGCATGATCGCGGGGCCCATTCGATCGAAGAAGATGAACGGCCCGACCAGGCGCCGCTTGGCTGTCGGCAAGGCGCGACGCACCTCGAAACCGCCAATGTCCTTGGCGTTGGGGATAACCATCAACTCGATCTGGTCGCTGGCGAAGGCATCGCCGGCCTCAGGGTCCTTGCCGGGGAAGAAGCTCATGAACTCTCCTCGTCAGCGGTTAATGGGCGCTTGGGCATATCAGGCGAACCGGATCGCCGCTTTTGCTTTTAATTTGGCCGCCACCTCTTCGCGATTGCGCGGATGCTGGTGGGTTTCGAGGGAATCGAGCAATTCGCGTGCGGATGCCGCGATGGCTTCGACGGCATGATCGAACGCATGCTGGTTCTTGGCAGAAGGCCGCGTTGTGCCGCTCAGCTTGCGGACAAACTGCAGTGCCGCGTCGCGGACTTCGTCGTTGGTTGCCGGCGGATCAAAATTGAACAGGGTCTTGATGTTTCTGCACATCGCTTCCGTAGCTCCTCTTGTCCGTTTCAATCGGGACGAACTGTATCCTCAATGATGATCGTGTCCAAAAACCGGTAGGCTGCTCCGGACCTCAGTCCGCGTCGAGCGGCTCGGTTCCAACCGGCTTGCCGTCGCGCGACAGCCTGATCTTCTCGACCTTGTCCTCGGCGGCCTTCAGCAGCCGGTCGCAATGGACCTTCAGCGCCTCGCCCCGCTCGTAAATCCGGATCGACTGGTCGAGCGGCACGTCGCCACGCTCCAGATCATCGACGATCTTCTCCAGTGCGTCGAGTGCCTGTTCAAAGCTCATCGCCTTGACGTCTTCGTTGATCTCACCGGTCATCATTCATCCTTTCATCAGTCGCCCGACATGGGCGGCGACCGAAAATGCCAATCCCTGCAGATCGTAGCCGCCCTCGAGCAGGCTGACGAGCCGGTTGCCGCCGTGGATTGCGGCGCGCTGCATCAGCTGGCCGGTCGCCCAGTCGAAATCGTCTTCGGTCAGATTGATTTCCGCCAGCGGGTCGCGATGGTGCGCGTCGAAGCCGGCCGAAACGATAATCAGATCCGGCGCGAAATTGTCGAGTGCCGGCAGCACGCGCGACAGGAACGCATCGCGAAACACCTCGCTGCCCGTCCGAGGCGCCAGCGGCGCATTGACGATGTTGCCGGCGCCGGTCTCACTCTTCGCGCCCGTGCCGGGATAAAGCGGCATCTGGTGCGTCGAGCAATAGAGCACCGAGGGATCGTCCCAAAAAATATCCTGGGTGCCGTTGCCGTGATGCACGTCCCAGTCGACGACGGCGACACGCTCGGCGCCATGCTTCCTCTGCGCATGGCGCGCTGCGATTGCCGCCGTGTTGAAGAAGCAGAAGCCCATGGCCGTGGTCTTTTCGGCATGGTGGCCGGGCGGGCGGGCGGCGACGAAGACGTTGTCGGCGCGGCCCGCAAAGACGTCGTCGACGGCGGCATTGGCGGCACCGATCGCCGTAATCACCGCCTGCCAGCTTTTCGGGCTGGCGGTGGTGTCGGCGTCGATGCGGGCAATGCCTTCGTCGGGGATGGCGGCGCGGACACGCGCGACGAAATCGGCGGGATGCGCGTAGAGGATGGTCGCCTCGTCGCCTTGCGGTGCCTCGACGCGGTCAAGCGCGGCAAAAGCTTCGTCGTCGAGCACGCGCTCGATGGCGCGCAGGCGGTCGGGCCGCTCAGGGTGACCGGGCGGGGTGATGTGTTCGAGAAAGATCGGGTGCGTGTAGAGACGGGTGGCCATGCCCTCTATCTAGTGCCCCGGCGCCGTGATGGCCATGCGTCGCGGCTTGATCGCTGGGGAAAATCGAACCTGCGTCCATTGATGTCGCTGCGGGCATTGGCGTCGCCGGCCCTTCGGAGTAAGACTGCCGCTACTGCCTGGTGCCTGCCGGTCTGTTTGTTTTAGCCGCATTCTGCGACGCCAAGTGATTCCACTTGGCTGCAAATGCCCTGGCGGGAGAATCGGGAACACGGTTGAACTCCGTGGCGTGCCCAACGCTGTGAGGGGGACCGCGCCGGTAAATGCCACTGTCGATGACGGGAAGGCACCGGACGCGGGTTGATCCCGAGCCAGAAGACCGGCCTGGCAGGCATCGTCATCCGCATGGTCAGGCGGATGACATCGGTTGCAATCGCAAGGGGACAAGCGATGCCGGAAGCTATGACCACTCCAATGGGCGATGGATTTGACCAGATTGCGCGCGACGCTGTTTACCGCGCCATCTTCACGCGGCGCGACGTCCGCAGCCATTTTACATCGGAGGCCATCGACGACGAGGTGCTGGCGCGGCTGCTGCTTGCCGCCCACCACGCGCCATCGGTCGGCTTCATGCAACCCTGGAATTTCATCGTCATTCGCGATGCCGCGCGGCGGGCGGAAGTGCGCGACCTGTTCCTGGCCGCGCGAGAACGGGAACTGCCTGAAATCGAGGCAGAACGGCAGGCGCTCTACCGCAAGCTCAAGCTCGAAGGCATTTGCGAAAGCGCTCTCAACATCTGCATCACCTGCGACCGCGAACGCTCGAAAGGCTCGCCGCTGGGGCGCTGGCACAATCCGGAGATGGATCTCTACAGCACGGTCTGCGCGGTGCAGAATTTCTGGCTGGCGGCACGCGCCGAGGGCGTTGGCGTCGGCTGGGTCAGCATCATCGAGGCGCAAGCGCTGAAAAGCCTGCTGGCTATTCCCGATCAGGTGACACCGATCGCCTATCTCTGCGTCGGCCGCGTTTCCGAATTCGCACCGAAGCCGGATCTCGAAACACACGGCTGGGGCCGGCGGCTGCCGTTGCCCGAGCTTATCATGAGCGAGACTTTTCGCGGACAAGGCGAAGCGCCGCTCAAATCAGCAGTGGCGCGCCTCGGCACCGTCGCCGGTGCGCCGGCGAGGCCGGTTGATCAGCTCGTCGCGCCGGCAGTGCCCCAGCGCGAACCGCCGAAAGTGGAGAGCGCCTTGTCCTTGAGTTCCCTGAACTTCGACGAGGCTTCGGCCAGCCTGGCGTCCCAGGCGGCATCGGGCACCTGACCCTCGATGGTCTTGAAATAGACCTGCATCAGGCAGGCAATGGCGAACGGCTCAATGAAGGCCGCCTTGAAAGCCCAGGCAAAGACGATTGCCAGCACGAAAGCCCAGCCGGCGAGCTGCCCGGGGATGACGTAAAGAATAGCGGCTGCCGGAGCCAGCATCAGCAGGAAAATCACGAACGACACGCCCCACATGATGCCCCCTAGCCAGACGGGATTCTTGACCATGGTCTTGCCGTTCTGGGCGTAGAGCACAACGCCTTGGCGCGCGGTTTCGAACGGCGAGGACGAACTGATGCGGATGTTGTAGCCGAGAATGATCTCGTCGACATAGGTCAGCGACAGGCGAATCACCGTGTTGAGGAACGAAACCAGGCCGCTCAGGCCAGGAATGGGCAGGAAGGCCGCGATGCCGCCGAGCAGGCCGGTGATGGCGCGTATGGCGCCCTTGACCAATTGGTCGACGACGAAAAGGATGTTGGCCTCGGCAAAACGCTCGGTCACGACCTCTTTCGCGTAGGCGATCTGGTTCTGGCCGTTGGGAATATCATGGCCGTCGATCAGATGCACCATGACGGCGATATGGCCCGCCTTAACGACGTAGAGGATGTATTCGCGGATCCAGTAGACGGCGATCGAGACGATGCCGAAACCGACCACGCCGCCCCACATCGCAAAAGACAATGGTCCGTCGGGATCGGTGGAAATATGGCCGACGCCATAGCCGACGGAGGCGCCGGTGCCGGTGGCCACGATGTAGGCCAGGGTGATCCCAAAATAGATGATCATGCGAAAGACAATGAAAGGCCAGGTCCGCATCATGATGGACACCGACCTGCCGATATCGAAATCCCACATGCCCCGAATCTCCCCTCAGAGATGGCTGCGGAGGATGCGCTCAAACCGGCTATTGTCAATTGCAGGCAGTGGCGGGACTGCCATGGTGGTTCATCTTGAAAGCGCTTCCGGCTTTTTCAGCAGGCCTTCGAGCAATTGCTTGAACGCGGCCACCACCATCTTCGATGTCGTTTCGGGATCTTGCGAATTGGCGATGCGCTGCGCGGCCTGGCTGCTCGCCCCATTGATCAGCCGCGCTGCCGACTCCGGGTCGACGCCGGGGACGACCACCCCTTCCCGCTGCAGCGCTGTCAGATGATCGGTCATTGAACCGACGCAGGCATTGGCATTCGACCACAGTGCCGGATCGCCCAGCACAGCCGGACCATCCCGGAACATGATGCGCTGGATTTCCGGCTCCAGTGCCATTTCGATATAGGTGGTGCATTCGTCGACGAAATGCTGCCAGCGGGTCGGCGCCCGCGACGCGACCTCATTCACCCGGGCCGCCATTTCCGCGTCGATTTCGGCGATAACCGCCTCAAGCAGTCCCTTCTTGTCGCCGAAGTGATGATAAAGGGCGCCGCGCGTCAGCCCGGCCGACGCGGTGAAATCATCCATCGACGCTTCGGCATAGCCGATGGTGCCGAAAGCCTGGCGCGCTGCGGCGATCAGCTTGGCGCGTGTCTCGGCGATCATCTCCTTGCGCGGTCGATGCATGCTTCTGGCCTTACTTACATACGCTCCGTACGCCAATTGACATACGCGACGTATGCTCTATTTAACACTTATACGTCTCGTATGTAATTGTCGAATCGCCCCTTGTCGAGGAACAGGATCATGCAAAACCCCTATTCGGAAATCTTTCGCGCTCCCGGAGCCACGGGCTTTGCCGCCGCCGGCTTCATGGCGCGCCTGCCGATCGCCATGGCGCCGATCGGCATCGTGGCGATGCTGTCGCAGACGCGTGGCGAATACTGGCTGGCGGGTGCGGTTTCGGCGACATTCGCCTTGGCCAATGCCTTCCTGGCGCCGCAAATATCGAGGTTGGTCGACCGCCTCGGCCAGACGCGGGTTGTCGTACCCACCACCATCATCTCCGTGCTCGCATTCGCGGCCCTGATCGCATCGGCCAATCAAGACTGGCCGGTATGGACGCTGTTCGCGTCGGCGCTGCTGGCCGCGGCAATGCCAAGCATGCCGGCCATGGTGCGGGCGCGCTGGACCGAGATTTTCCGGGGCCGGTCCGAGATGAACACCGCCTTCGCCTTCGAGTCGGCGGCGGACGAACTGGTCTATATCGCCGGCGCATCGCTATCTGTGGGCCTCAGCGCCGCGCTGTTCCCGGAAGCGGGCGTGCTCGTCAGCACGCTGTTCCTCGCCTTGGGCTCGATAGCCTTCATTCTGCAGCGTTCGACCGAGCCGCAAGTGCGGCCGGTGGACCATGGCTCCAGCGGCTCGGCAATCCGCCTGGGGCCGGTTCAAATCATCACCTTCGCCATGATCTTCATCGGCGCGACCTTCGCGACGACGGAGGTGAGCACGGTGGCGATCACCAAGGAACTCGGCCAGCCGGGCACTGCCAGTCTCGTCATCGGCGTCTATGCGCTGGGCTCCTTCGTGCTCGGCATCATCATCGGCGCGCTCAACCTGAAAGCACCGCTGCAGCGCCAGCTCGCCATCGCGGTTGCCTTGGTCGCGCTCGGCACACTGCTGCCGCTTACCGCCAGCACCGTGCCAGCGCTCGCGCTGACTGTCTTCATCAGTGGCGTGGCGATCTCGCCGACCTTCATCACCGCCTTCGGCCTGATCGAGCGGCATGTCCCGGAAGCGATGCTGACCGAAGGCATCACCTGGGTAACCACCGGGATCGGCATCGGCATGGCGCTGGGCTCCTTCGCCGCCGGCGCCGTGGTGGATGCATTCGGCGCCCAGAACGGATTCTGGGTCTCGGTGACGTCAGGCGCTATCGCGCTGATCACGGTGCTGCTCGGCCAGCGCAGCCTCGCCACCCACGAATGCGAGTTGGAAGGATGCGAGGCGGCAATCCCGGCCGAGTGACAGGCAGGGTTTGTCGAGCTCAGAGGATCTCGGTCTTGGCGATGTGAATGCCAAAACCCTCAAGGCCGACATAGTGGCGTTCGCGCGAGGCGATCAGGTTGATCGAGGAAATGCCGAGGTCCTTCAGGATCTGGGCGCCAAGGCCGATCTCGCGCCATTCGCTCTCGCGCCGGCGCGCCTCTTCATGGTCCTCGCGGTCGCCTGGCGCCGGCCGGTTGCGCTCCTGGTGGGCAACGCCGACCGAGCCTTCCCTGAGATAGACGATGACGCCGCGCCTGCGCTCGCCCATCGCCTTCATGATGCCGTCGAGCCGGTGGCTGGTGCCGAACACGTCGGTTACCACATCCTCCGAATGCAGCCGCACCGGCACCTCCTCGCCGTCGCGGATGTCGCCGAAGACGATGGCGACGTGATGCATTGTGTCCCAGGGCAGCGTGTAGGTGAAGACCTGCGCCTTGCCACCCAGCGTCTCGATGTCGGAGCAAGCGACGCGCTCGACCAGGGTCTCCTTGCGCTGCCGGTAAGCGATGAGGTCGGCAACCGATACCTGCTTGAGGCCATGCTCCTCCGCGAAGGCCGCGACCTGCGGGCCGCGCTTGACGGTGCCGTCGTCGTTGACCAGTTCCGAGATCACGCCGATCGGCGGCAGGCCGGCAAGCTTGCACAAATCGACCGCCGCCTCGGTATGACCCGAGCGCATCAAGACGCCGCCCTCGCGCGCGATGAGCGGGAAGATGTGGCCAGGGCGGACGAAATCGGAGGCGCCGACATTGCCGTTGGCGAGGTTACGCACGGTCAGCGTGCGGTCGTCGGCCGAAATGCCTGTCGTCGTGCCATGCTTGAAGTCGACGCTGACGGTGAAGGCGGTGGTGTGAGCCGAATCATTGTCGGCCACCATCGGCGCGAGGTTCAGCCGCTTAGCCTCCTCGCGCGGCATCGGCGTGCAGACGATGCCCGACGTGTTGCGCACGATGAAGGCCATCTTCTCCGGCGTGCAATGGACGGCCGCGACGATCAGGTCGCCCTCGTTCTCGCGCCCGTCATCGTCCATGACGACGACGATCTCGCCGCGTTCGAAGGCGCGGATGGCTTCGACGATCTTCTTCTGGTCATAAGGCATGGAACGCTCGCTTTGCTCGCAGGGCAGTAGGGGAATAGGGCAGTAAGGCAGTAGGGGAAAGGAAAATCCTGGCTGTTTCGGCTGGCTGCGTAACCTACTGCCCTACTGCCCTACGGCCCTATTCCCCTCCCTTCCCCGTCTGTCCTCTGTGCCGCAGATAGTGGTCGGCAATGGCGCAGGCAACCATGGCCTCGCCGATCGGCACGGCTCGGATGCCGACGCAAGGATCGTGGCGACCCTTGGTCATCACTTCGACATCCCTGCCGTCCTTGTCGATCGATTTGCGCGGCGTCAGGATCGACGAAGTCGGCTTCACCGCAAAACGGGCGACGATCGCCTGGCCCGTCGAGATGCCGCCCAGGATGCCGCCGGCATTGTTGGACAGGAACACCGGCTTGCCGTCATTGCCCATGCGCATCTCGTCGGCATTCTGTTCGCCGGTGATGCGGGCGGCCTCGAAACCATTGCCGATCTCGACGCCCTTGACGGCGTTGATCGACATCAAGCCGGACGCGAGGTCCTGGTCGAGCTTGGCGTAGATCGGCGCGCCGAGGCCGGCGGGCACACCGTCGGCGACGATCTCGATCACCGCGCCAACGGAGGAACCGGCCTTGCGGATGCCGTCCAGATACCGCGTAAAAACAGGAACCGAAGCCGGATCGGGGGTGAAGAACGGGTTCTCGGCATCGCCGATGAAATTCCAGTTCCAGTTGGCGCGGTCGATGGACTTTTCGCCCATCGACACGAGCGCGCCGCGCACCACCATGCCCGGCACCACCTTGCGGGCGAGCGCGCCGGCAGCGACCCTGGCAGCGGTCTCGCGCGCCGAGGAGCGGCCGCCGCCGCGATAGTCGCGTATGCCGTATTTGACGTCATAGGTGTAGTCGGCATGCCCGGGCCGGTACTGGCGGGCGATCTCGCCATAGTCCTTGGAGCGCTGGTCGACATTCTCGATCAGCATCGACACCGGCGTGCCGGTGGTGATCATCGTCTCTCCGTCCTCGTCCAAGACGAAGCCTGAGAGGATCTTCACCTCGTCCGGCTCGCGGCGCTGCGTGACGAAGCGGGACTGGCCCGGGCGGCGCTTGTCGAGTTCGGCCTGGATTTCATCGCGCGTGAAACGGATACCCGGCGGACAACCATCGACCACGCAGCCGAGCGCCGCGCCATGGCTCTCGCCCCAGGTGGTGACGCGGAAAAGATGGCCGAACGTGTTGTGAGACATGGAAAGTGCCCTGCCCGGCATCGAAACCGGCTGAAGCCAGCCTTCTATTGGCGTTTTCCACAGTGGTCAAACTGTGATCCGACGGATTTAGTTTTGACACATTCGGTTGGTTTCTGCTCTCCTCCATTCGCCGTTGAGGATCCGCCGCCACCCAGGCCGGCGCAATGACCAAAGAGGACGATGATGCGTACCCTGATTGGCGCTGTTGCCGCCACGCTGCTGCTCTCCACCGCCGCCTTTGCCGGGCAGACCGAAGGCCTGATCAAGAAGATCGACAAGGATGCGCTGACGCTGACGCTGGACGACGGCAAATCCTACAAGCTGAACGCCGAAACCGATCTCGATGCGCTGAAGCCGGGGATGGACATCGTCATTGCTTACGATGTGACTGATGGCGAAAACGTCGTCACCGACATGCAGCTGCCGGGTGACAGCGACACGAACTAGGAGTTGGCGTCACCGGCGTCCCTAAAGCCACTCCAGGCTCCTGCCTTCAAGTTTGAGCACGCGATCCTGCGGTATCTCCAGGTTCGCGGCCTCGTCCTCGGGCATATCAAGCACGAAGCGAAACAGGGTGCGCATGACGCCCCCGTGCGTCACGCAAATCGTCTGCCCCCGAAGCTCATCGAACCATGGCTTCACCCGTTCGAGCAGCATCTGGTAGCTCTCCGCGCCTTCACCTGGCGGCTGAAAATTCCACTTGTCCAGTGCGCGGGATCGGCTCGCGCCGGGCGACTGCCTCTCAAGCTCGGCGAAGGTAAAACTCTGCCAATCGCCGAAATTGACTTCAATCAGTCTGATATCGGTTCGATAGGCGAGCGGATCGAGCCTCATGGCGGCGCGGATGCGTTCCATCGTTTCGCGCGTGCGTCTCATCGGACTGGCGACGAAGTCGAATTCCTGGGGAGCGCCGACGAGTTCGGCCAGCCGATGCCCGTTTGCGCTCGCCTGTTCGCGGCCGAGAGCATTGAGATCGGTATCGGCCTGGCCCTGAAGCCGGAACTCGGCATTCCACGCGGTCTGGCCGTGGCGCACGATATAAACCAGCGGGTACATCAGCTCTTCCGGAGATCGGGCCAGGGCCTGGACGGAGGAAAGGCGGGGAGAGCTAATCCTTGACCGTCGAAATATCGGGTGCGTCGACCGCTTTCATGCCGACGACGTGGTAGCCGGAATCGACATGGTGCACTTCGCCGGTGACGCCACGCGACAGGTCGGACAGGAAATAGACGCCGGAATCGCCGACCTCTTCCTGCGTGACCGTCTGCTTCAGCGGCGAATTGTATTCGTTCCACTTCAGGATGTAGCGGAAGTCGCCGATGCCGGAGGCGGCAAGCGTCTTGATCGGGCCGGCCGAAATGGCATTGACACGAATTTTCTTGGCGCCAAGGTCGACAGCGAGATAACGCACGCTGGCCTCCAGTGCCGCCTTGGCGACGCCCATGACGTTATAGTGCGGCATGACCTTCTCGGCGCCGTAATAGGTCAGCGTCAGCAGCGAACCGCCCTCGGTCATCAGCGCTTCGGCGCGCTTGGCGATGGTGGTGAAGGAATAGACCGAAATGTCCATGGTGCGCAGGAAATTGTCGCGCGTCGTCTCGACATAGCGGCCGGTCAGCTCGTCCTTATCGGAAAAGGCAATGGCGTGCACGAGGAAGTCGAGCTTGCCCCAATGCTTGGCGACATTGGCGAAGACCTCGTCCAGGCTCGCCGGATCGGTTACGTCGCAATGGCCGGCGACAAAGGCGCCCAGTTCCGCCGCCAGCGGCTCGACGCGCTTCTTGAAGGCTTCGCCCTGATAGGTCAGCGCTATCTCGGCGCCGTGATCGACGCAGGCTTTGGCAATGCCATAAGCGATCGACCTGTTGTTGGCGACGCCAAGAATCAGGCCGCGCTTGCCGGCCATCAGGCCCTGTCCACCCGCCATATGCGTGTTCTCCGCAAGATATCTGCTTTGTGGAGTGCCTATCGCACAGGCATACAGCCCCTTCAAGCGTTCAAAGCGGACAGTTCGGGGGACAAAAGCTCTCGATCAGCCTTTTTGGCCGCGCAACAGCGATTCCAGCGCGCTGTCGCCGCCTTCCGGCAGCATGATGCGCACATGGGCATAGAGATCGCCATGGCCGCCGGCTTTCTCCGGCAAGCCCCTGCCCTTGAGCCGCAGGACCTTGTCCGAGCTCGACCAGGCGGGAACGTTGACCGCGAGCCTGCCGGTCGGCGTCTCGACCGGCACCTTGGCGCCCAGCACCGCATCGGCCAGCGAAACCGGCAGGTCAGCGTGCAGGTCACGGCCTTCGATGCGGTAACGCGGATGCCGGCGGATATGGATCTTGACCAGTGCGTCGCCGGGTTGGCCCGGTCCCTGCTCGCCCTGGCCCTTCAGCCGGATGGTCTGGCCATCCTCGACATAGGCCGGCAGCTTGACCGCAACCTTGCGGCCATCCGGGAACATCGCCGTCACCTTCTCGGCATTGGCCGCTTCCTCGATGGTGACGTCGAGCGTGACGTTCAGGTCGGCTGCTGTCGCCGTCTGGCGGCGGTCGCCCGCGCCTGGCCCGCGCGCGCCTGAAAAGGCATCGCCGAAGATCTGGCTGAAGATATCGCTGTTGCCGTCGAACGGATCGCCGCCCGGACGGCCCGAGCGGAACTCGAATCGCGAGCCTCCGGCGCCCTGTTGCTGGCGGCGGAACCCGGCAAAGGGGTCGCCACCGCCGGCCGCACCTTCAAAACCCTGGAAACGCGGCTTGCCGTCGGCGTCGATCTCGCCACGATCGAAAGCCGCACGGTTCTTCTCGTCGCCGATGACCTCATAGGCCTGATTGGCCGCGGCAAAACGGTCCTTCGCCTTGGGATCATTCGGATTCTGGTCCGGATGATGCTTCTTGGCGAGTTTCCGGTACGCCGATTTTATGTCCTTGGCCGATGCGTTCTTTGCAACGCCCAGCACCTCATAGGGGTCGCGCATGCTTCCTGCCCTGGAAATGAGTTGAGTCCATACTTGCCCCCTATATGCGCTCGCATAGGAAGAAATTCCAGTAGCGGACCGTCATATCAACGGCGGAAAATCAGAGTGCCTTGAAGCCCTGCATGCGCCAGCCGCCGGCACCGGCAAGACAGAGTTCGCCCTGGAACATGGCAACGCCGTCAAAGCTTTCGCGCGAAACCTTGAAGCGGCGGCAGGTCTGGCCGCTTTCCTTCAATTCCGCCAGTTCGGTGATGGAGCCGCGCGACCCGGTGCCGGTGTTCGCCCACGGCACCGCCTGGCCGCCGAGTTGCTCGATATCGGCGGACGATACCGCATTGCCGATCGTCGTCTGGTCGGAGTCGCGATCCGAATCGGCCGGCTTGGGCGAAGCCGATGTGCTGCTGGTCAGGATCGAGCGGTCGACTTCGGCCTTCTCCAGGCTGAAGCCACCTGCACCGCAGGCCGCGAGCGGCAGGGCGACTGCCACGATCGCCGCTTTCGTGCTGGCTGAAGCGATAACGCCCCATTGCCTGCTGTCAAAAGCTTGCGCGATACGCGACAATCGGCAACCTCCCTGGTCTCGTGACAATTTGAGAAAAACTATGAGTGACACAGAGTTAACAAGCAGTGACTTTACCGAGGCGGCCGAGCCGTTTCGCCTCTTTGCCGCATGGCTGGACGACGCTAGCAAGAGCGAAATCAACGATGCCAATGGCGTGGCATTGGCGACCGTCGATGCCGAGGGCATGCCGGACGTAAGGATGGTGCTGCTCAAGGGGTTCGATGAAAGCGGCTTTGTGTTCTACACGAATTTCGAGAGCGCCAAGGGCCAGGAGATTCTTGGCAGCATGAAGGCGGCGATGTGTTTCCATTGGAAATCGCTGCGCCGCCAGGTGCGCATTCGCGGTCCGGTGGAGCTCGTCAGCGATGCGGAAGCCGACAGCTATTACGCCACGCGGCCGCGCGGCAGCCGCATCGGCGCCTGGGCGTCGAAGCAATCGCGCCCGCTGGAAAGCCGCTTCGCGCTGGAAAAGGCGGTCGCAGAATACACGGCGCGTTATGCCATCGGCGAAATCCCGCGACCGAAACATTGGTCGGGCTTCCGGATCGTGCCGAAGACGATCGAATTCTGGCACGACCGGCCGTTCCGGCTGCATGACCGCGTGGTCTTTTCACGCAACGCGGCAGGCGGCTGGGACAAGGCCAGGCTCTATCCCTGACGAACCATCAGCCCTTTTTCCTGGTCATGAATGCCGTGAGGGCGGCGCGCGCCTCGTCGGATTTCAGCCGCTCGCGGAAATGCTCGCTCTCTATCCCGATGCGGGCAACCAGATCGTCGCGTGAACCACGCATCAGGTCGCGCGCGATCTTGGCGCTTGCGGTGGCTTGGCCGCGATCTGGCCGGCCGCTGCAAGCACCGAAGCCTCCAGCCCACCTTCCTCGACCACCTCGTAGATCAGCCCGGCGGCCTTCGCGCGCTCGGCCGAAAAGCCCTCACCGAGACCGAGCAGGGCGAAAGCACCCTGCTGGCCCAGGATGCGGGGCGCCAAAAGGCTCGATCCTGCCTCGGGCACGAGGCCGAGATCGACGAAGGGGGTCCGAAACACGGTGCGCGGCGTGGCGAAAGTCAGGTCGCAGTGCAGGTTGATCGTGGTGCCGATGCCGACCGCGATACCGTCGACGCCGGACACGATGGGCTTTTCGACCCCGGCCAGGGCGATCAGGAAATCCCAGACTTCGGTGCCGCCATCGCCGCCGGTGGCCACGACCATGAAATCGGCAAGGTCGTTGCCGGAGGAAAAGGCGCCCCGCACGCCGAGAAAGACATGGACGCGGACCGCCGGATCGGCGTCGCCTTCGGCAAGGGCCGCCGACATTTTCGCATACATGGCACGCGTCAGCGCGTTCTTCTTGTCCGGCCGGTTCATGCGGATGATCTGGATGGCGCCCTGGCGCTCGACGAGGATGTGGTCTGTCACGGTGTTTTCCTTGTGAAGGTCAGGCGGAAATCAGTGCCTCGGCGGCAGCAGCCAGGCTATCGGCGCCATCGATGACGCGCTCCTTCAAAGCGCTGGCTTCGCCAAGCAGGTTCTCGGCGAAGAAGCGGCAAAGCGGGATGCGGCCCTGGTCGGCAAGAGCAGCCCGCGCCAGATAGGCGCCGCCGGCGGCAAGCGAGATCAGCCGGAGATACGGTGTCGCGCCAGCCAGCGCCTCCTCCGTCCGGCCCTCGGCCGACAATTTCTGCAGGAAACGCGTCGCTTGCGTCAAATCGGAGAGCGCCTGGTCGAGAGTGTCGGCGGTGCGGCCAAAACCTTCGAGGTTCGACGTTCGCACCGCATTGGCGATACCGGCCAGTTCGTCGATGTAGCCATGCACATGCTCGCCGCCGCCAAGCGGCAGTTTTCGGGTCACCAGATCGATCGCCTGGATGCCGTTGGTGCCTTCATAGATCGGCGCGATGCGCGCGTCGCGATAGTACGCGGCCGCACCCGTTTCCTCGATGAAGCCCATGCCGCCATGCACCTGGACGCCAAGCGAGGCAACTTCCACGCCGACATCGGTCGAAAACGCCTTGGCGAGCGGAGTCAGCAAATTTGCACGGTCGCGCCAATGCGCCGCCTCGCCGCCTGACGACACGCGCGCCATGTCGATGGCGTGGGCACAGGAATAACTGATCGACCGCGCGATCTGGGTTAGCGCCTTCATGGTCAGGAGATTGCGCTGCACGTCGGGGTGGTGGACGATCGGCGCCATGCCGGCGCCGGCGTAATCCGCCGCCTTGCCCTGGCGGCGCTCATTGGCATAGGCAATCGCCTTCTGGGTCGCTGCTTCCGCGACCGCGACGCCCTGCATCCCGACGGCGAGGCGGGCATTGTTCATCATGGTGAACATGCAGGCGAGACCCTTGTTCTCCTCGCCGATCAGCCAGCCGATGGCGCCAGGCCTGGCGCCCTGAAAACCATCGCCATAGATCATGGTGCAGGTCGGCGAGGCATGGATGCCGAGCTTGTGCTCGAGGCCGGAACAGAAGACGTCGTTGCGCGCGCCGAGCGAGCCATCGTCGCCGACCAGGAATTTCGGCACCAGGAACAGCGAGATGCCACGCGTTCCGGCCGGCGCATCGGGAAGCCGCGCCAGCACCAGATGGATGATGTTGTCGGTGAAATCGTGCTCGCCGTAAGTGATGAATATCTTCTGGCCGAAGAGGCGGTAGGTGCCGTCGCCGGCGGGCTCGGCGCGGGCGCGCAAGGCGGCGAGGTCCGATCCGGCCTGCGGCTCGGTCAGGTTCATCGTGCCCATCCATTCGCCGGAGACGAGCTTTGCCAGATATGTCGCCTTGAGTTCCTCGGAAGCGTGCTTGTCGAGCGCCTCGACCGCGCCCATGGTCAGCGTCGGGCCGATGCCGA
The DNA here is from genome assembly GCF_020165315.1 of Mesorhizobium sp. BR115XR7A. Taxonomy (NCBI): domain Bacteria; kingdom Pseudomonadati; phylum Pseudomonadota; class Alphaproteobacteria; order Hyphomicrobiales; family Phyllobacteriaceae; genus Mesorhizobium; species Mesorhizobium sp. BR115XR7A. Next base: position 64,737 of record NZ_JAIUHW010000004.1, read on the forward strand.
AGGCCATGGCGGCGGAGTTCCACATTTCGAGTGCGGCGACGCCAAGCATGGTCGGCAGCGCCTGGCCGCCATACTCTTCCGGCCCGGAGAGCGCATTCCAGCCGCCTTCGATCCAGCGGCGATAGAGTTCCTTCCAGCCCGGCGGCGTGGTCACCGCGGCATCGCTGAGCACGGCGCCATGTTCGTCGCCGATTTTATAAAGGGGGGCCACCTCCTCGGAGGCGAAACGGCCCGCCTCGCCAAGGACGGCGTCGACCAGATCCTCGCTGAGATCTCCGAACGCTCCCGCATCGATGGCGGATTTCATGCCGGCCACATGCTTCAGGGTGAACGCGATATCCTCGACCGGTGCCCGATACATGCCGCTCGATCCTCCCTTATGCATCGGCCTCGCCGACCCTAGGGCCAGTGCCGCCGCAAAACCATCCGCCTTTGGGCGGTCTCGGATCGCCTTTTTACGTAAACGTCAAATTTTGTCACGCTGATTTTGCAATCAGGCGGGGCTGTATTAAATTCGACAGATGCCGGACCAAATCGACCGGCGACGGAAAACCAGCGACCGGAAGATTCTCATGCTTGCCAGACCTGACGCCTATCGCTGCATCGAATGCGGTTTGCCCTATCGGGCAACCGGGTTTTCCTATTATCACGGCGACCTGGGAAATGGTGCCGCCTACTGGTCGGATCGCGGCATATTGTGCTCGCCGCGATGCTCGCTTGCCCACCACCGCAAACGCGCCGCCGAAGGTACGCTGCAACAGGAGCCCGCGCCCGACCCGTTCGAATTTCAACCGTTCAGCCGGCGCTAGCTTATCCCGCACCAGGGTCCGAGAAGCATTTTCTTAACCATAGCGGTCCAGGATTTACCCTTGATCAACGGGGATTCCCTGTTTTGAAAAGGACGGCGCGCCTCCTTCGCCGCACGGCGCTTCTCGCTTTCGCGGCAGCGATTGTGCTGGGCACGGCGGCAAAGGCTTCGGACTTCTCCGAGCCGTGGAAGAGCGCTGACCGCGCGCTCGTCATCGACGCCTACGAATACAATTCCATCGACTGGGTCCAGCTTGCCACCGACAAGCGCATCGTCGCCTTCATCAACAAGGCTTCCGACGGCATGCCGCCGCCCTATTTCTGTTTCGGCGGCGACACTGACGTGAAACTGTGCAAGGCACTGTGGAAACGCCACGCGGTGACGCGCGAATTGTTCCAGACACGCAGGGTCGTGGCCAAGGCGCTCGGCATGAAATGGGGCGCCTATCATCTCGCGCGTCCCGACAATCCGGTCGAACAGGCCAATAATTTCCTCGATTTCGCCGACCCCGCACCGGACGACCTCATGGCCCTCGACATCGAGGGCATCGATCCCTCGCAATGGATGTCGCTCGACGATGCCGAGGAGTTCGCCCGCCAGGTGCATCGGCGCATCGGCCGCTTCCCGGTGCTCTACACCAACGGCAAGACCGCCCAATATATCGCCGACAACCGCTACAAATACCGGCTCTTGTCGCGGCTGCCGCTTTGGTACGCGCGCTATAAGCCTGACATCGACGTGCATTTTCCGATGGGCAACTGGCAGGGCTACGCGCTCTGGCAGTTCTCGGCGCAGGCCAATTGCGGCCGCTTCCGTTGCCCCTACAGGGTTGCCGGCACACCCGACAACATCGACGTCAACGTGGCGCCCACGGATGCCGTCACTCTGCGCCAGCAATGGCCTTTCGGTGGCCTGATCGACGTGCCTGCCGATTATCTTGCCAGCGTACCAGTGCCGCTCTCGCGGGAAGCCGCGCTCGCCGGCAAGGCCACCATCATTTATGCCGATGTGGCGACGCCGCCGACCTTCGAGGAAATGGTCGCCGTGCTTGGTTCGCGGTGGTCAAAATTTCGCGACGGGTTCCGCATGCCAGTCGTGAAGACGGTGCCGCGACGGCCGGGGTTCGGCATTGTCCAATATGTGGCCTGGAAGCGGGGCGGGCAGCGTTCCCCCGAACAGCTTGACGCCGCCTTTGCCGCGGCCGACCCGGTCAGCACCGCTTCGACAACCCTCGACCGAGGTCAGCAATAGCCGCCACCCGGTCGGAGCTTCAGCCGGCCTGCTCGCGTGCCACGGCCTGCCAGCCTATGTCGCGGCGGCAGAACCCGTCCGGCCAGTCGATGCGGTCGAGGGCGGCATAGGCCCGCGCCTGCGCCTCTCCGACCGTGGCGCCGCTCGCCGTGACATTGAGCACACGGCCGCCATTGGCGACCAGCGCACCGCCATTGATTGCGGTGCCGGCATGGAAAATCTGGACGCCTTCACCGGCGGCGTCCTCGACGCCGCGGATGACGGAGCCTTTCTCCGGTGTGCCGGGATAGCCCCTGGCCGCCATCACGACGGTCAGCGCCGCCTCGTCGCGCCAGCGCACTGACATATGCGCGAGCTGGCCATCGGTCGCGGCATTGAGCAGCACCAGCAGGTCATCCCTGAGCCGCATCACCAGCACCTGGCATTCCGGATCGCCGAAGCGGGTGTTGTATTCGATCAGCTTCGGCCCGCTTTCCGTGATCATCAGTCCGGCGAACAGAATCCCGGCGAAAGGCGCGCCAAGCTCGGCCATGCCGCGCATCGTCGGCTCGATGATCTCGCGCATGGTGCGCTCGATCATGTCAGGCGTCATTACCGGGGCCGGCGAATAGGCACCCATGCCGCCGGTGTTGGGACCGACGTCGCCATCACCGACGCGCTTGTGGTCCTGCGCGGTGCCGAAGGGAAGCGCCGTGGTGCCGTCGCAGAGGCAGAAGAAACTCGCCTCCTCGCCGGTCATGAATTCCTCGACCACCACCTCCGCGCCGGCAGCACCAAAGGACCCGTCAAAGCAGGAAGCGAGTGCCGCCCGTGCCTCGTCCATCGTCATGGCAACAGTGACACCCTTGCCGGCTGCGAGCCCGTCGGCCTTGATGACGATCGGCGCGCCTGTCTTCTCGACATAGGCCTTGGCCGAGGCCAGGTCGCCGAACCGGCCATAGGCGGCGGTCGGAATGTTGTACCGGGCGCAGAGGTCCTTGGTGAAACCCTTCGAGCCTTCCAGCCGCGCGGCGGCCTTCGAAGGCCCGAAGACGCGGATGTTTTCGGCGCGCAGATCATCGGCGATGCCGGCGACGAGCGGCCCTTCCGGGCCGACCACGACGAGATCGATTTTTTTCTCCCGGCAGAAGGCGGCGACCGCGGCGTGATCGGTGATATCAAGCTTCACCAGTTCGGCCTCGCTGCCAATGCCCGGATTGCCGGGGGCCGCGTAGAGCTTGGTCAGCAGCGGCGAAGCGGCGATCTTCCAGGCCAGCGCATGTTCGCGGCCGCCGGAGCCGAGAAGAAGAACGTTCATGGCCACCTCTTGATGCCGCCGATCCCATAGAGAGAACAACCCGCTATTGCTCTCTGGGCGACGGGTCAAGGCGTCAGGGTGGATTGCGCACGGGAACGTTATCCCTGTCGAATAGGGCGCCGGCCACCGCCGCCCCTATTCCGGCGCTCGTTCAGCCCTGAAAGACCACCGGAAACCAATCCTCGCGCAGCTTCTGTCCCGGCTGCATGCCATGGCCGTGATAGGGCGGCGAGGTGCGGCCCGGTCGCTCGACATAATGGGCATCGTCGCCGACCCAGCGCAGCGACAACGCCCGGCGCCGGGCCGCGGTCATATTGCCGCGCGCGCCGTGTGCCGTCCTGAAGTCGAACAGGATGGCGTCGCCCGGCTCCATCTCCCACTCGATAACTTTCATCGATGGATCGGTGTCGGGATCGGGCACCGGACGGTAATCGCCCTCGGCGGCGTAAAAATTGCCATCGTCCAGCCAGCGTACCGGCAGGATCATCTTGTCCCATTTGTGCGAGCCGGCGATCAGGCGCAGCGTCGCTTCCTTCACCGGATCGATGGGGATCCAGAAGCTCACCGTCTGCTGGCCGTCGACAAAATAATAGGGGATGTCCTGGTGCCACGGCGTCGGTTTCTGCGTACCGGGCTCCTTGACCAGCACATGGTCGTGGAAGAACTGCGCGGTGCGCGACTGCATCACCGCGGCCGCCAGCTGCGCCGCCGGCGAATTGCGCACGACATCGACGAATTCAGGGATACGCTCCCAGTTGCAGTAATCGTCGAAGAAGCTGCCCTTGCCGCCAGCGATGTCGGACGCGGTGGCGCTGCGGCTCCGCATGTTGCGCTCGATGCCGCTGGCAATCGTGTCGACCCAGCCCTTGAAGGCGCCGCGGATGCAGACCGCGCCGTCACGCTGGTAGTCGGCAATTGTCCGCGCATCGATGATTTCGGTGTCGATTGGCTGCGCTGCGGTTTGGGAAGCCATGGTGTCCTCCTCTCAGGATCGAGGCCACTATCGCAATCTCCTCTCATTCAGTAAAATAATAGCTTCTCATCTGACACATAGGTTTTGGCTATGAGCCTTACGCTCACGCAACTCCGCTATCTCATTGCCGTCGCCCGCCATGGCAGCGTTACCGGCGCGGCGCGGGCGATCAACATTTCGCAGCCGTCGATTTCAGTGGCCATCGACGCCATCGAAAGGGATTTCGGCCAGAAGCTGTTTGTGCGCCAGCGGGGAAGCGGCGTTTCGCTGACCTCGTTCGGCCGTGTCGTGGTAGCGAAGGCAAAGCAGGTCCTTGCCGAGACCGACGAACTCATGAGCCTGGGTTCGGGCAATTCAGCCATCGGTGGCGAGCTGGTGCTCGGCTGCTTCGAGGATCTGGCGCCCTTCTTCGCGCCGGGCCTCATCCGCGCCTTCTCCGAACGTCATCCAGCGGTCGCGGTTGTCGTCCGTGACGAGACGTTCGCGACGCTCGGGCGACGCCTGGCGGATGCTACCGTCGACCTCGGCCTCAGCTACGATCTCGGCCTGCCGTCGCATTTCGCCCGCATCCTGTTGCACGAGCTTCGGCCGCATGCGCTGCTGCCGGCGGGCCATGCGTTGGCGGGCCGCCCCGAGGTCAGCCTGGCGGATCTGGCCGCCTACCCGCTGATCACGACCGACCAGCCGCATAGCTGGCAGCATATGCTCGACCTGTTCCGCGGCCGTGGCCTGTCGCCGGTGGCCGACATGCGAACAAGTTCGTTCGAACTCCAGCGCAGCATGGTGGCCAACGGCTTCGGCGTCGCGGTCAGCTATACCCGCCCGCATGGCGACCGCAGCTATGACGGCTTGCGCCTCGTCTGCAAACCGCTGTCGGATCCGCTGCCCATGCAGCGCATCATTCTCACCCACGATACGCATCAGCGCGTGTCGAATGCGGCGCTGGCTTTCATCGCGGTGGCGAAAATCTGGTTTTCCACACGCGACATCTTCGCGTCGTGACGGTTGGCGGGCCGCCGCTCCTCCGCTTGCCGCTTGACGGTTTCCGCCACTGCTGCCACTCCATGCCAATGGAACCTGTCCAGTCAAAAGCGGCCCAGGGTCGCGTCGCCGATGCGCCGAACCGCCATTGGGTCTATCGCGTGCTGCCGCGCGCGATCTGGCCCTATGCGCAGCTGGCGCGGTGGGACAGGCCGATCGGCTGGCAATTGCTTTTGTGGCCATGCTGGTGGTCGGCCGCACTTGCGGCGAGCGCCTATCCGCGCCCAGGCGACCCGCTGCTCTCGCTGCTGCCGGCGCCCTTGTACCTTGTGCTCTTCCTGATTGGCGCCATCGCCATGCGTGGCGCCGGGTGCACCTATAACGACATTGTCGACCAGGACATCGATAACCAGGTCGAACGCACCCGCTCACGCCCGCTACCGTCCGGTCAGACCACGCGCCGGCGGGCCTGGCTGTTTCTTGTCCTGCAGGCCCTGGTCGGCCTGGCGGTTCTCCTGCAGTTCAACAGCTTTGCCATTCTGCTCGGCGTCTGCTCGCTGGCGATCGTCGCCGTCTATCCATTCATGAAGCGGATAACCAACTGGCCGCAACTGTTTCTCGGCCTCGCCTTTTCCTGGGGCGCGCTGATGGGGTGGGCGGTCGAGTTCGGTGATCTCGATGGCCCCGCCATCATGCTCTATATCGGTTCGATCCTGTGGGTGATCGGCTATGACACGATCTATGCCCACCAGGACAAGGAAGACGACGCCATTGTCGGCGTGCGTTCGACCGCGCGGCTGTTCGGCGACAACACCAAGGCATGGCTCGCGGGGCTCTATGGCGGCACGCTGATCTGCTTCGCCATCGCCTTCGCCTCGGCGCAAGCCCCGGTGGTGGCACTGGCGGGATTGATCGCCGCCGGCGCCCACATGGCGCGGCAGATCGCGGTTCTGGATATCGACGATCCAGACCAGTGCCTGCGGCTGTTTCGGTCGAACAACCAGGTCGGCTGGCTGATTTTCCTCGGCCTCATCGGCGGCGCGCTGTGGGTGACGCTGAAGCCGCTGGTGTAGCGGCTTATCCTTCTCCGTCTCTATACGAAGAGAAGGTGGCGGCAGCCGGATGAGGGGCAGCGCCGACCTTTGGAGGCGAGGCGAGGGTTCATCGACGAACCAGCGCACACGCAATTAAGGCCAAAAAATCATGCCAGCGCTGCCTCTCATCGCCCTGCCGGGCACTTCTCCCCGTATAGTGACGGGGAGAAGAACGCTAGTCTCTTGAAATGATCTCCTCGCCGCCGATCACCAGCCTGAGGCCGAGGTCACCGGCTCTGCGGCGGGCAAGGAAGCGGGGGCGGCGCATATTGGAAACGCGGCCCTTGCGGCGCTCCCGCGGCGGCAATGTCTTGATGGCGGCGCCGAGCGATTCTTCCAGGGTGCGGGCGACGCCATCGGATTCGATCAGCAGCATCGGCAGACGGTAGGCGTCGGCCCAGGCGCGCCAGTCGGCGGCGACGTCTTCGAGATCGTCGGCCACCAGCAGCGGCACCGACAGCATCGGATCGTTGTGCAGGAGTTCCAGGGTCACCGTGACATTGCCTTCCGGATCCTCCATCGCACGGGCGGCGACGCCGCGAAATGCATTGGCGGGCAGCACGATGATCGCCGGCAGGCCGCTCATCTCGAGCAGGCGGCGGATCACGGCGCCGCGCTGGTCGATGGTGAAGGTTACGTCGCCATAATCGTCGCGCGTGGCATAGCTCACCACCTGCGGCAGGCGGAATGGGTCGAGACGCATGTTGCGTCCCGCCCAGACTGGCTTCAGTCCAGTGTTCACGTTCATAGAGCGCCTTCCTGTCTGTCTCCTGAGAGCCGGTGTCCGGTTCTCTCCGGGCCAGTTTTCCCGGCCTCGTTATGGGGAAACAGTAGCGCCGGCTCCTTACCGCCGCGCTTAAGAAAGTCGGTTAAATTTTGCTGATCTCAGGGATGGTTATCGGAATGCCACCAGCCACAGGATGGTGAAAGGATCAGATAACCTTACCAGGATTCATGATGCCCGCCGGATCGAAGGCAGCCTTTACCCGGCGCATCAGATCGATGGCCATCGGCGGCGCGGTGGCGATCAGTTCGTCGCGCTTCAACTGACCGATGCCGTGCTCGGCCGAGATCGAACCGTGCAGGCTGCGCACCACGTCATGCACGGCCTTGTTCATCGCATGATAGAGCGCCAGGAACGCCTCGTCGTCGCCATCGACGGGCCGTGAAATGTTATAATGGAGGTTGCCGTCTCCCATATGGCCGAAACAGACCACGCGGGCGCCGGCGCTCACTGACGCCACGGCGCCGGCGGCCTCCCTTATGAAGCGCGGTATCGATGCGATCGGCACCGAAATGTCGTGCTTGATCGAAGCGCCTTCCGGCTTTTGTGCCTCGGGCAACAGCTCGCGAAAATCCCAGAAGGCATCGCCCTGCCCGAGGCTGGCGGCGATGACGGCATCGCCGACGAATTCCTGCTCTAGACCCGCCGAAAGCACATCCTCGATCAGCGCCCGAGAATCCTCCGCTGAGCGGCCGGACGATATCTGCATCAGCACGTACCAGGGCCAGTCTTCGGCCAGCGGCCGCACGACGCCCTGGGCGTGCGCAAGGGTAAAGTCATACGGGCGCTTGCCGATCAGTTCGAAGGCCGTGAGTGCGGCCCCGGCGCGGTCCATGGCCAGGCTGAACAGGGAAAGGGCGGCTTCGGGCGACGACAGGCCGACGAAGGCGACGTCCGTCCCCTTCGGCTTCGGGAACAGTTTGAGCACGGCGGCGGTGATGACACCGAGCGTGCCTTCGGCGCCGACGAACAGGTTCTTCAGGTCGTAGCCGGTGTTGTCCTTCTTCAGTTTGCGCAAATCGTCGAACACCTCGCCGGTCGGCAGCACCACCTCGACGCCGAGGCAGAGCTCGCGCGCATTGCCATAGGCCAGCACGCCGGTGCCGCCGGCATTGGACGACAGGTTGCCGCCGATCTGGCAGGAGCCTTGCGCGGCGAGCGACAGCGGAAACAGCCGGCCGGCGGCATCGGCCGCTTCCTGCAAGGTCTGCAGGATGACACCGGCCTCGACCGTGACCGTATTGGACAGGACATCGATCTCGCGGATGCGGTTCAGCCGCGACAGCGACAGGACGATCTCGCGACCGGATCTGTCCGGCACCTGCGCGCCGACCAGCCCGGTGTTGCCGCTTTGCGGCACGATCGGCGTTCCGGTCTCCGTCGCCAGCCGCATGATCCGGCTGACCTCGTCGACGCTGCCCGGCCGCAGCACCAGGGACGTCGCGCCGTGCCAGAGGCCGCGTCGCTCGATCAGATAAGGCGCGATGTCCTGCTGGTCGCGCAGCGCATATTTGTCGCCGACGATCGCCGCGAAACGATCGATGAGGGCGGGATCGAGTGTCTTTGCGGTTGCGGTCATCTGGGAAAACTACGTTGTGGGCTGTGCGTTGTCACGAGGAGCGGCGGCACGGGAGAGCCGGTCGTTGATGGCCTCGCCGAGCCCGTCAAAGGGAATTGGCTCGACGGCGATAATCCGCGCGCCGCTACGGTCCAAATCCTGCATGTAGGCAAAGAGATTGCTTGCCGCTTCACGCAGGTCACCTGACAGCGAGAGGTTGAGGAAAGCGGTCGCGCCGCGCCAGCCTTCCGCGCGCTGGTCGCCGAAGGCAAGCAACGCTTCTCCTTCACCAACCGTGCCGGCATTGAGCCGAACAGCCGCGCCCGGTGCGTAGTGCGAGGCAAGCATGCCCGGCGCCTCGACGCCGGCAATGCCGCCGCGCAGCAGCTCCATGCGGATGGCCGCCTCGATCTCGTCGGCGGCAATGCCGCCGGGCCGAAGCAGGCGCAACCTTTCGCCTTCGGCCTTGACGATGGTCGATTCCAGCCCGACCGGCGTGGCGCCACCATCGACCACCAGTTTGATGCGCCCGCCTAAATCCGCAGCCACCGCCTGCGCCGTCGTCGCGCTGATCTTGCCGGATGAGTTGGCGCTGGGCGCGGCAAGCGGTCGGCCAAGCCTGGCGATCAGGTCGCCGCCAAAACCTCTCGGCATGCGCACGGCGATCGTGTCGAGCCCGGCCGTGACCAGCGGATGAATGCCGTTGCCGGGGCGCTGTGGCAGTACCAGCGTCAGCGGACCCGGCCAGAAGGCAAGCGCGAGCTTCCTAGACAGCGGATCGAACGAGGCGATGCGCTCGGCCATCGCCATGTCGGCGACATGGGCGATCAGCGGATTGAAACGCGGCCGCCCCTTGGCTTCGAAAATGCGCGCCACGCCAATGCCGTTGGTGGCATCGCCGGCAAGCCCGTAGACGGTTTCCGTTGGGATGGCGACGACATCGCCGCTCTCGAGCAGCGCCAACGCCGGTTCCATCGCTTCGCCGACGGCAAGTATTTCAGCCACTCTCGTCACCTCGCGGATGCCGGCTGCGTAATACGACGGGGCCGCCGGGGCAAGCGGGCATTGGCAATTCATCAATTCCTAAAATGCTATCTTTCCACGAAAGCCGGCATCAATCGCCGAGTACTATCGTGCGGCTTCTGGGCAATGGGAGCTATGTCGGTGTCTGTTCGTATCTGGGGAGCGCTTGCCATCACTTTGGCCTCAATGGGTGGCGGGGCTCAGGCCTCGTCGCTGGTCTTTCCCGGTGCGCCGGCCTCGACACCCTCCATCCTTGCGCTGAAGGCGGCCGACGGCAAGGCGAGCGATGTTGTGTCCGTCGTTGTGCTTGGCGAGCCTGACGTCACCTACGAAAAGGTCGCGGCAATCCCCGGCAAGGCCGAGGCGAGGCACTCCTTCGCGCAGAGCCCGATGATCATTAGGGGCGGCGTCGTCGGCGGCGCTTTCTCGACACCCATGCAGGCCAAGGCGCCGGCCGCGGCAACGGCCCCAGCCACCCCAACCGCCCCCGCCACGGCGACAGCCTCGGCAGCCCCCGCGCCGGCAGCGCACGGGAAAGCAGCGGCACCGGCGGCAGCCGCGCCGCCTCCGCCAGCCCACCAGCCTGCTTCGGGAGCCGGCAAGGTCAAGTAGCGACCACGCAAACCGGACGGGCAAAATGCGCAGCGGCTTGACGGCGGTCTGGCGTCCTGCGCACCACTGTCCGGCGAATTTCTTCTAGAGTATCTTGCTGGCGGCCCTGCGGCTGATTTTCGCCAAGTGGCTCCAGCGGACGCAATTGCATCGTTCAAGGCAGAGGGGGTTGCTCATGAAAAATTCGAAGACCGTTACCGTGGCAGGGCTTCTGTTGGCGTCATTGCTTGGTGGCGTGGCCCAAGCGGACGACATGCTGGGATCCTATGTCGCGCGCATTTCTGATCGCGACCACCAGGCGAGCGACGGCTATGCGCTGGATGGCGCCGCGCAGATGGTGCGGCAAGACCGCGCCAACTGGCACAAATTCCATCGCCGCGACGGCGACGACGAGGGCGACGCCTGGTTTAGGACCAACGACCAGCGCGCCGACCTGCAGCGCATGCTGGAGCGCCCTGGCGCGATGAGTTCCTCGACCAAGCGCGCCATCGTCAATGGCGAGCCGCTGATCCAGGTCGACGTCTATGAAAACAGCGTGCGCGTCAGCATCCTGGAGAACTGATCAAATCAATTTGGGAAGACGGCGGAAGGGCGGCGCGAAAGCGCCGCCCTCGAGAACCTGTTAACTGAAAATCAGGCTGCTTCTTCCTTGTCGTCGTCGTCTTCGGACTCGCCGTCTTCGGATTCTTCGGCGTCATCGCCTTCGGCCTTCACGGTGTCATCGGCGTCGTCTTCGTCAGACTCTTCGCCGTCTTCATCGTCGCCTTCCTCGTCATCGCCATCTCCGTCTTCGTCAGACAGATCAGCGGCTTCGACCGTGATCGCAGCGGCGTGATCGAGGGCGGTTTCGGAAGCGGATTCAAGCGGCTCGGCAGGAGCCGAGGTTTCTTCTGTCACTTCGATTTCGTGATCGGAATTCATGGAAGCCTCCGTTGGGATGGGGAACACGCCCCTTTTGCCACGGAGAGATCATCCTCATATGACTGTAAGCCGGCTCGAAGGGCCGGCCGGAACATATTTTTCCCGGGGCCTGCGGCCCCTCTATCCCGGCGTGATCTCAGGACAAACGGAAACCGTTTGTCCGAGAAAATCGGTGCCGACTTTTCGAAAAGTGCTTCTCAACCAGCGATTTTCGAGAAATCCGCGACCTGACCGGTAGCCGTGCGAATGCGCGCGAGCAGCGCCAGTCGGTTGGCACGCACGGACAGGTCCTCATCATTTACGAGAACATGCTCAAAGAAGGAATCAACGGGTTCACGCAACACGCTAAGCGCCAGCATGGCAGCCGAAAAGTCTTGGTTTTGAATTGCTTCGCCGGCTTGCTTCTCGGCCTGATTCACCGCGGCAAACAGCGACTTCTCCGCATCTTGCCGGAACAACGCCGGCTCAACGGTTTCGGCGACGGCCGTTTTCTTCTTCTCCTCGGCGGCCAGAATGTTGGCGGCACGCTTGGTGCCGGCGAGCAAATTCTTGCCGTCCTCGGTGTCAAGGAAAGAGCCAAGCGCCTCGACGCGGCGCACGATCTGCAGCAGGTCATCGGATTGAGGCGTGATCACCGCGTCGATGAGATCGTGCCGGGCGCCCTGGTCGCGAAGGTAGACTTTCAGGCGGTCGTGGAAGAAGGCGAGGAGGTCGCGGTGAGGGTTGGCAAAATCAAAAACCGGCCCCTTGATCTCAATGTGATACCGTGAGCCATCTTCTTCAGATTTTGAATCTTCGAACTTCTCAAGATCGAATTGCCTACGCGCAAATCTGATCGCTCTTTCCAACAACTCGCGATCGACCTGCTCCACCTGATCGTCCTCGATCGATTCGATAATGTTGTCGAAATCATCGCGGTAAAAATCATCGGAAGTCAGATCGTCAACTATAGACACTTTCGGTCGATAGCTGGGTTCTATAACCTCGTACACCGGCAATTGCAGAAGTGGATATCGAATCCCGTTCTCAATCAAAATTCTCACCACCCCGAGCGCCGCCCTTCGCAACGCGTACGGATCCTTGGATCCCGTCGGCTTCTCGTTGATTGTCCAGAAACCGACCAGCGTGTCGAGCTTGTCGGCCAGCGCCACAGCGATCGATACCGGATCGGTCGGCACACGATCGGACGGGCCCTGCGGTTTGTAATGCTCCTCGATCGCTGCGGCGACCGAGGAATGCTCGCCTTGCAGCAGCGCGTATTTGCGGCCCATGGCGCCCTGCAGCTCGGGAAATTCGCCGACGATTTCGGTAGTGAGATCGGCCTTGGCCAGAACGGCAGCGCGACCTGCAGGCAAACGATCGGCGCCAACGACCGGCGCCAATTCTTCCGCCAATCGCTTGATGCGCCCCACCCGCTCGCCCTGCGTGCCCAGCTTGGCATGGAAGGTCACATTGAGATGGTCGAGCCGCGCCATGCGCTGGTCGAGCGGCTTCTTCAGATCGAGGCCGAATTTTTCGGCAGATGCCCGGAGCTGGTCGAGATCGGGCAGGTCGCCCTGGTCGGTCGTCCAGAAATAAAGCGCGTCGGACAGGCGAGCGCGCACCACCTTGCCGTTGCCGTGGGCGATCTCCTTGCCGCCGTCCTTCGCCTCGATGTTGGCGGTGAGGATGAAGCGGTTGGAAAGCGCCTCGCTTTCCCCCTGCGGCCGCGTGACAAAACACTTCTGGTTGGCGCGGATGGTCAACCGGATCACTTCCGCCGGAATGGCAAGGAAAGCCTGCTCGAACTCGCCCATCAGCACGACAGGCCACTCGACCAGCCCGGACACTTCTTCAAGCAGCCCCTCATCCTCGACCAGGTCGAGCCCGTTGGCGAAGGCGAGGTTGCGGGCGTCGGCGAGGATGATCTCCTTGCGACGGTCGGCGTCGAGCACGACCTTGCCCGCCTCCAGCTTGCCCACATAATCGTCGAAGCGGCGCACGGTGATTTCGCCGGGCGCGAGGAAACGGTGGCCGTAGGTGATGTTGCCCGAACGGATGCCGTCGATCTCGAAATCGACCACCACCGGCTCCTCGGTCTCGGGGCCGAAGGTGCACAGGATCGACTGCAGCGGGCGCACCCAGCGCAGCGAGCCCGGTTTGGCCGAGGCCGGTCCCCAGCGCATCGACTTCGGCCACGGAAAATCGCGGACGAGGTCAGGCACCAGTCCGGCGATGATCTCTTCGGCCGCCCTGCCCGGCTTCGAAATATGGGCGACGTAGAAGTCGCCCTTCTTCGGGTCGGAATGGACATGCGCCTCGGCGATCGAAGACAGGCCGGCCTTGCGCAGGAAGCCCTGGAGCGCCTGTTCTGGCGCCGATGTCGACGGACCCTTGATTTCCTCGTGAATGTCTTTTGAGCGTGCGGTGAGCCCGCGTATATCGAGCGTCAGGCGCCGGGGCGTCCAATACTCACGCGCCGCCTCATAGGTGAGACCCGCCTCGACCAGACCGTCGGTCAGCATCTTCTTCAAATCGCCCGCCGCCTTGCGCTGCATGCGGGCAGGAATTTCCTCGGAACGAAGTTCAAGAAGCAGGTCAGGCATCGGGGTCAGCTCATGCGGGAGAGTGGTCCGGGCGGGGCATAGCAACTCGGCTGGCCGCTGTCACCCTTTCCATAAATTTCAATAGGCCTGTCGGGACGAGCCGAACCCGCCCGTCCTTGGATCAAAGATTTCCATGAACCGAAAGCTGCGCTGAAGCGACCCACGCTCAGACAGGGAACTATTGGCTGAACGACAATGAAAACGGCATCCAGACTTCTTCAGATCCTTGCGCTCAGCGCCTGCTTCACCGCGCAGGCCCACGGCGCCTTCTCGATGCCGGGCGTGCGGCAGGCGCTAAGGACAATGGCTGGTCCGAGCGGCCAGATCCTGCCGCCGATCAATGCTTCCCTCGAAATGACCGAGGGCGCTTGATGCTCAGGCCGCCAATCCACCGGCCTGCGTCTTCAAGAACGCCTCGCCGCAGGCTTTCGCCAGATTGCGCACACGCAGAATGTAGCTCTGGCGCTCGGTGACAGAGATCACGCCACGCGCGTCCAGCAAATTGAAGACATGGCTGGCCTTGATGCACTGGTCATAGGCCGGGAAGACCATCTTGTGCATCGGCAGATTGTCGTTCGAGGCCGGCGCGCCGGCCTCGAGCAGCGCCTTGCACTCGGCCTCGGCGTCCTCGAAATGCCTGAGCAGCATCGCCGTGTCGGCGTATTCGAAATTGTGGCGCGAATATTCCTGCTCGGCCTGCAGGAACACATCGCCATAGGTCACCTTGTCGGCGCCCTCGCGGCCGTTGAAGTTGAGGTCGTAGACATTGTCGACGCCCTGCACATACATGGCCAGGCGCTCCAGGCCGTAGGTGAGTTCCCCCGCCACCGGCGCGCATTCGATGCCGCAGACCTGCTGGAAATAGGTAAACTGCGACACCTCCATGCCGTCGCACCAGCATTCCCAGCCAAGCCCCCAGGCGCCCAAAGTCGGGCTTTCCCAATCGTCCTCGACGAAGCGTATGTCGTGCAGCAGAGGATCGACGCCGATCGCCGCAAGCGAGCCGAGGTAAAGCTCCTGCAGGTTCGGTGGATTGGGCTTCAGGATCACCTGGTACTGGTAATAGTGCTGCAGCCGGTTGGGATTCTCGCCATAGCGGCCGTCCTTGGGACGGCGCGAAGGCTGGACGTAGGCGGCGTTCCAGCCCCTGGGCCCTAGCGCGCGCAACGTCGTTGCCGGGTGAAAGGTGCCGGCGCCGACCTCCATGTCATAGGGCTGGAGGATGACGCAGCCATAAGCCGCCCAGTAATTGTGCAAAGTGAGGATCAGCCCCTGGAATGAGCGGCTGGGATGCATATGGGCTGGGATTTCAATCGTCACGGTGGCCTCGGCGACACAGGCTAGCTTGCGGCCACGTCCTAGAGACACGGCGGCGAAGCGTCAAGCAAGGCGCGCGCCCGCGACCTTTGCAGGACCGGTCGAAAGCTTTGCGAGCGGCTGGCCCATTGCCGGACGTGGCGACCTGCGCTCTCTTCGAAGCCCTGTATCACCTATGTCAACGACGACAGGTCAAGCCATGTCCAACCCCGTCACCATCCGCCCCGTCACGCGCCAGGATTTCGACCGATGGCTGCCGCTGTGGGACGGCTACAACGCTTTCTATGGCCGTTCGGGCGAGACGGCGCTGGCAAGCGACATCACGGCAATGACGTGGTCCCGCTTCTTCGACGCCTATGAGCCAGTGCATGCGCTGGTCGCGGAAAACGAAGGCGAGTTGCTTGGCCTCGTCCACTACCTGTTCCACCGCAGCACGACGGCAATCGCGCCGAACTGCTATCTGCAGGATCTTTTCACCAACGAAGCCTCGCGCGGCAAAGGCGTCGGCCGGGCGCTGATCGAAGGCGTCTACGAGCGCGCCCAGGAGGCCGGTTCCGGCCGAGTATACTGGCTGACGCATGAAACCAATCACACCGCCATGAAGCTATATGACAAGGTCGGCGAACGCTCTGGCTTCGTCGTCTATCGAAAGATGTTCTGAGCGCGTTCTGAGCAGACGGACATCAAAACGAAAACGGGGCTCCGAGAGCCCCGTTCGGATTCCAAAAAGGCGTTTCACCCCTTCGGGGCGGGAACCGGCTCCGGCTTGACCTTCGGGGTCTCCTGCGCCGTGTTGGACTCGATCGGCGGCAGGCCCTTCATCAGCTTCTGTTGCAAGGAGGCAAGCACGTCGGGATCCGGCTTCAGGTCGCGGGCCTGGTTCCATTGGAAGGTGGCTTCCAGCTTGCGGCCGACGCGCCAGTAGGCATCGCCGAGATGGTCGTTCAGAACCGGATCTTCCGGCTTCAGCGAGACCGCGCGTTCCATTTCGCGCACCGCGTCATCGAACCGGCCGAGGCGGAAATAAGCCCAACCCAGGGAATCGACGATATAGCCGTCGCTCGGCCTTAGATCGACGGCCTTCTGGATCATCTCCAGGCCTTCCTTCAGGTTGGTGTTCATGTCGACCCAGGAATAGCCGAGATAGTTCAGCACCTGCGGCTGGTCTGGCTGCAATTCCAGCGCCTTGCGGAAATTCGGCTCGGCCTTCGGCCATTCCTTCAGCCGCTCATAGGCGATGCCGCGCTGGTAGAAGATGTTCCAGTTGGCGGCGGTCGGTGTCTTCAGCACCTCGACGGCCTTGTCGTAGAGATTGGCGGCGGAGCGGAAATCCTCCTTCGAGGAGTAGACACCGCCGAGCGCCAGATAGGCGCGCATGTCGTTAGGATGGGCCTCGACGAAGGCCTTCAAATGCGTGATCGCCTCGTCATGGCGGTCGAGATCGGCAAGGTTGAGGCCAAGCTGCAGGTCTGAAATCTCCTTCAGCGGCGAAGAGTCGGGGATGCGCCGATAGAGCGCGATGGCGCCCTCGCCGTTCTTCAGCTGTTCGGCAACGGCGGCGAGTTGCACGAGGGCAGCGTCGCTGTCGGGCTTCAGGGCCAAGGCATATTGCAAATAGAGGCGCACGAATGGCTCGCCGCCGCCACGGTTGAGCGCGGTGGCAAGATCGAGCAGGATTTCGGAAGCACCGTCGGACGGACCGGACACGAAGGGCGCGATCTTATCGCCCTTGCTGATCCTGTCGCGCAAGGCGACGATTTCCAGCTTGCCCGGCGAGAACGCCTCGGCCTGGTCGAGAACCGACATCGCCTTGGCCTTGTCGCCCTTACGGGCCAGGAACGAGGCATAGGCCTGCGCATTGCGCATCCAGGTTTCAGGCGCCGCACCGCCGGCGGTGGTGTCCTGCATCGTCGCGGCATAGATAGCCTCGGCCTTTTCAGGCATACCAGACGCATCGGCGATCAGGGCGCGGTGGAAGGATTTGAACAGGCCAAACCAGTCAGGCCCCTGCAGCTTGTCGATCGAAGCCATCCCTTCGCTGGCCTGGCCGGCACCTTGCTCGGCCCAGCCGGACATGACGCCGGAGATCAGCCGGTCGAGATCGGATTCCAGCGACAGCTTGAGCCAGTACTGCGCCTTGGTGAAATCCTTCTTGTGGAAGGTGTCGACCGCCAGCGCCAGGCGCGAGAAGCGTTCGACATCGGGCACTTCCTTGAGCTTGTCGGCATAGACCAGCGATTCGTCGAAGCGGCCTTGAGCGATCAGCGACAGCATCAAACTCTGCTGCAGGGCTGTGTCTCCAGGATTGAAGGCCAGGGCCTGCTTGTAATAGGCGATGGCGCTGTCGAGGTCGTTGTCGCCCTCGGCGATCCTGGCAGCCAGATAGGCGCCCGAGAACGACGAGATCTTGACCGGTTCGGTGGATTGCTTGGCATAGGCCGGCAATGCCGAAATCGCCATGCCCGTCACAATTGCCAGCCTTGTCAGCCAGCGCGCACGTCCTTGCTGCATCATATCCCTTTCAGCCAGGCGCCATCTCCGCGTCAGCGGATCGACCCAGACTCGATCTTTCCAGGCAAAGCATGGCCTTTTTGGGGTCGCGCTTCAATCCGCCTGAAATTCACAATCGGGTCACCCGATTAACAAACCATGGCTAAATGGGACGGTTTTGCGCGTCAACAGGCCGCCGCAGCCGCGCATCGCGATAGCCGCCGCTTGCCACCGCGCCGCACAGCCCGCTCCATTCGCAGCCGCCGCACGCCTTGCGCACGTGGCCGGTCGAAAACGCCTGCCGCAGCCTTGTCAGGATGGCGGCATCGAGATCGACGCGGATGCCGTCCCGGATCGGCCGAGCCAGCACCGCTTCCACGTCTTCCGCGGCCTGCCGGTCCCGCCCGGCCGCGCCGTCACGCAGGCAGTGCGGTTCCGGCTCGCCAAGCAACGGAGCGCAGATGTCGTCTGGTCCGGAAACGAGGAGGATGTCTTCGCCCCGGCTCAAGCGCTCCGCGATTCCGTCATAATTGGCGGTGAAAGCGGGGCTGTATCCCTTGCCCACATAGGTGAGCAGGCAAAGAAGATGGTGGGCGCGCAGCCTGACCGTCACGGCTTCGGCAAGTTCATCTTGCCGCGCGGGAGCGCCATCAGCGTCGCGGCGCCAAGCGCCGATTTCAGCAACCCGCCGACGATGAACGGCACGAAGCCGAAGGTGACGGCCTTCTCGGCGCCGATCAGGACGGCAAGCCAGGCTGTGCCGAGAGCCAGGCAGGCAAGATTGCCGAGCAGCATGGCGGCGAAGGCAGGCAAAACCCTGTTGCCGTTCCAGCCGCGCTCGGCCAACCAGCCGACCAGTGCGCCGGTGACAGGAAAGGCAAAGAGATAGCCACCCGTCGGGCCCACGAAATGCTGAATGCCGGCAGCGCCGCCGGCCAGGACTGGAAAGCCGACAGCACCTTCGACCAGCCATGCCGCGATCGTCACCGCGCCAAGCCGCCAGCCATAGAGTGCGCCAATCAGCGTCACGGCGAAGGTCTGCATGGTCACCGGAACTGGCACCATCGGAACCTCGATGTAGGAGGACAGCGCCAGCAACAGCGTGCCGAGCACGACGGCGCCGGCCTGCCAACCGAGCGATCGCTGCTGGAGACGCAGCGGGCTGAAGGACGGTCTGGCGGACGAGAATGCGAGGTTGGTCATAGGCTTCCCTTCGGTCGATCCGAAATTATAGATAATTTTTGCCTTCGATCTATTATCGAATCCACATTTCTGGAGCGATAGCAAGCCTAGGCTTGGGAAAAGATCGTTCAACCCACGATCGCGAAAGCTTCGCGCGTGGCGCCGGAGGCTGTCCTGACCGGCTTGCGGCCAATCCATTGGACATGCCGTCCCAATGTTGTCGCGGCCGATTCGGTGTTCCCCTGCCGCAAGGCGGTGAGGATCGCCCGGTGGTCCTGGTCGGTGCGCGTCTCCCACTCCGAGCGCCAGGCCGCGAACAGGAAGCGGGCGCTCGCCGCGTGCAGGTCGTCTATGGTGGCAAGCAGGCGGGGCATGCCACAGGGCGTCAGGATCAGCCGGTGAAAGGCGCGATTGGCCTCCTCCCACGACCTGACGTCATGGGATTTGTCGCCGGCTTTTGTCGCCTCCTCGGCCTGGTCGAGAATGGCCGAGGTCAGATGCGGCGCGGCTTGGCGCAGTGCCAGCACTTCGAGTGCGGCCCGCATTTCGGCGACCTCCTTGACCTCGCCCAGATCGAAGGCCGCGACACGCACGCCACGACGCGGCTCACTGACGGCGAGGCCCTGCGCCTCGAGTCGGCGAAAGGCCTCGCGCACGGGAACGTGGCTGGTGTTGAATTCCTCGGCGACATGATCCTGCCGCAACCTCGCCCCTGGCTCGATCGCGCCGGAGATGATGCGATCCGCCAAAACCTTGCCGATGCGGACCGCGATGGTGTCGTCAGTGCCCTTGGCCATGTTTTATAGATAATTTGCGACTGGGCTGCTTGTCGAGACGGCAGGGCGAATTCACAGGCGTCTTTTTACCGACGGCCCCGGCAGGAAGCCGTGAGGCGCTCAGTTCACGCGGCTGATGCAGAAGTCGATGACGTCGATCAGCGCCGATTTCTGCGGCGTCTCTTCCAGCGGCGCCAGCGCGTCGCGGGCGATCTCGCCGAAATGGCGGGCGCGCCCGATCGTATCGGCAATGGCGCCGTGGCGGGTCATGAGGCCGATCGCCTTTTCCAGCCCGGCGTCGTCGGTGACATTGTCCTCGATGGCGCGCTTCCAAAAGGTGCGTTCGGCCTTGCTGCCGCGCCGGTAGGCGAGGATGACCGGCAAGGTCACCTTGCCCTCGCGGAAATCGTCGCCGACATTCTTGCCCAGATCCTTGCTGGTGCCGCCATAGTCCAGCGCATCATCGATCAGCTGGAAGGCAAGGCCGAGATTCATGCCGTAGGAACGCAGCGCCGCACGGTCGTTGCGGGTCGCCTGGGCGATGACCGGGCCAACCTCGGCGGCGGCCGAAAACAGCGCGGCGGTCTTGGCCTTGATGACGGCGAAATGCTCGTCCTCGGTGGTTTCGAGGTTCTTGGCGGCGGCCAGCTGCATGACCTCGCCCTCGGCGATAATCGAGGCTGCGCTGGACAGGATGTCGAGCGCTTCGAGCGAGCCGACATCGACCATCATGCGGAAGGCCTGGCCGAGCAGGAAGTCGCCGACCAGCACGCTGGCCTGGTTGCCCCAGATCATGCGGGCGGTCTTCTTGCCGCGCCGCATGCCGCTTTCATCGACCACGTCGTCATGCAGAAGCGTGGCCGTATGCATGAATTCGACCGAAGTGGCGAGCTTGACGTGGCCCTCGCCGGCATAGCCGAACATCTGCGCCGCGGCCAGCGTCAGCATTGGCCTGAGCCGCTTGCCGCCGGAAGAGATCAGGTGGTTGGCGACCTCGGGAATCATCTCGACGTCGGAGCCGGCCTTGGACAGGATCAGCTCGTTGACACGTCCCATATCGGCAGCAGTCAGATCGATGAGATCCTTGATGGAGGCGGGCTCCCGCTTCCCGTTTTCGATGTTGAGAACGACACCCACGACAATCACTCCCGTCTTGGTATAACGCGTGCGACGGCACCCTTAGTCCCGACAAGACTCTAGGGCGGCTGGCACGGCCACGGCAAGTGGCGAATTGGCGCGGCGGCGGCGACAGCGTGTCAACGCCGGGAAATGCGGGAATGCGGCCGCACGTTTACATGCACGCCGCAACCTGCGAGTTTCTTGCGATGATAGAGCTCATCCGCACCAACGACGCCGTCATCATCTCCTTTGTCGAATCGCTGATGCGCGATGCCGGGATCGGCTGCTTCGTCGCCGACCAGAACATGAGCGTGCTCGACGGCTCGCTTGGTATCCTGCCGCGACGCGTCATGGTCGATGCCGACCAGGCCGACGCCGCGCGCCGCATCCTGACCGATGCCGGCATCGCCAACGAGATCCGGGGGAAATAATGTCGGCCGCGCCAGCCGCCCTTGTCCCGGATACGCCGGCTCATACGGTCGATGCGTTCCACCGCGGCCGGTTCTGGCTCGTGCAGCCTAAGCATGGCGGCCATCGCGCCGGGATGGATGCAATGATGCTGGGCGCATCCGTACCATCCTCGTTTGGCGGCCGGCTCGCCGATTTCGGGGCCGGCGCCGGTGCTGCCGGTCTTGCGGTGCTGTCGCGCTGTCCGGGAGCCCAGGCTGTGCTGGTCGAACGCGCGCCTGAGATAGCGGCCTTCGCGGCAGCCACGCTTGCCCATCCGGGCAACGCGCACCTCAGCGATCGCGCTGCCGTGCTCGTCGCCGATGTCACCGTGTCGGGCCGCGCCCGGGCCGCCACCGGCCTTGCCGACAATGATTTCGACTTCGTCATCATGAACCCGCCTTTCAACGCCGCCCGGGACCGCGCCACTCCCGAGCCGCTAAGAAAGGAGGCGCATGTCATGGAGGACGGACTGTTCGAAAGCTGGATCCGCAGTGCGGCGGCGGTTGTCAGGCCGCGCGGCGGGCTTGCCGTCATCGCCCGGCCCGAACAGCTCGGCGCCATTCTCGACGCGATTTCAGGCCGCTTCGGCCAAGCCGAGATGCTCGCCGTGCACCCTCGCCCGGACGCGGCCGCAATCCGCATTATCGTGCGGGCAGCACTTGGGGCACGAGGAAAGCTCGCCATCCGTCCGCCCCTGATGCTTCACGCGCGATCGGGCAACGGCCCCGATGAGCGCAGCGAAATGATCACCAACGGGCTCGCCTCGCTGTTCGGAGACTGAGCTGTTGGCGGCCTACACATTGCCGTTGGCCGGGAAATCCCTACATGCCTGCAACCATCGCCGGAGACCACGCCATCGTGAAACGTCTTTTCAACCGCCTGCTGCCGAAGTCCTGGCGCTCCTCCGTCGTCACCGTTCCGGTCATCCGACTGCACGGCACCATCATGGCCGGCGGAGGCCAGTTCCGGCCGAGCCTGTCGCTTGCTTCCACCGCCGGACTGATCGAAAAGGCGTTTTCCTTCGAGGCACCGGCGGTCGCGATCTCGATCAATTCGCCGGGCGGCTCGCCCGTGCAGTCGCGGCTGATCTTCAAGCGCATCCGCGACCTTGCGGTCGAGAAGAATAAAAAGGTCCTGGTCTTCGTCGAGGATGTCGCGGCGTCCGGCGGCTACATGATCGCGGTCGCCGGCGATGAAATCTTCGCCGATCCCTCCTCCATCGTCGGCTCGATCGGCGTGGTGTCGGCCTCGTTCGGTTTCCCGGAACTGATGAAGAAGATCGGTGTCGAGCGCCGTGTCCACACCGCCGGCCAGAACAAGGCGGTGCTCGATCCGTTCAAGCCCGAGAAGAAGGAAGACGTCGAGCGGCTCAAGGTGCTGCAGCTCGAAGTGCACGAGACCTTCATCGATCTGGTCAAGGAGCGGCGCGGTACGAAGCTGGCGGACGATCCAGACCTGTTCACCGGGCTGTTCTGGACCGGCAAGCGAGGCCTGGAGCTCGGCCTCGTCGATGCGCTGGGTGACATGCGCACGGTGCTGAAGACCCGCTTCGGGCCGAAGACCCAGCTCAGGCTGGTGGCGGCGCCGCGGGGTTTGTTCGGCCGCTTTGGCCTGTTCGGCTCGAGCAAGGGCTTTTCGGCGCCCGATATCGCGGCGGCTGCCGCCAGCGGCGTCATCAATGCGGCGGAAGAGCGCGCATCGTGGGCGCGCTTCGGGCTTTGAAAAAGCCATGAAAGCGTCTAGCATGGTTGCCCGAAAGACCCGACCGGCCGGTCTTACCGGCCCAGCGTGGTAGGAGTTTGACATGCCGCAGCTCATTTTTTTCGCCGTCGTCGGCGTCGCCGCCTATTTCGGTTACCGCACCTTCGTGCGCGAGGCTGAACGCGTGACGGCCAAGGTGCGGCGCACCGAAAAACAGGCGGCCAACGGCGCGATGGGAACGCTGGTCAAGGATCCGCAGACCGGCGAATACCGGCTGGCCAAGGACTGACCCTCATTTCACTCGCAATCAAGACTGCGGAATCCGGTCAGCGTGTCCGGACATGGGCCGCACCCGCCAAGATAAACCTAGCTTTGCACGTCACCGGCAGGCGCGCCGACGGCTATCATCTCATCGAAAGCCTGGCTGTGTTCACGCGCTTTGGCGACAGGATCGAGATCGCGCCGGCCGACGCCGATGAGTTCAGCGTGTCCGGCCGCTATGCGGCGGACGTACCGCTCGATGGCGGCAATCTTGTGCTGAAGGGCCGCGACGCCCTGCGGCAGGCCGCCGGCGTTCGGAGCACGCCGCCGGTAAGCATCAGGCTCGAAAAGAACCTTCCGGTCGCATCCGGCGTGGGCGGAGGATCGAGCGACGCGGCGGCCGTGCTGCGCGGGCTGACCGAGAGCTGGGGGCTGGAGCTCGACAGCGCCGAACTGGCGCGGATCGGTCTTTCGCTTGGCGCCGATGTGCCGATGTGCCTGGCGGCAAAGCCGCTGGTCGCGCGCGGCATTGGTGAGGAAATGTCGATGGTGCCGGATTTTTCAGCACTGGGTCTCGTGCTGGTCAATCCGGGTGTGCCGGTCTCGACGGCGGAAATCTTCGCCGCACTTTCGCATCGCGAAAATGAGCCGCTGCCGCCGCTGCCGCGCAGCATCGATTTTCACAGCCTGCGCAACTGGCTGGAAATCACCCGCAACGATCTCGAGCAGCCAGCCCTTGCGATGCAGCCCGCCATCGGCAGGGCGCTTTCATGGCTTGATAGGGCCGGATCTGGCTTTTCACGAATGTCCGGGTCGGGCGCGACGTGCTTCGGCCTGTTCGAGACCGGCAATGTCGCCAAGCGCGCGGCGGCCGAGATCCGCAGCCGCCAGCCCGACTGGTTCGTCGCGGCAACGCGCAGCATGGCGTCGGAGGCTGGGCGAGATGGCCAGAATTGACGAGAGCCGAGCCTTCATTCCGGTGCGCATCGCGGTGCTGACTGTTTCCGACACACGCAGCTTGGCCGACGACAAATCCGGCCAGACACTGGCCGATCGCATTACCAAGGCCGGCCACATCCTGGCCGCCCGCGATATCGTCACCGACGACCGCGAAAAAATCCGCGACGCCGTTCTGGCGTGGTCGCGGGACAAGGCCATCGACGTCGTGATCACCACTGGTGGTACCGGTTTTACCGGACGCGATGTGACGCCCGAGGCGCTGGAACCGATCTTCGAAAAGCGCATGGACGGCTTTTCGGAAGTGTTCCACCGCATTTCCTATGACAAGATCGGCACCTCGACTATCCAGAGCCGGGCGACCGGCGGTGTCGTCAACGCCACTTTCGTCTTCGTGCTGCCGGGCTCGCCAGGCGCCTGCAAGGACGCCTGGGACGGCATCCTCGAGCCACAACTCGATTACCGGCACATGCCCTGTAACTTCGTCGAGATCATGCCGCGCCTGGACGAGCATCTGCGGCGCGGCAAATCGGCGTCGTAAGCAACGCCACGCAGAGCCGTTGCAAAAATCACCCCCGAGAGCGGTGCTGCTGCTTCGGCTGCGCTGGCCAGATTTCGGCGTCGAGCCGCCTGGTCGCCAGCCCGCGCGCTAAGGCCTCGGCGGTGCCGTCATTCTTGGACAGCGACGCCGCCTGTCGCTTGCTGATCACCAGTCCGTCGGCGAGCGCGCGGTTTGCCGAAAAGACCCGGGCCAGGAACGGTGGACGGCTGCCCCGCGCCCGCGAGAACCGGGCCGCTATTGTCTGCCTGGCCGTATGGGCGACGACGGCGTCGATCCAGCCCTCCACCAGCCTCGCACCCGGTTCGAGAAACAGCAGCCAGTCACCCTTGGCCTGGCGGATGCCGGCGGCGATGCCGCCGCTCCCCACATAGTGGCAGCCGGCATGCTCGGCGACGCGATGCGTCTGGTCGCTGGAGCCCGTGTCGCAGACGACAACCTCGCGCACCACGCCCTCGACCGCGCCGCCAATCAGCGTCGCCAGCGTACGGGCGAGCCCCTCCTCGTCATTGTGCGTTTCGATCAGAACACTGAGCATGGTTAGCCGAATAGCGGAAAGCGTTGGTCGGCGCCAGTTTTTGCAGCGCACCATAGAAAGTTCTTGATTTGTTCTCCTCGATAAAATAGGAATAATTTCATGAGCAGAGCGATTCGACACAACATGGACAGTCCCTGGGAGCGGGCGAAGATGGAACCGATCATGCGCGCCGATATTGCAGCCTTCGGAGCAGGGCGAGCCGAAATGGCCAACGCGATGATCGAGCAGAGCGGCATGCGGGTCCGTCCGGACCGCAACCGCGGCCGGTCGGCAGGCATCAATCCGTCCGGTCGGTTCGAACCTGTCAGCCGGCATGTCTTCGACGATGGCTGGAGTTCGCTGGAGGAACTTCCTCCCTTCAAGACCGAGGTGCAGGTGGAAAAGCCGCGCACCATCATCACCCGCAACGAATCGCCCGACATCTCCTTCGACCGGTCGATCAATCCCTATCGCGGCTGCGAACACGGTTGCGTCTATTGCTTCGCGCGGCCGACACACTCGTTCATGGGCCTGTCGCCGGGCCTGGACTTCGAATCCAAGCTGTTCGCCAAGCCCGACGCGGCACGCCTGCTCGACAAGGAATTGTCAAAGGATGGCTACCAGCCGCGCACCATCGCCATCGGCACCAATACCGATCCCTACCAGCCGATCGAGAAGCAGTACCGGATCATGCGCGAAATCCTCGAAGTGCTGGAGGCGCGCGGCCACCCGGTCGGCATCGTCACCAAGTCAGCCCTGGTCGTGCGCGACATCGACATTCTGTCGCGCATGGCGGAGCGGGGCTTGGCCAAAGTGGCGCTGTCGGTGACGACGCTTGACCGCATGCTGGCCAGGACGATGGAACCTCGGGCATCGACGCCGACCAAGCGGCTGGAGGCGATCAGGCAGCTTTCGGATGCCGGTATCCCCGCTTCGGTGATGGTGGCGCCGATCATTCCGGGCCTGACCGACCAGGAGATGGAACGCATCCTCGACTCGGCGCACCATGCCGGGGCGCGCGAAGCCGGCTATGTGGTGCTGCGCCTGCCGCTGGAGGTCAGCCCGATCTTCAAGGACTGGCTGCTGCGCCACTATCCCGACCGCTACCGCCACGTCATGTCGCTGGTCCGTTCGATGCGCGACGGCAAGGACTACGATTCGGAATGGGGCAAGCGCATGAAGGGCGCCGGACCCTATGCCTGGCAGATCGGCCGGCGCTTCGAGATCACCGCAAAGCGGCTCGGCCTCAATGCCGAGCGGCGTACGCTGCGGACCGACCAGTTCGTCGCTGCCGGCAAGGACCAGGAGCAGTTGATGCTGCTCTGAACCGAAAATCGCCTCGGCTGTTCATTGCCGCCGTGGCAAAGAAATCCCGTCCGGCCTGCCCCGGCCTGCAGACGGTGCCCTCCCGGTCCGGCGCCCCACCCGACCCGGAGGGACTTGCGGAGAATCGGAGCCGATGCGAACCTCGCCGCAACATGGCTCGCGCGCGTTCTGATTCTCCGCCTCTCTTCGAAATCGTCGAAAAACCCGATTTCTCCTTCGAGACGAAGGCGATGGCCGATGGTTTGTGGCCGGTCGCGGGGATGGACGAAGCCGGCCGCGGCCCGCTCGCGGGTCCCGTGGTCGCGGCGGCAGTGGTGCTCGACCCCGCCAATATTCCCGAGGGTCTCGACGATTCCAAGCGGCTTAGCCACCTGCAGCGCGAAGCGCTGTTCCTGCACATCATCGGCTCCGCTCTCGGCGTCTCGATGGCGTCGATCAGCGCCGAGGGCATCGATGGCACCAACATCCTCAAGGCGAGCCTCGAAGCGATGCGCCGCGCACTGGTCGGGCTGCCGGTGCAGGCTAAGCTCGCGCTCGCGGATGGGCGCGACGTGCCGCCGGGATTGCCCTGCGAGGGGCGCGCGCTGATCAAGGGCGACCAGCGCTCCCAATCGATCGCCGCGGCCTCGATCGTCGCCAAGGTCATGCGCGACCGCATGATGCGCGGCTGCGGCAATCATCACGACCGCTACGGCTTCGAAGTCCATATGGGCTACGCCACGGTCCGGCACCGCACGGCGATCGAGGCGCATGGGCCAGTGGCTCGGCTGCATCGCACCTCGTTTGCGCCGTTTCGGCTGGGCGGGACTGAAGTGGTTGAGGAAGAGAGCTTGGCCGGGCTGGAGTAGGGCGACGGCAGTGGCAATTCCATCTTCCCCACGAGGGCGGAGATTGGCCGCTTTGACGCGCCGCTTTCTCCCAAACAAAAAAGCCGCCAGGTTGCCCGGGCGGCTTCGTGTCAGCGACTGAAGAACGCTCAGTTCAGCTTGGCCTTCACATCCTGCAGCGCGGACCTGAACAGGTCGGCTCCGGCCTTGGCGTCAACCTTGGCGGCGAGCAATGCGCGTGCCGCCTCGACGGCTATATCGACGGCACTGGCCCGCACTTCGGCAACCGCGTCACGCTCGGCTTGGCCGATCTTCTGCTCGGCAAGCGCGGTGCGCCTGGCAACGTAGTCCTCGGTCTTCTTGTGGGCGTCGGCAGCCAGCAGTTCGGCCTCACGCTTGGCGGCCGCTACAATGTCGGCGGCCTCCTGCTCGGCTTCCTTGCGCTTCTTCTTGTATTGGCCGAGCAGTTGCTGGGCTTCGTCGCGCAGCTTGCGGGCCTCGTCGAGCTCACTGCTGATCCTGGCGGCGCGGGCGTCGAGCGCCTTGGCGATCATGCCGGGCACCTTGATGTAGATGGCGATGGCCAGGAAGATGATCAGGGCAATCGTGGCCCAGAGCGTTGCGAGAGATGTAGCGTCCATGATGCGCTCCTCACCGGGCCACGGATTTGACCGCGGCCGCGATCTCGGCCTTGCTGGCCTTGCCGCCAACGAGTGCCTCGACGATCGCCGAAGCGGTATCCTCGGCGATGCTGCCGACTTCCTTCATGGCATTGGCCTTGATGGAAGAAATGCGTGCCTCGGCCTCGCCAAGCTTCTCATCGAGCGCGGCCTCGATCTTCTTGCGCGCGGTGTCGGCTTCCGCCTTCGCCGCATCGCTGGCCTGCTGGCCGATCGAGTTCGCGTTCTTCTTGGCTTCCGCCAGTTCCTGTTCGTAAGCGGCAACGGCGGCGTCGGCCTCGCCCTTCAACTTGGCCGCCTGGTCGAGATCCTGGCTGATGCGGTCGTTGCGGACATCGATGATGCCGCCGACGCGCGGCATCACGACCCGCTTCAGGAACAGGTAGAACAGCCCGAACGTGATCGCCAGCCACAGAAGCTGCGACGGAAACGTCTCCGGATTGAATGGCGGAAACGTGCCGTGCGCTTCGGCAGGCACGCTGGTGCCGGAATGCGTGTCTCCTCCGGTCGCAGCGTGGCTGGTGTCGGCTGATGGCGCGGACTCTTGCGCGAAGGCAGATGTCACGAACATGGACTATCCCCAGATATCAGGCCCGCCGCTTGCGCGGCCGGCCTGTCCAATCTTCTCAGTACTCAGCCGAACAGGGCCAGCAGCGCAATGAGAAGCGAGAAGATGCCCAGAGCTTCGGTCACGGCGAAGCCGAAAATCAGGCGGCCGAACTGGCCGTCGGCGGCCGACGGATTGCGCAGCGCGCCCGAGAGGTAGCTGCCGAAAATGTTGCCCAGGCCAATGCCCGCGCCACCCATGCCCAGGCAAGCGATGCCGGCGCCGATGTACTTTGCTGCTTCTGCGTCCATTTGTTCAACTCCTTTGGATCTGAAAATTCCGTTGCTATTCCATCCGGCGTCGTGCCGGAAACCTGATTAGTGCGAAGGATGGAGGGCGTCGTTGAGATACATGCAGGTCAGCACCGCAAAGACATAGGCCTGCAACAGCGCCACCAGCAATTCGAGCGCCGTCAACGCCACCGCCATGGCCAGCGGCAGGATCGAACCCGCAATGCCGAGCGCACCCAGCGCACTGAGGCTGACCACAAATCCCGAAAAAACCTTCAGCGTGATGTGGCCGGCGAGCATGTTTGCGAACAGACGAACCGAGAGGCTGACCGGGCGCGACACGAAGGAAATCACCTCGATCGGAACGACAAGCACCATCATCAGGAGGGGCACGCCCTTCGGCACGAACAGCTTCAGGAAGCCAAGGCCATGCTTCATGAATCCATAGACGATCACGGTGCCAATCACCATGATGGCCAAACCGAAGGTGACGATGATGTGGCTGGTGATGGTGAAGAAATACGGGAACAGGCCGAGCAGATTGGCGACCAGCACGAACATGAACAGCGAGAACACGAAGGGGAAGAATTTCATGCCCTGCGTGCCGGCGGCATCGCGCAGCATGTTGCCGACGAATTCATAGGCCATTTCGGAGACCGACTGCAGCCGGCCGGGAACCAGGCTGCGGCTCGACGTCGTCAGGTACAGGAAGGCCGCGGCAATGACCACGGTCGCGACCATGAACAGCGCGGAATTGGTGAAGGACAGATCATAGCCGCCGATCTCGATCGGAACCAGCTTGATGATATGGAACTGGTGGATCGGATCGACCTTGTCAGCTGCCACGTTCAAACCCCGTCAATGCCGCGCACGGCTAAATTACCATTGCCGCGCCAGGGCGGCTATTTGCTGTCGTCTCGGTCAGGACGCGATTTATCGCCCTGTCCGAATTCCGCCACAACGCCAGCTGAACGCATGACATTGAGCACGCCGGCGCCAAAACCAAGCAGCAGGAAAATGATCAGACCCCACGGCGATGTCCCCGCCATACGGTCGATGATCCAGCCGATGCCGGCGCCTACCACCACCCCGGCGATAAACTCGCTGGATAGCTTGATCGCCTGACCGTATCCGGTCACTGGTTTCGCGTCGTCTTTCCCCTCGAGCCGGTTCGGCAGCCTTGTCGCAAGCGATGCTCCAAGTTCACGCCGACGTCGCTCAAGATCGTCGTCGCGGATTTCGGGGTCATGCTGCTTGCCGCGGCCGGTTTCTCCGGTTCCGTCTGGCCTGTTTTTCTCGGCCATCGCAACCCCCCTGCCCGGGCAGACCGTCACCGTCCGTCCGCTTCTAAAGTCGCCGGCAACATAGTTAGAGGGTTTGCGCCCGTCAAGCCACGCAGGGAAGTTCCGCGCTGTGTATTTTAGGTAGTAAAATCAGATAGTTGCAAAGGTGCGACATCGTGCCCTTTGCGATCGGCGGGATGCGCCGCGCGAATCCCCCCGACAATGGCTCTCCGATCGATCGTGCGACCGCGCGAAAAGACGGCGGGCGGCGGACCGTTCAGCTCCAGCCACCACCATAGGTCCGGTAGAAGATATGCAGGCCGATCTTGGTCATCTTCTGCATCGTGCGGGCCCAGCCGGGATGGACGTAATTGGCATAGTAGTGGGTCGACGATCCCACTTCCGGAATGAAGATCTTGCCAGCGGTGACGGCCATGCCGACATCCTGAGCGGTCTTGTAGGCGACCGGATTGTCGATGCGCTTCTTCCTGCCGTCGCAGGCGAAGGAGAACTGGCAGCGGTTGAACCAGCTGTCGTTCTGGTAGACGACGCCGCAGATCGAATTGGGATAGGCGGGGTTGCGGACCCGGTTGAGGATCACCTGGGCGACGGCGGCCTGACCGCGCACGGCTTCGCCGCGGGCCTCGAAATAAATGCCGTTGGCCAGGCACTTCTGCTCCGGCTTGGAGAAGACGCTGGCCGGAAGCGGATTCTGGATCCATGAATGGTCGCCCTTGGCCATCGGCGGAATGAAGCGGCCGCTGTTGGGCTCTTCATCCTGAAGCAGGGCTTCAAAGGGCGAGGCCTTGGCATAGTCCGGCGCGGATTGCGCATAGGCGGTCGCCAGCACATCGGGATGGTCGTTGTTGACCAGGGCCGCAAGCATGGCCGGCACGCCGGGATCCGGCTTCTTGTCCTCACGCGCATGGAATGCCGCGGCGATCTGGATTTCCTTGCCTTTGATCCGCGGCTTGGCGAAGGCCATTTTCAGATCGCCGTCCATGCTCGGCCGCATCAGCGAGGAGGTCCGCTGGAAGATCGAGCCGGCACTGAAGTTCTTCGGCGGCGCCACGGGAGAGACCTGGACGATGCGGCCCTTCTTGTCGGCGCGCACGACGCGATCCTCGTCGGGCGACCCGCTGACCTTGCCGCCCTTGCCGCGAAACGAGACGGCGCCGACACCGGGAAGGCGAACACCGGAACCCGAGATCGAGCTGGTGACGTCGGAATCGACGAACGGCATCTCGGCGGCGTGGACCGAACCGGCGACGGATTTCTCGACATAGGAATTCCAGCGCGTGGTCGGCGATTCAAGGCCGGAAACGAGGCTGGTCATGTCCTGGTAGGCAGCGACGGTCGGAAAGCCGATCCAGATACCGAGACCAATGATGAACGGAGACACAAGGCTGCGTTTCTCACCGGCGGCGGCCATCAGCCGCTTCAACACACGTCGATGCACGGAACTCTCTCCAGGAACGCAACTGACCCCACTGGAGAGCAAAATGATGCATTAACCTTGATGGGACGTTAACGAGGTCGGTCAGGTTTTCTTGATCGGCCAGAGGTCGTGGTTTCGAAGTCGGGCGATTTTGCGGCGGGAGGCTCAGGTCCGCCGCAGGAAAATCGGCCACGCGATCAGGGCGCAGGCGGCTGCCGACAGCCACACGCCGGGCCATGACCAGAGGTGCAGCAGCCCTGGAATGGCCACCGGAACCAGGAAGAAGCCGACGAAGACAAAGCTGTTGGCAAGGCTGAGTGCGGTTCCGACATGGCCTGCACCGGCAAGCGTGGCAAGCTCGGTATAGGCAACGCCGTGCCAGGCGGAGACCGAGATGCCGGCAACGACAAGCACCAGGGGCAGGACAGCGATCAGGAAGGATTGGCTGGCAGGCATCGTGGCAGCGGCCAGAACCAGCAGCCAGAGCACCACGAAGGCAAGTGCGCTCAGCGCACTGCACAAGCGAAGAAATTGACGGCGGTTGCCGTGGCGGTCGGTAAAGCGGCCGCTCCAGACGCGCATGACCATGGCGCCGAGCTGTACAACGGCGAGGCTGGCGCTGATCGCCGTCGTGCCAAGCCCGGCGAAGTCGTGCAGGAACACCGACGCGAAAGTGAGGACCGCCACCTGCGGAAAGCAGAGCAGGCCGATGGCGGTCGAGATGCGCCAGACCTCGATGTTGCGCAACGGTGCCGGTCCGGCCACATCAGATGAGACGGCGTCGCCCGCCATCGGCGGTTCGTGCAGCCAACGCCAGGCGAACAGGGCGGAGAGAGCGGATGCCGCCGCCAGAAGCCCGAACACCGCGGCGAAACCGAAAGCCAGGGCAAGCGAAGGCAGGACGAGCGCGCCAAGGCCGCCACCAAGCGGCACCGCCGTCTGCCGGATGCTCATGGCAAAACCACGCTCATTCTGCCGGAACCAGCCCATGATTGCGCGGCCGCTCGAGCCATTGACACTGCCGCCGAGCAGTCCCGTGACGAGCAGGCTTGCCGCCAGCAACGAGACATCGGGAATGCTTGACCTTGTCGGCACGACGAGCATCGCCATCGCAAGCAGCCAGGCCGCCGTTGCACCGAGGCCGATCAGAAGCACGCGGCGATCCCCCCAGCGGTCGGTGAGCAGGCCCCATGGCAGCTCACTGAGCGCAACCCCCAGTCCAAGAAGACCGAGCGCCAGGCCGAGCTCGGCATTGCTCAAGTGATAGCCCTGGCGAAGCACGACCGCCGTTGCCGGTATGCCGGAGAAAGTCGCCGAGAAACCGGCATTCGCGGCAACCCCGATGCCCAGGACCTTCCAGCGGTGGTTGGGGCCGAAGGTCCGGCCGGCCGCGGTCGTGGCGGTGCCTCGCCCGGATAGCTGGCAATCGTTGCGAATGACGGTGGCAGACATGATTCCATTCCTGTAGCGCCGGCCGAGCGGCCTTGACGGGAGGCATATAGCCCCGTAGCTTCATCCATAAAATCAGGAAGATTTTGATCGATAGTCCTGAAAATGAGGACGATCTTATGCGCCGCGTCACATTCGATCTCGACGTGCTGAGGACTTTCGTCACCGGCATGGAACTGGGAAGTTTTGCCAGGGCAGCTGAGCGGCTTGGCCGCTCGACCTCCGCCGTCAGCGCGCAGCTGAAGAAACTGGAAGAGCAGGCCGATACGCCGATCTTCCGCAAGGCGGGGCGCGGCCTGTCACTGACCGAAGCCGGCGAGACGATGCTCGGCTATGCGCGGCGCCTGATCGAGCTCAATGACGAGGCAGCCCTGGCGATCCGCGACGTCGAACTGGAGGGCTGGGTGCGGCTCGGCCTGCAGGAGGATTTCGGCGAGGCCGTGTTGCCGGAAGTGCTCGGTCGCTTCGCTCGCGCTCACCCCAAGGTTCGGATCGAAGCACGGATTGGACGCAGCCACGAATTGGCCGAGCGTGTCCTCTCCGGCAACCTCGACATTGCGCTCGCCTGGCATGATGGCACGACGCTGCCGTATAGCCGGCATGTCGCCGACGTGCAGGCGCGCTGGATCGGCCCGGCGAAGCCGATGGAGGCGGGCCCCCACGATGGCGAGGCGCTGCAGCTGGTCGTGTTCGAGGCGCCTTGCCTGCTGCGCACCGTGGCGACCGAGACGCTGGATCGTGCCGGGCGGCCCTGGCGGATGGCGTTCTCCAGCCCCAGCCTTGGCGGCATATGGGCAGCGGTGGCGGCTGGCCTCGGGCTGACGATCCGCACCGATATCGGCCTGCCCGCGAATGTCCGGGCGCTCGCGCCCGGAATGCTCGGGCTGCCGCCGCTGCCGAAAATGGCGCTGCATTTGCATCAGAAGGATGCCGAGCTCGATCCGGTCGCGGCGCGGCTGGCCGGCATCCTGCTGCAATCGGCGTTCGAAGCGTTGCCCGAGGGTGCCGAGATCAAAGAAAACCTGCTGAAAGTCGCTTAGCCGCAGCTCTCGGCGGAGGCGGTTGCCACCCTATCGTCAACGCTTCTTCGCGCGGCCGGCGAACGGATTGTCCGAAGTGCGCAGCGCGATGCGGATCGGCACGCCCGGCATGTCGAAGGCTTCGCGCAGGCTGTTGGAGAGATAACGGACATAGCTTTGCGGCATCGCGTCCGGCCGCGAACACTGGACCACGAAGCCCGGCGGCCGGGTCTTGGCCTGGGTGACGTATTTGACCTTCAGCCGGCGCCCGGCGACCGCAGGCGGCGGGTGATGCGTCAGGATGGCTTCAAGCCAGCGGTTGAGCTTGCCGGTCGAAACACGGCTGTTCCAGACCTTGTGCGTCTTCAACACCGCATCCATCAGCTTGTCCAGGCCGCGTCCGGTCTCGGCCGAGACCGGCACGGCCTGGATGCCGCGCGCCTGCGGCAACAGCCGCTCGGTCTTCTCGCGCAGTTCGGCCAACAGTTCCTGCGGGTTGTCGATCAGGTCCCATTTGTTGAACGCGATCACCGGTGCCCGGCCCTCGCGGATGATCAGATCGGCGATCTGCAGGTCCTGCTTTTCGAAGGGAATGGTGGCGTCAAGTACGATGATGACGATCTCGGCGAAACGGATGGCGCGCAGGCCATCCTGCACCGACATCACTTCCAGCTTTTCGTGGATCCTGGCCTTGCGGCGCATGCCGGCGGTGTCGAACAGTTTGATGCGGCGGCCGCGCCAGTCCCAGTCGACCGAAATGGAATCGCGGGTGATGCCGGCTTCCGGTCCGGTCAGCAGCCGCTCCTCGCCGATCAGCGCGTTGATCAAGGTCGATTTGCCGGCGTTCGGCCGGCCGACGACGGCGATGCGCATCGGCTTGGTATCGTCATAGGATGGCTCGGCGTCCGGATCGGCGATGTCCTCGCCGATCAGCACCTCGCTGGCGGCGGCCTCTTCGTCGTCTGTATCCTCGTCTTCACCGAAGGCGCGCGCCTCGCCGAGCGCTTCGATCACGGCGTCGCGCAGGTCGGGCATGCCCTGGCCGTGCTCGGCAGAAACCGGGATCGGTTCGCCAAGGCCAAGTTCCCAGGCCTCCAGCATGCCGCCCTGGGCGCCCTTCGCCTCGGCCTTGTTGGCGACCAGCACGACCGGCTTTCCGGATTTTCGCACGATCTCGGCAAAGGTCCTGTCATCCGGCAGCAGGCCGGACTTGGCGTCGATGGTGAAAAAGATCAGATCCGCCTCGCGGATGGCGATTTCGGTCTGCGCGCGCATGCGGCCCGGCAAGGTCGAAGCGCCGGCATCCTCGAAGCCCGCGGTATCGATGACATCGAAATGCAGATCGTAAAGCTTGGCGGCGTGGACGCGGCGGTCGCGGGTAACGCCCGGCGTGTCGTCGACGAGCGCCAGCTTTCTTCCCACCAGCCGATTGAAAAGCGTCGATTTGCCGACGTTAGGTCTGCCGATGATGGCAACTTTGAATGTCATCCGACCCTACATCTTCCATGCATGTCGTGGTCCCAAACCGCTGCGCGCCTTGGGCAAGAGGTCACGATGCACTGCCTGACCCGCGGATCAGCTCGGACATCAAGGTCGCCCGCTCGCGCGTGTTGCGCGGGGCGCCATCATCGGAGGCGATCTGATCGAACAGCTTCAGCGCGTCCTGGGTCTTGCCTTCCTTCCAGGCGGCAAGGCCAAGCGCCTCGCGTGCGCTGTGGCGCAGCGTGTTGGTGTCCGACGTCAGCGCCTCGACGCGGCTCGACACGTCGGCGAAGGAGCCATGATCGACGAGCAGGAGCGCCGCCCTCAGCCGCGCCATGTCACGCAGGCCCTGGGGAATGGCGGTGTCGGCGGCGACATCGTCGAAGTCCTTGACGGCGGCAGCGACGTCGCCCTTGTTGGCCTTGACGGTCGCGGCGCGCATGCGGGCGAGCAGCGGATAGGCGCCGTAGCCATCCTTTTCCAGCTGATCGAGCGCGGCCAGCGCGTCATCGTTCTTACCGTCATTGGCGAGCTTCAGCGCCTGCGAGAAGGCATCGCCGGAGCGATTGGCGCGCGTCTCGTCCCAATAGCGATAGCCGACGAAGGCCGCGGTGCCGAGCACCACAAGCACCGCAATGACAAGCAAGGCCGGGCCAAAACGGTCCCACAGCTTCTGCGCCTGCTCGCGACGCATCTCATCATTGACTTCGCGAATAAAACTGTCGTCGGACATCAATCAAACCATTCCTGCCCCCGGCCGGGGCGGTTCATGAGCCCGCGTTTTAGCGAAATTTTGTCGGCATGGAAGGGGTTCGGCCGGAAAATCGGCTATTCCTGGGGCAAACAAATGTTTGTCCCCGGGCAAACAACTGTTTGTCCCCCGGGCAAACCAATGTTTGTTCCCGGGGGCAAACCCACGAAAACCCAATCGCACCGGCGCCACATTTGCGCGATAGCCGGCTTGCCGACCACCCGGAGCCTGTGAATTTGCCGATGCCTTGTTTGTCCCGCGTTGTTTTGTTCTCGCTTGCCTCACTCGCCACCGCCGGCGTGGCCCTGGCCGATCCGCCCGCGCCACCAGCACCGGCAAGGCCGAAGCAGATCGTGATCATCTCCTTCGACAGCGCGCGCGACATCTCGCAGTGGAAGCGCAGCCGGGCGCTGGCCCAGCGCACCGGCGCGCATTTCACCTATTTCCTGTCCTGCGTCTTCCTGCTGTCGCCCGACACACGCGGCCAATACACCGCGCCGGGCAAGACGGCGGGCAAATCCAACATCGGCTTCGCCGCCTCCAGGCAGGACGTGGCAGAGCGGCTGGAACAGATCGGCCTCGCCGCCCATGAGGGTCACGACATTGCCAGCCACGCCTGCGGCCATTTCGACGGCAAGGACTGGAGCAAGGCCGACTGGCTGAAAGAGTTCGCCTCCTTCGAGCACATTTTCGAGAACGCCTATGCGATCAACGGCATTGCGCCCGAGCCCGAGGGCTGGCGGGAATTCGCGCGGCATGCGGTGGCGGGTTTCCGGGCGCCGTATCTGTCGACTGGCAAAGCGCTTTACGAGGCACTCCCGGCAGCCGGTTATCGGTTCGACGCCAGCGGCGTTTCAATGGGTCCTGCCCTGCCGCCGACCGTTGGCGGCGTCACCCGCTTTTCCCTGCCGCAGATTCCCGAAGGGCCGAAATCACGGCCGGTGATCGCCATGGACTACAATCTGTACGTCCGCCATTCCGGCGGCTTCGAGCGGCCTAGCAACGCCGGCGAGTTCGCGGACCGGACCTATCAGGCGTTTCGCGCCGCCTTCGACGCGCAATATCGGGGCAAGCGCCTTCCGCTGGAACTCGGCTTCCACTTCACGCTGATGAATGACGGCGCCTACTGGAATGCGCTGGAGCGTTTTGCCGGCGAAGTCTGCGTCAAATCAGATGTCGAGTGCATCAGCTTTCGCGATTACGTCTCGCGGCAGGATGGCGGCCGGAAGCAGGTTACGGTTGGCGGCTGAGCCCCAACCGGCGTTTCGTCAGCGCATCCTCAAGCCGGATCCCCGGCCCCCTGCCTTGCCAGATAGCGCTGGTCGATATCGGGCAACGGCTCGCCTTGCAGCGTCGCCTCGAAGGCGCGCAGGCGTTTGTGCACCGATTGCAGCTCGACGATGGTCGACCATGAGGTAAGCAGGAACTGCAGCGAACCCGTCACCTTGCCGAACGCGTTCGATATCTGGTTCAGCGCGCCGAACGTTATCTTGTGCGCGACCAGCGACGGACCCAAGATCAGCAGCGAGAAAATGTTGTCGGCCTGCAGGTAGGTGTACCGGACGACGTTGAAATAGATGTAGTGGAAATAGAGCCGGAAATAATTGTGCCGGACATTGGCGAACAGCTCGGCGGTGGTGGCGGGTTGCGCCCTGTCCGCATGATCCTCGCCATAGACCAGCTCCTTGCGGTAAGCGGCTTCGACGCGCTGGTTGCGGAACTGCAGGCCGGGAAGCTTCATGCCGGCAATCATCACCGAGATCGTGCCGAACAGACACCAGGCAAGTGCCGCGACCACCAATGGCTGCGGGATCGCGCCGATGATCGGCAGTTCGCTGATGTGGGCCTGCAACTGGATCATCACCGGCAGGAAGGCGATCAGGGTCATGATCGACTGGACAAAGCTGGAACCGAGATCCTCCATGATCTGCGAGAACCGCATCGTATCTTCCTGGATGCGCTGCGAAGCGCCCTCGATATGGCGCAGCCTGCTCCAGTTCTCGATAAAGTAATTGTTCATGGCTGTGCGCCAGCGGAAGATCCAGTGGCTGACGATAAAGGCGTTGACCACCTGCACGTTCATGCCGACCAGGGCCAGCCACGAGAAGTCGGCCAATCCGGTGTAGAACTCGGCGTTCGTCGACTTTCCGGTCCCCGACATCAGCCCCTGCACATAGTCGAAGAAAGGGCCGTACCAGGCGTTGACGGCGACGCTGACCTGCACGTTGAAATAGATGAAGAACAGGATGACCGCCGTCATCAGGATCGACCAGCGCTGCCATGGATGCGGCGAATACCAACTCCAGAACGCGTAGAAGATGGCCACGCAAAGCGTGAAGTAGATATAAAACCAGAGGAATGGCTTCGATACGAGAATGGCGATGCCGATGATGGGTGGCGCGCCGGGAGCAGCAGGCGGCATGCCGAAAACCGCTCCCAATTGCTCCCCGCCGAAAAACCAGAACAGGATTGCCGCAAGGCTCCAGATGGCGGCCGAAGAGAAGAACAGCTTCGGCTGCGGGAAGAAGGATACGAACACTGTGGCGAATTCCTCGATCGATGCGCAAATCAGCAGGTTTGAGCCGGCATAAGGTCACACATTAGGGGGAAAGAAAATGCCTGCCCGGTGCCGGTGCAGAGCAAGACCACAAATCATGGCGATTTTGGCGCAGCCGACCATGTGATGGCGCCGGAGACGACCAGGACGGCCGCGGCGACGATGGAGGCGAGGAAGAAATCGCCCGATGCCTGCGCCAAAAGTCCGGCCGCGATCGGGCCGACGATCTGGCCAAGACCGAAGGAGGCGGTCATCAGGGCAAAGATGCGCCGGGGCGACGCTGGGGCCTGCTGCCTGGCGGCCTGCAGGCCAAGTGCCGTGATGGCAATGAACGTGCCGCCGAGCAGCACGCCACCAAGCAGCGGCCCCATGCGCCCGCCGGTGGCGACGCTCGCGGTAACGCCGACAACTTCGACGAAGCATCCCAAGGCATAGGCGGCATAAAGCCCGATCTGCGCCGCTATCTTCTGCCACAGCCAGACCGAAGGGAAACCGGCAAGGCCGGCAACCATCCACACCATGGCCTCGAAGACGCGGCTGCCGCCGCCTTGGCGGACGATGGCGACGAGGAAGGTCGCCGTCACCACATAGCCGAAACCGAACAGGCCATAGGCGACGATCACCTTCATCAGCGACCGATCTTTCGGCAGCGCCGGTTCACGGCGGACCTCGCCATTGGTGAGCGGCCCCTGGTTCACCAGCAGCGCCACGGCGACGAAGCCGCAAGCCGAAATCGCCCCCGACCACAGCCAGCCCTGCGCCCAGCCGGCATGTTCGGTGACCAGCACCGCCATCATCGCCGCCGATATCGCTATGCCGAGGCCGACGCCGCCAAAATGCCAGGCCTGCAGATCGCCGCGCCCGGCGGCCGCGATATGGCTGAAAACGATGCTGGCCATGAACACCATGACGAAAGCGCTCGCCAGACCGGCCAGAAAACGAATGGCGACGAAGGCGGCCATGGCGTCGGTCAGCCCCATCGAGGCGGCCAGCACGGCGCTGGCACCGAGGGCGCCCAGCATCAGCAAACGCTCGCGTCCATGTGCCCAGCTGCCCGCCGCCACCAACGCGCCAACGAGATAGCCTAGATAATTCGCCGAGGCGATCCAGCCGGCATTGGCCGGCGACAGATGCAGTTCCTCCATCATGCCGGGCAGGATTGGCGTGTAGACGAAGCGGCCGATGCCCATGGCGACGGCCATGGCGATCATGCCGGCGAAGGCGTAACGCAGCGCTGTCGATTGGGGCGAAGTCATTGCAGTGCACAATAGATGTGCGAGCGGGTGAAACAATCCGCCTCGTGTTGGGCCAGTGCCCTGATCGCGATCGCGCGCTCAGCAGCGATCGCCGAAACCGGCGCTCGGTGAAACGGTCTCATAGGCGGTCCGGCGCGCCGTCAACCGGAACGGCACATCACCGAGTTCGCGCTCCGACATCACATCCAGCGCGGGATGGGCAAGCGGATCGGTCAGCCAGCTCAGCGTATCGAAGTCGCAGCGCGTGTCATCCGGCGAAGTGGCCGCGACCAGGGCCTTCAGCAACATGCTCAGCATTTCGGCTCCATGGGGCCTGTTTCCACCCATAAGGTCTGCCGTTTCAATATGTCTTTCAATTGAGATTTCGGCCGGACCGGTTTAGAAAATCTCAAATGGCCATGCTCAACCGCGTTCATCTCAACGGCCTTCGCGCCGTGGAAACCGTCGCCCGTCTCGGCTCGCTCGCCGCCGCCGCCGGCGAACTCAATGTTTCCGTCAGCGCCGTCAGCCAGCAGATCAGCCGCACCGAAAAACAGCTCGGCCAGGCACTGTTCGAGCGCACGACAAGCGGCCTCGTCCTGACCGAATTCGGCGCCGTCTTCGCGGCCCGCCTTGGCACTGGATTTCGCGAGCTTGCCCAGGCCGTGGCACTGGCCGACGAAGCCAGCCAGTGCACATTGGTCGTTTCGGCGGCACCGGCCTTTGCCTCCAAATGGCTGCTGCCACGGCTGTCGCGGCACTTCGACCGGCATCCCAACGTGCTGCTGCGTATCGATGCTTCAGTGCGGCTGGCCAATCTCGATCACTCGGACGTCGACGTTGCCATCCGGCTTGGCGACGGCAAATGGCCGGGTGGAAAGGCGGAGCTGCTCTTGGCGCAGGAAGTCTTCCCGGTCTGCGCGCCCGGGATTGCCAGAAAACTAACGTCGATCGGCGACCTCGCCCAGACCTGCGCCATCACCGACGAGCGGGCGATGATTAACTGGGAAAGCTGGTTCGCGGCCGCCGGCGTTCAACCCGTTACCTTCCAGAAAGGCGCGAGCTTCACCGACCCGATGCTGTGCCTGGAATCGGCGATCGCCGGCCATGGCGTGATGCTAGGCTGGCAATTGCTGACGGCCGATGCGCTGGCCGACGGGCGCCTGGTGGCGCCGTTCGGAATCCGCGCCCAAGGTCCGGGACTTCATGATCTGGATCAAGGAAGAGATCGCGGCGACGATGGCGCGGTTCGGATCGTCGGTCGCGGAGCCCAGCGGCACGATCGCGGTGGAAAGCACCGCGGCACCGGTCTATGTTCAATCGGACATCCCAAGACGACAGGCAGGATCATGACCACACATTCGCGCGGTGTTTCCGCAACGATCGACCCGGTGAAGCTCGACAGGCTGG
Organism: Mesorhizobium sp. BR115XR7A; assembly: GCF_020165315.1. Lineage (NCBI taxonomy): Bacteria > Pseudomonadati > Pseudomonadota > Alphaproteobacteria > Hyphomicrobiales > Phyllobacteriaceae > Mesorhizobium > Mesorhizobium sp. BR115XR7A. Next base: position 106,247 of record NZ_JAIUHW010000004.1, read on the forward strand.
CGGAAGTCGCCATCAAGGTGGGGCTGCAATTGCAGCCCGGACAGGACCTGGTGCTGACATCGTCTATCGCGGCCCTGCCGCTGACCAGGCGCATCGTCGAACACGCCTACAAGGCCGGTGCCGGGCTGGTGACGCCGATCTTCAACGATGACGAGATGACGCTGGCGCGCTACCGCTTCGGCGCCGATGCTGGCTTCGACCATGCCGCCGGCTGGCTCTACGAAGGCATGGCGAAGGCCTTCTCCAACAACGCAGCCCGGCTTGCCGTGCGCGGCGAGGATCCGTCGCTCCTGTCGGCGCAGGATCCGGCGAAGGTGGCGCGCGCCAACAAGGCCAATTCGATGGCCTACCAGCCGGCGCTGGAAAAGATCACCGGCTTCGACATCAACTGGAACATCGTCGCCTATCCGGATCTGGCCTGGGCCAGGCAGGTTTTCCCCGGCGATGCCGACGACGTGGCGGTGGCGAAGCTCGCCGACGCCATCTTCGCCGCCTCGCGGGTGGATGTGGAAGACCCGATCGGCAACTGGACGGCGCATAATGCGGCGCTGCGCGGCCGCACCGAATGGCTCAACGGCCATGATTTCCATGCCCTGCATTTCACTGGACCGGGCACCGACCTGACGGTCGGGCTGGCGGATGGCCATGAGTGGATGGGCGGCGCCTCGACCGCCAAGAACGGCATCACCTGCAATCCCAATATCCCGACCGAGGAAGTTTTCACCACCCCGCATGCGCGGCGCGTCGAGGGCCATGTCTCCTCGACCAAGCCGCTGTCCTACCAAGGCACGCTGATCGATGACATCTCGGTGCGCTTCGAGGGCGGCAGGATCGTCGAGGCCAAGGCGTCGAAAGGTGAGGACGTGCTGAAGAAGGTGCTCGACACCGACGAGGGCGCGCGTCGTCTGGGCGAAGTGGCGCTGGTACCGCATTCCTCGCCGATCTCGGCCAGCGGCCTGTTGTTCTTCAACACGCTGTTCGACGAAAACGCGGCCTGCCACATCGCGCTCGGCCAATGCTATTCGAAATGCTTCGTCGACGGCGCCTCGCTCAGCCCTGACGAAATCGCGGCGCGCGGCGGCAACAAGAGCTTCATCCATATCGACTGGATGATCGGGTCGGACAAGATCGACATTGACGGCGTCGCCAAGGATGGCAGCCGCGTGCCGGTGATGCGCAAGGGCGAGTGGGCCTGAGGGTTCGGCGTAGGGAGGTCGAATGGCTTTCGACCTGATGGTCAAGCGGATTTACGAACCGCCCGCTGCCGATGACGGGCAGCGGGTGTTGGTTGATCGCATCTGGCCGCGTGGCGTCAGCAGGGAGCATGCCGCGCTGGCACTGTGGCTGAAGGAGATCGCGCCGAGCGACGAGTTGCGGAAGTGGTTCGGGCACGAGCCGGCACGTTGGGTGGAATTTCGGAAGCGGTACGGGGCTGAGCTCGACGGGAATGGTGAGGCGGTTGCGCAGCTGCGCGGCTTGCTTGGCGAGGGCAAGGTAACGCTGCTCTACGGCGCGCATGATGAGGCGCACAATAATGCGGTGGCGCTGGCGGAGTATTTGAGCGCGGGTTGAGGCGCTCGGACCTTTGCAAGCAGGCGGGACAGCGCCCCCCTCTGTCCTGCCGGACATCTCCCCCACGAGGGTGGAGATCGGACGTCGCGACGCTTCCGCCTACTTCCCCATCGTCTGCTCATAAACCTCCGGCTTGAAGCCAACCACCACCCGATCGCCGACCTCAAGCACCGGCCGCTTGATCATCGTCGGCTTGGCCAGCATCAGCGCTTTCGCCTTCTTCTCGTCGAGGCCTTGCCTGTCCGCCTCCGGCAGTTCGCGAAACGTCGTGCTGCCCTTGTTAAGCAGCTTTTCCCAACCGACCTTGCCGACCCAGCCATTCAGCTTGCCCGCCTCGACCCCTTCGGCCCGATAGTCGTGGAAACGATAGGGAAGATCATGGCTCTCCAGCCAGACGCGTGCTTTCTTGATCGTGTCGCAATTGGTGATGCCGTACATGGTGATCGTCAAAGTGCTCTTCCCTTGGGCTGACGGTCGAATCCGTTTCGCAGCCTAAAACCGCCCTTCCCGCTTGGCCAGCAGCTTGGCCAGCATTGCCAGAAATTTGGCGCTTGCCAACACTAAGGGAATTGCCTAAGTGTTTGGGATCGCTTTTGACGACCCGGGACCGATCGATGACCAGCCTCCAGAGTGCAAATCCAAGCCTCCCGCCGATCGACGGCATTTTTCGCGCGCTTGCCGACCCGACGCGACGGCGCGTGGTCGAGCGGCTGAACAGGAGCCCTGCTTCGGTCAGCGAACTGGCCCAGCCTTTCGATATGGCCCTGCCATCCTTCATCGACCATCTCAAGATTCTCGAAGGCTGCGGGCTGGTTCGTTCGCAAAAGACCGGACGGATCAGGACTTACGAGCTTGCGCCTGAACCGTTGAAGCTCGCCGAAAGCTGGCTGGCCGAACAGCGTGCAGTTTGGGAACGCCGCCTCGACCGGTTCGATGCCTATGTCATGACCCTCAAGGAGCAGGAAAAATGAGTTATTCCTTCGAGCCCGATCCCCGGCTGGACCTGACGCTGGAGCGCGTAATCGATGCGCCGCGCGAATTGCTTTGGCGAGCCTGGACGACACCTGAGCATGTCAGGCAGTGGTTCACGCCGAAGCCATGGCTGATCACCGACTGCGAGATCGACCTCAGGCCGGGCGGCCTGTTTCGGACACGCATGCAGTCGCCCGACGGCAACGAGGTCAGTGACCGCCACTGCTGCTATCTGGAAATCGTGCCCAACGAGCGGCTGGTGTGGACGGATGCGCTGCTGCCCGGCTATCGACCCTCGGGCGAGCCTTTCATCACCGCGGTCATTTCGCTCCATCCGGATGGCCAGGGTACGCGTTATACCGCCACAGCCATTCACCGTGACCAAGCCACCCGCGACAACCATGAAGAGATGGGTTTCTTCGACGGCTGGGGCACGGTGGCCGATCAACTTGCGCGGTATGCGAAGACGATTTGAACGCCCGCAGCGGCCAGAGGATCGCTCTGGCCGCCGTGCTCATTTTTCAGCCTTGCCGCAAAGAGAGCAAAGCTGGGAAGGCCCGATTTCCGGCCTCAGTAGTAAAAGCGCTCTTCGCTGATCTTGCCGTTCTTGACCGTGTACAGGCCAACCTCATCCATAGTGACACGCTCGCCCGTGGCCTTGGGCGTTATGTCAAAGGTGAAGCGCACCGCGAATTGATCGCCGTTGACATAAGGGCCCTCGACCGAGCCGCCATGCACTTCGTGGTTCTCTTGCCACCACTGGCTTTTCTGCCTGAGAGCCTCCTTGCCGTGACTGACGGCCATCGGTCCCTCCATCGCTTCGTAGCTGATGATATCGTCCGCGTTGTATTTTTCGGCAGCACCTTCGTTGTTGCCCTGTTTGAGAAGTTCGGTGAACTCCTTGGCGATTTCCGTGACGGTCATTTTTGTTCCTCCTGTTCAGACGCATTGCAAGTAGGGAACCGCTTGCGGACCTGCCATCGCGGACAGGTCGATAGCTGACATGACCCTGTCAGGATGGGGTGTCGCGCGAACCAGCGCGTCCTTCGTTACATCGCAATCAGCGGCCAACGTTCCAGAAAGTCATATTGCGTCAGCCCGCGCAGGCTGTGCACGAGAATGAACTCCCGCGCCACGAAGCTGATCGGCTCGATCGGCAGTTGTGGGATAAGTTTCTGGTCATAGGCAAGGGTCATATGAGGGACGAACCCGTCTGACGCCTTCAGGCCTTCACGCAGCATTTCGGCGCCGAGATTCCCGCTCAGTTCACAAACCGGTCCGTCATCGGCCACAAGCACGAAGGGATGCTTGGCCGGTCGGCCTCTTGTCGCCGGGCGGCTAGGAAAGCTCCTGGCGTGGCGAAAGGTGATCTCAAAAGCAGGCATCATGACGCGCTGCCCCGATCGGGTGGCCGCAAAGATGATCTTCGACCGCAGCCGCTTGTAGTCCCCGACATGCTGCTGGCTGACATGAAAACGCTCCGGTATCAGCGGTGAGCCGGCTATGCCACATTTGTCGCATAGCCGGCTTTGACAATCAGCAAACCGAAAATAATCCCCTGCCTGCAGAAACACGCCGAAGAAGACACGATCGGGCTTTTTGGGCCGCCTTGGCGGTTCTGGAATTCCGAAATCTAGTTCGCCTTGGTACATTACCTATACGCTCGCCAAGGAACGCCTCCGTTCTGTTCTGGCACCTAGAACAAAACACGAACAATTCTCTGAGTCAAGTTCGAGTAACCGGACCCTAAGCCCGGTGATGTCCTTGACATCCGGACATCGTGGATGACCCAGTCGGCATATTCGCGGCCACCGCTCGACTGCTTGGATGGGATAGACCTTTGAATGGAATCCGGCGAAAGTGCCGCGCCGACCGGGCCAGCATTTTCGATTCAACGAGGAACCCAACTCATGACCAACCCGACACATCTGCCCGCTGAAGGCTTGTTTGTCGGCCGCGCCAGGAGCGGCGATGCCTCGCACCCCCTGGTCGTCACGGTGCGCGACGGCACCGTCTTCGACATCACATCCAGCGCGGCGCCCACCGTGCGTGACGTCTGCGAATTGGCCGACCCGGCCGGCCATGTGCGCTCGGCCACGGGCAAGCCGATCGGTTCACTCGACGATATCGCGTCCAACAGTTTCGAAGCCACGCGCGACCGGGCAAAACCCTTTCTGCTGTCGCCGGTCGACCTGCAGGCGATCAAGGCTTCCGGCGTCACCTTCGTCGTCAGCCTGCTCGAACGGGTGATCGAGGAACAGGCGCGTGGCTCGGCTGATAAGGCCGACGCCATCCGCGCCGACATTGCGGGTCTGATCGGCCATGATCTTTCGAAGCTCAAGCCCGGTTCGCCAGAGGCGATGGAGATCAAGGCCAAGCTGATTTCGCGCGGCGCCTGGTCGCAATATCTGGAAGTGGGCATCGGCCCCGATGCCGAGATCTTCACCAAGTGCCAGCCGATGGCCTCGGTCGGCTTCGGCGCCGATGTCGGCCTGCATCCGGTTTCGACCTGGAACAATCCGGAGCCGGAGATCGCCATGATCGCCGCCTCGAGCGGCAGGATCGTCGGCGCCACCATCGGCAACGACGTCAATCTGCGCGACGTCGAGGGGCGTTCGGCGCTGCTGCTCGGCAAGGCCAAGGACAACAACGCCTCGGCCTCGCTTGGCCCCTTCATCCGGCTGTTCGACGACACGTTCTCCACCGCCGACGTGAAGCAGGCCGTCGTGCGCCTGAAGGTCGAGGGCGAGGACGGGTTTTCGCTGGAGGGGGCAAGCTCGATGGCCGAGATCAGCCGCTCGCCGGAGGAGCTGGTTGCCGCGGCCATGGGCCCGCATCACCAGTATCCGGACGGGCTGGCGCTCTATCTCGGCACCATGTTCGTGCCGTCGAAGGATCGCGGCGAAAAGGGCAAGGGGTTCACGCACAAGGTCGGCGACATCGTCACCATCTCGTCGGAAAAATTCGGCGCGCTGGTCAACCGCGTGCGGCTGTCGCCCGATTGCCCGCACTGGACCTACGGCGCCAGCCATTTGATGCGCGACCTGGCCAAGGCCGGCCTGCTCTAAGCGGCTCTTTGGGGGCTTTCGCCCTCAGAGACCGCCCAGACGTGATCGGGATAGTCCGCCCGGCTGAGCTCTCGGCGACAATCATCCGACTGCCCGGGAAAAATCATCCCGACTGATGCGATCTGATGGGGTCGCTGATGGCGCCGCGTCAGGCGCCAACTACATCTGCAGATGGAGGCTTGCCATTCGTCGAAAAAGGGAATGCTCTTAGGCATCCGAGCGGCGCTGGCAAAAAGACGCAATCCGGCTGAAGCCGGAACAAGGGACGGATCATCTTCAACCGGGAGGAAATCAAATGCTGACGAGACTAAGACTTGTGCTCTACGGCCTGCTGATCGCGCTGACGGTCATTCCGGCAGCCGCGCAGGCCAAGACGTTCTACTGGATTTCACATGGCGGGCCGGCCGACCCGGTCTGGACCTACTTCCTCGCCGGCGCCAAGCAATGGGCCAAGGACACCGGCAACACCGTCAACACGTCGTTCCACAATGGCGACGTCGCCTCGCAGCAGGAGGCGGTCCGTGCCGCCCTCTCGGCCAAGGCCGACGGCATCGTCACCACCAGCCCCGATCCGGGCAGCCTGGTCGAGATCGTCAAGGAAGCGCGCGCGGCCAACGTCCCGATCATCAACTTCAACACGCCCGATCCCAAGGCCAATTTCAACGCCTATGTCGGCGGTGACAACGTCACTTTCGGCAAGCACTGGGCGCAGTATCTGGTCGACAAGGGCCTGGTGAAGAAGGGCGACTTCGTCTGGATGCCGGTCGAGATCCCCGGCGCCACCTACGGCGTGCAGGAAGAAGAAGGCATCAAGAGCGTCTTCGGCCCGCTCGGCATCACCTATGAAGTGACCGAAGCGACGCTCGACCAGGCCGAGGTGATCAACCGCATGGTCGACTACCTCACCGCCCACAAGGGCAAGGTCAACGCCATCATCGGCCTGGGCGACCTCGTAACCGGTTCGATCAAGCGCGTGTTCGACCAGGTCGGCGTCAAGCCGGGCGAAATCCCGGTGGTCGGCTGGGGCAACTCGCTCGACACCACCCAGGAAGTGCTGAACGGCTATGTCAATGCCGGCCAGTGGCAGGATCCGCAGGCGACCAGCTATGTGGCGCTGTCGCTCGCCAACATGGCGGCCAGCGGCATTCCTCCGGGCTTCAACGTCATCACCGGCGCGCTCTATGAGAAGGACACCGCGGCGGTCTACGACAAGATCCTGTCCGGCAAATAATCCGCGATCCCCTGGCGCCGCGCGTTTTCGCACGGCGCCAGATATCTTCCTGCGCCGTGGCATGCCACCCGATGCGGTGGAGCTCGCGGCCCGTCCCAACCATGTCGCGGGTTCCCAGTGGAAAATCATTCGCTCATCCAACGCCTGATCGCGCGGCCGGAATTCGGACCTTTCATTCTGCTCATCGTGGAGATCGCCGTTTTCTGGGGTTTCAACCACGACTTCCTGTCGCCGCAGAACATCTCCAACACGCTGGCCTTCACGGTCGAGCTCGGCCTGATCGCGCTGGCGATGACGCTGTTGATGACTTCGGGCGAATTCGACCTCTCCGTCGGGTCCCTGTTCGGCTTCTCGCCCGTGCTGATGTGGACGCTGTTCAATGCCGGCGTCACCTCGCTGGAAATGGGCTTCCTTGTCGCGCTGGTGGTTGCCGCCTTGATCGGCCTGGTCAATGGCTGGTTCGTCACGCAGCTCAAGATCCCGTCCTTCCTGGTGACGCTCGGCATGCTGCTGGTGGTGCGCGGCAGCGCGCTTTTCATCACCGACGGGTTTCCGCAGCGCACCTGGAGTGCCGAGGGCAGCTGGCTGGCGGAGGCTCTGGTCGGCGACTTCTTCATCGGGCCGTTCCGCATCTACATGTCGCTGTTCTGGTTCATCGCCGCGGCGATCGCGCTCGGCTTTGTCCTGACGCAAAGCCGGACAGGCAACTGGATCCAGGCGGCGGGCGGCAATCCCAACGCGGCGCGTGCCCGCGGCGTCAATGTCAATCGCGTCAAGGTCGGCCTGTTCGTCCTGTCGTCGGTCATGGCCTCGCTTGCCGGCGTCATCTCCTCGCTGCGCACATCCGCCGCCAACCCCAACAGCGGCACCGGCTACGAGCTCGAGGTGATCGCCATGGTGGTGATCGGCGGCACCGCACTCACCGGCGGGCGCGGCACCATCATCGGCACCGTGCTCGGCATCCTGATCCTGCGCGTGATGCGCAACGGCATCGTGCTGATCGGCGTGCCCGGCCTTGCCTACAACATCTTCATCGGCGCGATCATCCTTGGCATGATGGCGCTGCATTCATGGCTGGAACGCCGGCACCAGGCGGGGACTTGAACCATGGCCGAGCCATTGATCCGCATGCACAACATCCGCAAGTCCTATGGCCGCGTGCAGGCGCTGGTGGACGCCAATTTCCATGTCAACGAGCGTGAGATCGTCGGCCTTCTGGGCGACAATGGCGCCGGCAAATCGACGCTGATCAAGGTTCTCTCCGGCGCGGTGCCGCTGACCAGCGGCGATATTTTCATCCGCGGCAAGAAGGTCACCTTGCGCGATACCAGCGACGCCATCGCCCACGGCATCGAGACTATCTACCAGGACTCCGCCCTGGTCACGCAATTGTCGATCGCGCGCAACCTGTTCCTGGGTCGAGAACCGATCAAGCCGCCGCGCTTCCTCAACCGCATGGACCAGGACGCCATGAACACGGTCGCCCGCGATCTGCTCAAACAGGTCGGCATCTCCAAGAACATCCCGCCGACGACGCCGATCGGCTCGCTCTCCGGCGGCGAGCGCCAGGCGGTCGCGATCGCGCGCGCCATGCATTTCGACAGCGACCTGATCATCCTCGACGAGCCGACCAACAACCTCGGCGTGGCCGAGACCCAAGGCGTGCTCAGCTTCGTGCGCAACGCCCGCGATTCCGGCCACTCCTGCATCTTCATCGCGCACAACATCCACCATGTCTTCCAGGTGGTCGACCGCATCGTCGTCATGCGCAGGGGCAAGGTGGTCGCCGACGACATCGATCCGAAGACGACAACCGTGACGGAAGTCGAGCGCATCATCACCGGCATGTCGGACAAGGACATCCGCGACGCTCTCGCCGACGGCAAGCCGGCGCACTGAGGACGTACGGAGCGACGTGTAGGATTGCGGCATGAAGGCTACCGTCTCCGACATCGCCAGGAACTGCGGGCTGTCGACCGCGACGGTCGACAGGGTGCTCAACAACCGGCCCGGAGCGAGTGCCGCCAACCGGCAACGCGTCATGGAGGCCGCCAAGCAGCTCGGCTATCTGCCGGTCGCCGACCAGGTGACGCTTCCCTCGAGGCCCGCAAACCTGGAATTCTTCCTGCCGATCGGCTCGAACGACTTCATGCACGACCTGGCAAAGCACATCGAGGACTACGCCTCGCGCCTGCCGCTGGTGGCGTCCTGCCGGATTCACAATCTCGCCGGTATCTCGCCCAATGCCTTGCAGACCGCGGTCGAAAAGCTGTCGCTGCGCGCCAACGGCGTCGGTGTCATCGCGGTCGATCATCCCAGGACGCGCAATATCCTGCGCGACATGGTCGAGGCCGGTATCCGGCTGGTGACGCTGGTGTCCGATATTCCGGCCGCTCCCCGCTCGGCCTATGTCGGCATCGACAACCGCGTGGCGGGGCGGACGGCGGCACTTTTGATGGGACGCTTCCTCGGTGGCCGCGAGGGGCAGCTGGCGATGGTCGTCGGCTCGCGTTCCTACCGCGGCCATGAAGAGCGCGAGATGGGCTTCCGCTCCGTGCTTGGCGAGGAGTTTCCCAACCTCACCGTCAGCAGCGCCGTCGAGATCAATGACGAGCCCGATGCCAGCTATGCCGCAACCATGAAAGCGTTGCGCAACGAGCCGGAACTGCTCGGTATCTATTGCGTCGGCGCCGGGCGCTCCGGCATTGCCAAGGCGATCCGGGAAACCAGGCCCAACCGCAAGCCGGTCTTCATCTGCCACGATCTGACAAGGGAGACACGCGGCTACCTCGTCGACGACCTCGCCGACGTCGTCATCGACCAGAACGCCAGGCTGATCGCGGAGCAGTCGGTGATCCAACTGCTCGGCTCGATCGCATCATCGGCGCCCTATCTCACCCGCAAATTCATCGAGCCGCGACTGATCTTCCGGGAAAACGTGCCCGTGCAGTGAGATCCCGCATCTCCTGGGGAACATGACCGCCCCGGCAAATCTGCACAGCAGCTATGCACAATTCATTGTTGCCGAATCATTGGGCAACTCGTAGGTTCTGGTTGTCGGCCATCTACTCCTCCCAGATGCGATGCCGACGCTGAATGGGGTGCACCTCCTCCCGCGCCACATTCGAAATCGAGCCCGCTGCCACCTCCTCCCGGCAGCGGGCTTTTTTCGTTCAGTCAACGGGAAATAGCGTGCTGCCTATAGGGCAGCAGACATCATTTCGGTCACGCGACCGCAAAATCACCAGCAGCCACGGCAATACTTAACCGGCGGCAGTGCCCCGGAAGGAAACGATCAGTCCTTCAGCCATCCGCACGAACTGCGTGCTCGGGCCCTCGGCACCGACGGTCTGCACGCTGACCCGCGCACCTTCAAACAGCAGCGACAGCGTATCGGCGAGAAGCTCGGCCTGGCCGATGCCGGCATCCCGGCAGAGTCCGACCAGGCGTTCGCGCTGGGCTTCCTTGAGTTCCTTGATGACGCGCCTTGCCGGATGATCGGGTTCGGTCAGCTCGGCGGCGGCGTTGGCCATGTCGCAGCCACGGCCGTCGGTGTTGAGCATGGCGGCGGCCTTGCGAACCCAGGCATGAAGTTGAGCGAGCTTGTCACCCGGATGCTCGGCCTCGAACGTTTCCCACATCGCGCCAGCTTTCAGCGCGTTGGCGCGCAGGCATTCGACGATCAGTTCGTCCTTGGATTCGAAGTGACGATAGAGCGTCATCTTGTTCGTGCCGGCAGCCTCGGTGATGGCGTCGACGCCGACGCCCTTGATGCCGTGCTTGTGGAACATGTCACGCGCCGTCTCCAGAATCCGATCCCGGGGACGAGAGCGCTCCACGACGCCGTCTGTCATCATGATCTCCTTTCGTTTCCAAAAAACTCTCGGCCACCTCTTGACTAGGGTGTTACCGGTCTGTAACTTCCAGAATGTTACTTACTGGTAACACCTATATCGTCCGTCGTCAATAACAAGGTCGTGAACTGGTCCTACCAGATCGAGATGGACGAAAAGATTGCCAATCATGCGGCCTCGGCCGGTGAAGAGATGAAAAACGGTTCGTGAGCACGGGCTGCGAATCGACAGACAAGGAGCCGGCCAATGCCACAGCGCCGCGATCTTACCATAGATGAGGCCGTCCGGGATCCGATGATCCGGCTGGTCATGAAGGCAGACGGGGTCGACCCCCGCGCGTTCGAGAACATGTTGCGCTCGCTTGCCGATGGGCAGCGTCGCGAGGTGCCGTTGCTGCGTTCACGGGAAGGGTCCCGGGACGGGCGCGGGCAGTTGTCCAGGGTGGCCAGCGCCTTCGGGCGGGCAAGAGCGGCCGGAGAGGCGTGCGTGTCGTGGTAAACTTCTTCATCCATCGTCCGATCTTCGCCTCGGCGATCGCCATCATCATGGTCCTCGCCGGCACGATTTGTTATTTCCTGCTGCCCGTCTCGCAGTTTCCGGACATCACACCGCCGCAAGTCGTCGTCAGCGCCCACTATCCGGGCGCCAGCGCGCAAGTGGTGGCAGACACGGTGACGACGCCGCTGGAGCAGCAGATCAACGGCGTGCAAGGCATGACCTACATGTCCTCGACGAGCTCCAATGACGGCTCGTCGACCATCACCATCACCTTCGATGTCGGTTATTCCCTGAGCACGGCCGCCGTCGACGTCCAGAACCGCGTCTCGCAGGCCGCCTCGTCGCTGCCGGCGATCGTCAACCAGGGCGGCGTGACGATCAAGAAGCAGAACCCGAACTTCGTGCTCATCGTCAACCTGACCTCGCCCGACCATTCGGTCGATCCGGTGGCGCTCTCCAACCTTGCCTATCTGCAGGTGGTGGATCCGCTGAAGCGGCTGCCTGGTGTCGGCGACGTGCAGATTTTCGGCGAACGGCGTTATTCGATGCGCGTCTGGCTCGATCCGGACAAGCTCGCCAATCTCGGCATCACCGCGGTCGATGTGCAAAATGCCATCGCCGAACAGAACGTCCAGGTGGCGGCCGGCAAGATCGGCCAGTCGCCGGCGCCCGCCGGCACCGCCTTCGAGATGCAGGTCAACGCCGTCGGCCGGTTGAGCGACCCGAAGGAATTCGGCGACATCGTCGTGCGTGCCAACACCGACACCGGCTCGCTGGTGCGGCTGCGCGACGTCGCCCGTATCGAGCTTGGCGCCCTGCAATATTCGTCCTCGGCCTTTTTCGGCAAGGACCCGACCGTGGTGCTCGCCGTCTATCAGATGCCCGGCTCCAACGCGCTCGATCTGCAGCAGCGCGTCAAGGACAAGATGCAGGAACTGTCGGCCCGTTTTCCCAAGGGCGTCGACTATGCGATGCACTACGATACGACGCGCTTCGTCTCGGCCTCGATGCATGACGTGCTGATCACGCTTGGCGAAGCCCTGGTGCTCGTCGTCGCCGTGGTCTTCATCTTCCTGCAGAGCTGGCGCACGACCATCATTCCGACCATCGCCATTCCGGTGTCGCTGGTGGCGACGCTCGTCATCATGGAGATGATGGGTTTTTCGCTCAACATGCTCTCGCTGCTCGGCATGGTGCTGGCGATCGGCCTTGTCGTCGACGATGCCATCGTCGTGGTCGAGAATGTCGAACGACAGCTCGAGGCCGGACTGAAACCGCTGGCGGCGACAAAGGCCGCCATGGCCGAGGTCACCGGCCCGATCATTGCGACCACCGCCGTGCTGATGGCGGTGTTCGTGCCGGTTGCCTTCATTCCCGGTGTCTCCGGCAAGCTCTACAACCAGTTCGCGCTGACGGTGGCGATCTCCGTCGGCATCTCCGCCTTCAACTCGCTGACGCTCAGCCCGGCGCTCAGTGCAGCCTTCCTGCGCCATCGAGGCGAGACGCAATTCTTCCTGTTCCGCTGGTTCAACACGGGCTTCGACAGGCTGTCGCATGCCTATGCCCATGGCGTGCGCATCCTTATCCGGCTGCGCTGGATCATGCTTGGCCTGTTCGCCGCCGGCCTGGTCGCCACCTACTTCGTCTGGCAAAAGCTGCCCTCGACCTTCCTTCCGGTCGAGGACCAGGGCTATTTCTTCGTCGTCATCCAGCTGCCCGACGGCGCTTCGCTGGAGCGTACCGATGCGGTGGCCCAGAAGGCGCGCGACATCCTGCAGGCGACGCCAGGCGTCGACATCGTCGGCTCGATCAGCGGCCTGAACTTCCTCACCAGCGCGGCGCAGTCGAACTCGGCGGTCGAGTTCGCCATCCTCAAGCCGTGGGAGGAGCGTGGCCCCGACCAGAGCGCCTCGAAGCTCGTCGGCGACGTGCGTGGCAAGCTGATGCAGATTCCGGAGGCTTTTGCGCTCTCCTTCGATCCACCCTCCATCCCCGGCATCGGCACCACGGGCGGCTTCGAATTCGTCGTCGAGGACCTCACTGGCCGCGGCAGCACGGCCCTCAACGACGCCACGCAAGCGGTGATCGCCGAGGCCCGCAAGCAGCCTGAAATCAATCCGCAGCAGCTGTTTTCGCCGTTCTCGACCTCGACGCCGCAGTTCAACTACGATCTCGACCGCGCCAAGGCGAAGCTGCTCGGCCTCAACCTGCCCGACGTCTTCAACACGCTGCAGATCTATCTCGGCTCGCTCTACGTGAACGACTTCAACCTGTTTGGCCGCACCTTCCGGGTGACCATCCAGGCCGACAAGGATTCACGTGCCGGTGCAGCCGACATTTCACGGCTCTATGTGCGCAATGCCTCCGGCGGCATGGTGCCGCTCAGCACGTTGGGGAAACTGGTGCCGTTCGTCGGCCCGGAAACCGTGCCGCACTACAACAACAACGCCTCGGCCACCATCAATGGCGGCGCCGCTCCCGGTTATTCGTCGGGCCAGGCGGTCGCCGCCATGGAACGGGCAGCGGCGACCGCGCTGCCCAGGGATTTCGGTTTCGAATGGACCGGCATCACTTTCCAGGAGCTCAAGGCGGGGTCGATCGCGTCGGTGGTCTTTGCCCTCGCCATCGTCTTCGTCTTCCTGATCCTGGCGGCGCAGTACGAGAGCTGGGCGATGCCCTTCATGGTGCTGCTGGCCGTGCCGCTCGCACTGTTCGGCGCGTTCGCCGCACTTTGGGTGCGCGGCATGCAGATCGACGTCTATTCGCAGATCGGCTTCGTCATGCTGATCGGCCTGGCGGCCAAGAACGCGATCCTGATCGTCGAGTTCGCAAGACGGCGGCGCGAGGAAGGCCTCAGCATCGTCGAGGCATCAATGGAGGCCGCCCGGCTGAGACTGCGGCCGATCCTGATGACCGCGTTTGCCTTCATCCTCGGCGTGGTGCCGCTGATGATCGCCACCGGTGCGGGTGCCGCCAGCCGCCAGTCCATCGGCACCACCGTGTTCGGCGGCATGGTCGCCGCGACCATCCTGTCGCTGGTGTTCGTGCCGGTCTTCTACGCGGTCATCGAACAGCTGCGCGAACGGCGCGGCGGCGACGAGCCCGCTTCTCAACACACTGAACCAACGGCCAAACCCGCCTTTCCTCCCCTGGCGGAAGCGGCCGAATAAGATTGGAGAATCATCATGCGTAAATGGAAAATCGCGTTGGGAACGGCTGTCGCGCTGGGTGCGATCTCGGTGGCCAGTGTCCACCTGCTGGACATGGGCAATCTCAGCCTGAATGCCGGCACGGCCGGGGCCGCGCCGGCTCCAGCAGCGTTCGTCATGCCGGTGCCGGTGGCGAACGTGGTCAAGAAGACGATCCCGATCTATCTCGACTATGCCGCGCGGACCGAGCCGATCCGCAGCATCACGCTGCAGGCACGCGTCCCCGGCTATTTGCAGGAACAGACGGCGCAAGACGGCGCCGACGTGCGGCAAGGCGACCTGCTCTACAGGATCTCGCCCGATGACTTCCAGGCCTCGCTCGACCAGGCGAAGGCACAGGTTCAGCGCGACACGGCGACCCTCGATTATGCACGTTCCAATCTCGGCCGCGGTACCGAACTCGCCAAGAGCGGCTACCTGGACAAGGACAGCTTCGACCAGCGCACCAGCACCTTGCGCGAGGCGCAGGCGTCGCTGGCGCTGAACCAGGCGGCTGTGCGCACGGCCGAGCTCAATTTGAGCTACGCTGAAATCCACGCGCCGTTCGCTGGACGTCTGGGCCGCAACCAGGCTTCCGTGGGAACGCTGGTCAGCGTTGCCGGCACCGTGCTCAACACCCTGGTGCAGCTCGACCCAATCTACGTCACCTTCAATCCGAGCGAGACGGATCTGGCGCAGATCGAGGAAGCGCGTGCCGCCGGCCCGATCGAGGTCGAGGTCCTGCTTCCCGGTGAGACCGAGGCCCACCAGAAGGGCGAGCTCACCTTTGTCGACAACACGATCGATCACTCGACCGGCACGATCACCGCACGCGCCACAATCGGCAACGCCAAGTTCACGCTCTTGCCTGGCCAGTATGTTCGCGTGCGGCTGCACGTCAAACAACAGCCCGATGCGCTGATGGTGCCGCAGGTCGCACTGGGATCGAGCCAACTCGGCAAGTATCTCTATGTCGTCGGCAGGGGCAATACGGTCGACCAGCGGCTGGTTTCGCTGGGGCCGACCAGCGGCGACATGGTCGCCATCCTCAGCGGCGTCGCTGAAGGCGACCAGGTGATCACAGGCAATCTGCAGAAGATCGGCCCCGGAATGCCGATTTCGCCCCTGCCACAGAAACCGGCTACCTGACTCCCCGCAGGCCCGGTTTCCGCGCGGCGCCCCCGACCTTTTCTCAGGTCGCGGGCGCCGTTTTCACGAGCAGACCCACCAGGGCGGCCATAGAAAAATTCGATCACCGGCTCTTGTTAGATTGTCGACAATCTGATTGTCTGTGCTTCTGTTTTCGCGGGAGTGGGCCGGATGGTAAAGACGGAATTCAGTCCGATTGCCGACACGACACGCCGTGCCGAAATCGTGGCATTGCTCAGACGCGCGATCCTGACTGGTCAGCTCGAGCCAGGCCAGAAGCTCAACGAACTCAGGATTTCCGAACAGATGCGGGTCAGCCGCGCGCCGTTGCGCGAAGCGATGCGCGAGCTGGTGCAGGAAGGCATACTGACCAGCATTCCCTATGCAGGCACCTTCGTCATCAATGTCACCGCCAAGGACATCGACGACGTCTATTCGCTCAACAAGGTGCTCGACGAATTCGCCATCGAGCGGACGTGGGAACTGCGAGACCAGCGCTTTTTCGATGAGCTCGAGCGGCGCCACGAGGCGGTGAAGCAGGCGACGCGCGACCGCGACACCACAAGGCAGATCGAGACCGCGCTGCAACTGCATGGCCTGATCCATGAATGGGCCGACAATTCCGTGCTCTTGGAAACCTGGCAAAGGCTGACCAGCCGTTTGCAGATGTACTTCGCCCTGCACCAGCAGGCGCGCAAGGAAGCCGTGCCCGCCGAAGACGTTCATGAAACCTATGTGGCGCTGCTCAAGGGCGACGACATGCGTGCCGCCCAGCGCCACGCACGCGAGCATATCGACCACGATTTCGAAGAGCTTCTTGCCTACGCGCGCGACCTCGAAAAGCGTTCGTCGAAAGGCGCCTGACCCTCCCCCATCGCGGATAATGGATACCCCACGTGCAAATCGAAACCATCAAAGCCTATCACGTCGTGCAGCCTTTCGTAGACGGCCCCTATCGCATGTCCAAGGGGCGTGTGGCCGACTGCTTCGACGCTGTGATCGTCGCCATCAGCTCGGACAGCGGCTTGACCGGCTGGGGCGAGATGGCGCCGCTCGGCAATTTCTACTCGCCCGCCTTCCCGGCCGGCACCCGCGCCGGCGTCCCGGAAATCGCGCCGCATCTCATTGGCCACGATCCACGTGGGCTGGCGAGCATCGGCCGGCTGATGGACACGGTGTTCAAGGGCCATCCCTACATCAAATCGGCGCTCGACATGGCCTGCTGGGATCTCGCGGCGCGTGCCGCCGGCGTGCCGCTGGTGACGCTGCTCGGCGGCAGGGAAAGCGACACGGCCGAACTCTACAAGGTCGTCACCCATGGCACGGTCGATCAAATGGCCGCACTTGCCAAGCGCATCGTCGAGGACGGTTTCCGCCGGCTCCAGGTCAAGGTCGGCGGCAATGTCCATGACGACGTCGAGCGCGTCACGGCGGTCGCCGCCTCGGTGCCGAAAGGCACTGTCATTTTCTGCGACGCCAATGCCGGGTGGACACCATACCAGGCGCGGCAGTTCACTGACGCGACGCGGGCGATCGACTATACGTTCGAGCAGCCCTGCACGACGATCGACGAAAACATGTCGGTGCGCCGCATGCTCGACAAGCCGATGGTGCTCGACGAATCCGTCACCTCGCTGGAGGCGATGCTGGAAATCCGTCGCCTCGGCGCGGCGGACGGGCTGACACTGAAGATCTCGCGGCTCGGCGGCGTCACCAAGACCCGGCTGATCCGTGACGTCGCCGTCGATCTCGGCTTCATGATCACGGTCGAGGATACCGGCGGCGCCGAGATCGACACATCCGCCATGGCGCATCTGTCACTGTCGACGCCGGAGGAGCGTCGGCTGCATGCGATCGCCTTCCATGAATGGGTGACGGTGCGCACCGCGTCGAACGCGCCGCCGGTCACCGGCAGCCGCATGGGTATTCCCGCCGGCCCAGGCCTTGGCATCGACGTCGTTCCAGACCTGCTCGGCAAGCCCTTCTTCGAAGTTGGACGCTGAGATGAAGATCCGCGGCATCAAGGCCACGCCGATCAATCTTCGCCTCGAAGCGCCTTATGCCTGGGTGTTCGGCGAACTCGACGGTTTTTCGCCTGTTATCGTCGAAGTCGAGACCGAGGACGGCCTTGTCGGGCTGGGCGAAGCGCCTACGCCGGCAGCGGCCGCCATCATCAATGATGTTCTTGCCCAGCGGCTGGTCGGCCGCGACGCCTTCGACATTGCCGCCGCCGAACATGTCTGCCTGCCGTTCTGGACCGGCGTGCAGTCGATCAACGACCGCACCCGCATCATGGCCTTCGGCGCCATCGAGATGGCGCTTTGGGACCTGCGCGGCAAAGCCTGGAACCAGCCGCTCTATCAGTTGCTCGGCGGGGCCGTGCGCAAGGACATCCCGTTCACCGACTACTTCTCGCTGCGCGGCGATGGGGATGGTGTCAAGGGCGAGACGACGCCGGAAGAAGTCGCCGACTATTGCGTGGAACTGCACGAGACACACGGCACGACCTTCTTCGAAGGTAAGTTCTCGACCGACGACCCAAGGATCTCGCTGAGAATGGTCGAGCTGATCCGCGAAAAACTCGGCGACGATGCGATGATCCGCATCGATTCCAACCAGGCCTATTCGCTCAGCACGGCGCGGCGGCTGGTGCGGCCGCTGGAAGAGCTCGGCGTGCGCAACTGGGAGGATCCGGTGGCGACATCAGAGGAGATGCGCGAACTGCGCCGCCATTGCTCGATCCCGTTCTCGACCCACAATATCGACATCGCGCGCGCCATGGACCTCAAGGTGCCGGATGCATTCGTCGGCAACCCGACCGCGCATGGCGGCATCGGCCGGATGCTGCGCTTTGTCGGCGCCTGCGAGCACGCGGGCATCGATTTCTGGTGCTACAGCGGCGACAGCGGCATCGGCAGCGCGGCCTACCTGCATCTGTGCGCGGCACTCGGCTGGATCCGGGAGCCGAACCAGTCGCTGTTTCGTATGCAACCTATGGACATCACCGAGGAGGGGCCGTTTTGCCCCAGGAACAATACGGTGCGTGTCCCGGAAGGTCCCGGTCTTGGTGTCACCTTGTCGCGGGAAAATCTCACGGCGTGCCATCGCGACTTTGCCGAGAACGGCCCTTGCAACAAATATCACGACCCGGCCAAGCCCGGGACATATCGCCGTTTGCCGCTGAACTAGGAGAACGACACGGGAAAGGAGACGTATTTCAAGAACAAGAGTCCGCCGCCGCGATCGATGGCGACGGCAGGAACGGACGGGTGGAAGCATTGCTCAAGAAAATCTGACCCCCGCGCCGCAAGGATCGGATGGACCAGGAAAAACCGCATGCTACAGTCCCGTGCGACTGACATCGTTGATAGCCGGGACAGGAGAACTCCACGGACTTCGTCAACTGAAAAACGCATTCATCAAACCATAAGAAACAGGGGAAGGGTTAAACCCATGATCAAGAACTACCGCATTCTCGACCTGATCCGGCGCAATCGCTCGCCGCTTGAAAATCACCTGATCGACGGCCTCGTCGACGGCCGTGTCAGCCGCCGCGACTTCATCCGCCATGGCAGCCTGCTTGGCCTGTCGCTGCCGCTGCTTGGAGGCATCACCACGGCTGCCGGCCTTGGCGGCATGCCGTCGCTGGCGCGCGCCCAGGGCGCACCCGGCGCCACCATCCGTGTCGCCAGCAGCGTGCCGGCGGCAGCCATCGATCCCGTCACGATCGCCGACGCCGGCGGCCTGCTGATCATGCAGCAGGTTGCGGAATTCCTCTGCGTCGACGGCCCCGACCTGGTGCTGCAGCCCGCGTTGGCCGAGAGCTGGAAGCCGAACGACAACGGCTCGGTTTGGACCTTCAAATTGCGCAAGGGCGTGAAATTCCACAGCGGCGGCGAAATGAAGGCCGAGGACGTGGTGGCGAGCATCGACCGCCTGGCCGATCCGGCAAACTCATCCAACGCGCTGTCGGTGTTCACCGGTATCCTGTCGAAGGGGGCCAGCAAGAAGGTCGACGATTACACGGTGGAATTCCACCTCGACGCGCCGAACGGCAATTTTCCTTACATGGTCTCGTCGGACAATTACAACGCCGTCATCATCCCGGCGGACTACAAGGGCGACTACGAGAAGAGCTTCGATGGCACCGGCCCGTTCAAGGTGGAGAAATACACGCCGAAGGTCGGCGCTTCCTTCGTCCGCAACGAGAACTACTGGGGAGCGAAGGCGCTGCCTGACCGTACCGAGTTCACCTTCTTTACCGACGTGCAGCCGATGATCCTGGCGCTGCAGGGTGGGCAGGTCGACATCATCAACCAGATGCCGGTGCTGGCCGGCGTGGCCCTGCTCAACGATCCGGGCTTCGAAATCATCAGCCTGAAGTCGTCGGCTCACCAGCAACTGCATCTGCGCTGCGACGACGGCCCATTGAAGGATGCACGCGTGCGCCGCGCCATCGCGCTCTGCCTCGATCGCGACAAGCTCGCCGCCGGCCTGATGAAGGGACGCTCGGCGCTTGGCAATGACAGCCCATTCGCCGCGGTCTACCCCTCGACCGATACGAGCATACCGCAGCGCAAGCAGGACATCGCGCAGGCCAAGCAGCTCATGGAAGCGGCCGGTGCCGGCAAGGGCTTCAAGATCACGCTGACCACCGAGCGCTATCTCGAAATCCCCGAATATGCCCAGCTCATCCAGAACTGGGTCAAGGAGATCGGCATCGAGCTCGAACTCAACATCCTCGACCAGAGCGCCTATTATGGCGACGCGGTGTTCGGCAAATCGAACTGGCTGGATTCGGTGATGGGCATCACCGACTATGGCCATCGCGGCGTGCCGAATGTCTATCTTGCCGCTCCCCTGAAGAGCGACGGCACCTGGAATGCCGCGCACTTCAAGAACAAGGACTACGACGCGCTGGCGACCAGCTATATCGCGGCGCTCGACCTCGAGGCGCAGAAGGCCGACGCCGGCAAGATCCAGAAGCTTCTGCTCGAGGAAACGCCTGTCATCTTCGGCTATTTCTATGACTACCTGACGGCGACGGCAAAGGGCGTGGCCGGCGTGCAACCGACAGCCATGTCGCAGCTGTTCCTCGAAAAGGCATCGAAGGCGTAAGCGAAAAGGGAAAGCCAGTCCTCTAACAGCCAGCTCCCCCGGGGGGGCTGGCTTTGCAAGGAGTCTTAGCCATTCTCTCCTTCTTTGCGCGGCGTGTGTCCCTGTCCCTGGTGACGCTGTTCCTGCTCAGCATCATGGTGTTCCTGGGCGGCCAGGTCCTGCCTGGCAATGTCGGGCGCGCGATCCTCGGTCCGTTCGCCGACCAACGCGCGGTCGACGCGCTCAATCACACGCTCGGCGTCGATCGCCCGCTGCTCACCCAGTACTGGAGCTGGATCTCGAACTTCGTCCAGGGCGACATGGGCACCTCCTACATATTCCGCTCGCCGGTGGCGCCCTTCGTCATCGGTGCGCTTGGCAATTCGATGAAGCTGGCGGCGGTCGCCTTCGTGCTGGTGGTGCCGATCGGCATCCTCGGCGGCGTCATTGCCGCACTCAACCTCAATCGCCCGCTCGACCGCATGATCAGCCTCGGCGGCCTGTCGGTGACGGTGCTGCCGGAATTCGTCACCGGCATCATCCTGATCCTGATCTTCGGCGTGTGGCTGCGCTGGCTGCCGATCTCGGCCGCGTGGCCCAGGGATGCCGGCTTCTTCACCCAGCTCTATTACCTGATCCTCCCGTCGCTGCCGCTGTTCCTGGTGCTGTTCGGCTATATTGCGCGCATGGCGCGTTCCGGCATGATCGAGGCGCTCGATTCCGACTATACGCGAACCGCCGTGCTCAAAGGCCTGCCCTGGCGCACTGTGATCTGGCGCCATGTGCTGCGCAATGCGCTGCTGCCGACCATCACCGTCATCGCGACCCAGACCGGCTATCTCATCGGCGGCCTTGTCGTGATCGAGACGCTGTTCCGCTACCAGGGCATCGGCTCGCTGATCTTCACCGCCGCGCGCGGCAAGGATTTTCCGATGCTGGAATCCGGCATCCTCACCATCGGCATCGTCTATGCGGTGGCCACATTGATCGCCGACTTCCTCTACTCCGTGCTCAATCCGCGCATCCGCCTGGGGTCAGACCAATGAGCGCCGTCCAGACCCCCTCCCCCGCGCAGGACGACATGCGGCGCCGCGGCCCGCTGGCCGAAGTGTTTTTTTCACTGCTGCGCTCGCGAACGTTCCTCGTCGGCATCGCCATCGTGCTGTTCTGGGTTGCCTGCGCGCTGTTTGGCGAACATTTTGTCCCCTACGATCCGCTCGCCGACGACATCATCAACGCGCTGGCGCCGCCTTCGCGCGAACACTGGTTCGGCACCGACCAGATCGGCCGCGACGTGTTCTCGCGCGTCATCGTCGGTTCGCGCGATATCCTCACCGTCGCGCCCCTGGCTACCTTGCTGGCGACGGTCGCCGGCACCGCGCTCGGCCTGCTCACCGGCTATTTCCGCGGCATCGTCGACGATGTCGTCAGCCGCATCCTTGAAGCCTTCATGGCGATCCCCGTGGTGATCGTGGCGCTGCTTGCCATCGTCGCGCTGGGCACGTCCAAGACCACCGTCATCATCGTCATCGGCCTGAGCTTCGCGCCGATCATCGCACGTACCGTGCGTTCGGCGGTGCTGGCCGAGCGCGAGCTCGACTATGTCGCCGCCGCACAGCTCAGGCATGAGAGCGCGCTGCATACGATGTTCGTCGAGATACTGCCCAACGTCATCCCGCCGATCCTGGTCGAGACCACGGTGCGGTTGGGCTACGCCATCTTTGCGGTCGCTACCCTCTCCTTCATGGGCTTTGGCATCCAGCCGCCGTCACCCGACTGGGGGCTCTCCATTTCCAGCAATTACGGCATGATCGGCGGCGGCTTCTGGTGGACGGTGCTGTTCGACGCGCTCGCCATCGCCTCGCTGGTGATCGGCGTCAACCTGGCCGCCGACGGCGTGCATGGGGCCTTCAATGACTGAACCCGCCAATACAACGACAGGGAAGGCAAAGGACGCGCTCGATATCAAGGACCTGTCGGTCGCCTACCGGGTCGCCGGCCGCAATCGCGCGGTGCTGCGCGATCTCAGCCTCACCATCGGCCAGGGCGAGGCCTATGGGCTGGTCGGCGAATCCGGCTGCGGCAAGTCGACTGTAGCCCTCACGGTGGTGCGCTACCTCCCGCGCAACGGCTCGATATCAGGTGGCGCCATCTCACTCGACGGCCAGGACGTGATGAAGCTCGACGCGGAGGCGCTTCGGCGCGCGCGCGCCGAAAGCGTCTCCATGGTCTATCAGGACCCGGGAAAGGCGCTGAACCCGTCGATCCGCATCGGCCGGCAATTGACCGAAATTTTCGAGCTTGGCGGCATCACGGGCCAAGCTGCCACCGATCGCGCCATCGCCATGCTGAACCGCGTGCGCATCTCCGATCCGCCAAGCGTCATGCAGCGCTATCCGCACCAGCTGTCGGGCGGCATGCAGCAGCGCGTGGCGATCGCCATGGCGCTGGCCAACGATCCCTCGATGCTGATCCTCGACGAGCCGACTACCGGCCTCGACGCGACGGTCGAGGCCGAGGTGCTCGACCTCATCGCGCAGCTCAGGCAGGAACTGTCGGCCTCGATCCTGTTCATCAGCCACAACCTCGCCGTCGTCTCCAACATGTGCGACCGGGTCGGCGTGCTCTATGCCGGCATGCTGGTCGAGGAAGGACCGACCGATGTCGTCTTCAACGATCCGCGCCACCCTTACACGGTGGCGCTGCTGCGCTGCCTGCCGCGCGGCGGCCAGCGCAAGGACCAGGGCCGGCTCGACACCATCCCGGGCTTCCTGCCCGGCATCGGCGCTGACATCAAGGGCTGCGCCTTCGCCGACCGCTGCGCGCTGGCCACCGACCGCTGCCGCACCGAATTGCCGCCGCTCTATGATCTGACCGACGAGCGCGGGAGGCGGCTGTCGCGCTGCCACTACCACGACCAGGCGCAGGCCCTGCCACGTGCCACGCCCGCCAACGTGGTGCCCGCACCGAAACCCACGACGGCGCCGGTGCTGCGCGTCGCCCGGCTGAACAAGACCTACGCCAGCCACGGCCATGCACTGCGCGCCGTCAAGGACGTTTCGCTCGATCTCAGGCCCGGCGAGACGCTCGGGCTGGTCGGCGAATCCGGCTCGGGCAAGACCACCTTCGCCAGGCTGCTGCTCGGGCTGGTGCCTCCCGATGAGGGCGGCACCATCGAGCTCGAGGGCAAGGCGCTGGCGCCGAAGCTGGAGAACCGCGGCGACGACCAGGTCAAGGCGATGCAGATCGTCTTCCAAAACCCGGACTCCGCCCTCAACCGCTCGCATTCGATCCGCCATCTGATCGGCCGTGCGCTGAAGCGGCTGGCGGGCTTGAGGGGTGCAGCCCTGGAGGCGCGCCTCAACGATCTCGTCCGCTCGGTGCGGCTCACCGACCGGCATCTGGCGGTCAAGCCGCGCCAGCTTTCGGGCGGGCTGAAGCAGCGGGTCGCCATTGCCCGTGCCTTCGCCGGCGACCCGCGCATCGTCGTCTGCGACGAGCCGACCTCGGCGCTCGACGTTTCCGTCCAGGCGGCGATCCTCAACCTGCTCGCCGACCTGCAGGCCAAGGAAGACGTCAGCTACATCTTTATTTCGCATGACCTTGGCGTGGTGCGTTATCTCTCCGACACGATCGCCGTGCTCTATCTCGGCCGCATCATGGAGATCGGGCCATCGGAGGACGTTTTTTCCGGACCGCATCACCCCTATACCGAGGCGCTGCTATCGGCCGTGCCCAAGCTCGATCAGGCCGAGACGGCACGCATCCGGCTCGATGGCGAAATCCCCAGCGCCACCAACCCGCCATCGGGCTGCGTCTTCCACACGCGCTGCCCACGCAAGATCGGGCCGATCTGCGAACAGCAGGAGCCGCCGCTCGCCGAGGCCCAGCCGGGGCATTCGATCCGTTGCCACATTCCCTATGCCGAGTTGAGGCGGCTGCAGAAACCGGCGGCGGTCGCAGCCCTGCCGGCGTAAGCGGCCCGCATCGATCACGCCTGGCCGGTCATGCTGAAGGAGCGGTCCCCCTCGGCAAAGCCCCGATCACCGGTCCAGTCCCTTGCCAGTGTCCGCAATCCGGTCAACGCGACGTCGAGCACATCCGACGATGCGGGATTGCTGGGATAGGCGAGATAGATCGGCCGCTGAAACACAGGCGCATCCTCGATGCGTTTCATCTCACCGTTCTCGATGTAGCCGCTGACGGCACTGAGCGGCAGATAGGCCGCGGCTTTTTGCGACAGCACGTGCTGCAGGCCGATGAAGACCAGCCCGGCCGAGATTGCCGGCTGCACCATCCCAGCGAAGGCACGGTCGTGCTCGATGCGGAATTCGAGCCCCCAATCCATCAGGATGTAGTTTTGCGTCCACGGTCCTGCCTGTGCGGAATGCTGGACAAGCACGACCTGATCGACGGCCAGCGTCTCGTAGACGATGCCGGGATGCGGCCGCGGCAGATAGAGAATGCAGATGTCGAGCAGTCCTTCGGCCAATTGGTCGATCGCCAGGTCGGGAAAGCTTCCTTCGAGCCGCAGCGCCACGTTCGGCCGCTGGGCCCGCATCCACGCGATCCATGGCGAGGTGACGCGATCCCAGAGATAGGCGGGCGCGGTGAAGCGCAACAGCGACTCGTAACCGTCGGGAACAGCGATGTCCTGCCGCGATTGCTCCCAAGTACGGGTGATGGAGGAGGCGTGCGGGAGGAACTGCCGGCCAGCCGGCGTTAGCGTGACGCCGTCGCGATCCCTTACGAAAAGCCGGCGCCCCAACTGCTCCTCCAGCCCCCTTATCCGGGCGCTGACGGTTGACTGCGCGAGATTGAGCCGGCTGGCAGCGACCGTGAAACTGCCATGCTCGGCGACCTCCAGGAAGCTGCGCAGGTTTTCGGTGTCCATGCCATCATTCCAGCATCGAAAATTTCGATGGGCCCCATCAAAAAATATCGCTTTCCGGTCGCGGTCAACAATGACCTAAATGGCCACTCTCCCGAGGGCAAGCGAGGAATGCAGCCATGCCAAGGCATTTCATGACGATCGAAGCCGCCCGCAAAAGCCTCACGGAAATCGAAAATTCCGCTGTCGACGAGTTGCTGGCAGGCAGGCTCGACCGGCGTAATTTTCTCCGCCACGGCAGCATGCTTGGCCTGTCGCTGCCGTTGCTTGGCGGCATTTTGGGAGCGGCCGGTTTCGGCACGCGGAAGGCCAGCGCCGAGGGCAAGCCGGGCGGCACGGTGCGTGCCGGCGTGGCCATGCCCGGCGGGGCCATCGATCCCGTCACCTTCTATGACAGTGGCAGCTATCAGCTGGTTTTCCAGACCGCCGAATTCCTTTGCATCACCCAGCCGGATCTGACCTTGAAGCCGGTTCTAGCGGAAAGCTGGTCGCCCAATGCGGACGGCAGCGTCTGGACCTTCAAGCTGCGCAAGGGCGTGAAATTCCACAATGGTGAGGAATTCAAAGCCGATGACGTCGTCGCAACGTTCGACCGGCTGGCCGATCCCAACGGCGCCTCCAACGCGCTGTCGGTGTTCAAGGGCCTGTTGTCGAAGGGTGGAACCCGGAAGGTCGACGATCACACCGTCACCTTCCATCTCGATGCGCCGAACGGCAGCTTTCCCTATTCGGTGTCGATCGACAATTACAACGCCGTCATCCTGCCGGCGAGCTACAAAGGTGATTACGAAAAGACTTTTGAGGGTACCGGGCCGTTCCGGATGGAGACCTATACGCCGAAGGTCGGCGCGACCTTCGTGCGCAATCCCGACTATTGGGGCGAGAAGGCATTGCCCGACCGGCTCG
The DNA here is from genome assembly GCF_020165315.1 of Mesorhizobium sp. BR115XR7A. Taxonomy (NCBI): domain Bacteria; kingdom Pseudomonadati; phylum Pseudomonadota; class Alphaproteobacteria; order Hyphomicrobiales; family Phyllobacteriaceae; genus Mesorhizobium; species Mesorhizobium sp. BR115XR7A. The sequence continues at coordinate 132,673 of NZ_JAIUHW010000004.1, forward strand.
AATTCAAGTTCTACGGCGACGTGCAGCCGCGCATCCTGGCGCTGCAGGCCGGCGAGGTGGACATTCTCGACGCGGTTCCGCTCGATGTCAGCCAGGTGGTGCTGAACAGCCCCGACATCACGGTGCTGCGCGTCGCCTCGACCGCGCATCGCCAGTTGCACATGCGCTGCGACATGGCGCCCTTCACCGACAAGCGCGTGCGCCAGGCGCTGGCGCTTAGCATCGATCGGTCCAAGCTGGTCGACGGACTGTGCCGCGGCATGGCGGCGACCGGCAATGACAGCCCGTTCGCGCCGGCCTTCCCGGCCACCGACAAGTCGGTGCCGCAACGCACGCAGGATATCGCCAAGGCCAAGCAACTCATGGAGGCGGCGGGGCTTGCCGATGGTTTCGACATCACACTGACGACGTTGCGCTACTCCGATATTCCCGGCTACGCGCAGCTGTTCCAGAATTTCGCCAAGGAGATCGGCGCCCGCATCTCGCTCAACATAGAAGACCAGGACAAATATTACGGCAAGGCCGTATTCGGCCAATCGGACTGGCTGGACAGCCCGCTCGGCATCACCGACTACGCTCATCGCAGCGTGCCGAATGTGTTCCTCAAAAGCCCGCTGGTCAGCGACGGCCCCTGGAACGCGGCGCATTTCAAGAGCCCTGCCTATGACGGCATGGTCACGAGCTATCTCAAGGCGCTCGATATCGGCGCGCAGCGCGCGGCAGCCTCCGACGTCCAGAAACTGCTGCTCGACGAGACACCCATCATCTTCAGCTACTTCCCCGATCTCCTGGTGCCGGTGCGCAAGAATGTCAGCGGCTTGCCGCCGATCGCCGCCGGGCTGCTGCTCGATCGGGTGTCGCTGGGGTAGATGCTGCCAAGATCATGCTCGGCAGGCAGAAGCAATATTGGGCGGCTCCGTGTTTCGGGCGGTGAGGCTATCCGGCAACAGGCCCGCGACGAACGATGGGGGGCCATCGCTCCAACGGTTCGACACCGGCAAACGCCCACCGTACGGAAGCCCTCGCCGGCCGTCGGCCCAGCCTCATATCGTCCTAACCACGCGCCGACGACAGACAGAAACAGGAGACTACCATTCGCAAGCCTCATCTGCGCGGTCGCGGACCGCATTTCCCCGTGCTCGACACCATCGAGCAGTACGAGTTCGAGCCCGGCTATGTCGCCTTCACCATGCCGTCGCTGAAGCGGCTGCGGGTCCAGGTCGGCTCGATGACCGTTGCCGACACCACCAGGGCATTGGTTTTGTACGAATCCGACCATCTGCCGGTCTACTATTTCCCGATCGAGGACGTGCGCGAGGAATTCCTGCTGCCCTCAAAGACGACGACGGAAGATCCGTACAAGGGCGTCGCCACGCACTACTCGCTCAATACAGGCATCACCTTGGTCGAAGACGGTGCATGGCGCTATCTCGATCCGGTCAAGGGTTGTCCGCCGATCGCGGGCTACATGTCGTTCGTGTGGAGCAAGATGGGCCACTGGTTCGAGGAAGACGAGGAGATCTTCGTGCACGCCCGCGACCCGTTCCGGCGCGTCGACTGCCTGCCGTCGTCGCGGCGCGTCCAGGTCATCCTCGATGGCGAGCAGGTCGCCGATTCACGGCGCGGCGTGTTCCTGTTCGAAACCGGCCACCCGGTGCGCCACTATCTGCCGATCTCCGACACGCGGCTCGATATGTTCGCGCCCAGCCGTTACATCTCACGCTGCCCTTACAAGGGCATTTCCAACTATTATCACGTGACCACGCCCAAGAAACGGCACGAGAACATGGTCTGGTACTATCCGGAGCCGGTGCACGAGGCAGAACGCATCAAGGGACTGGTCTGCTTCCACCACGAACTGGTCGACAAGATCCTGGTCGATGGGGTCGAAATCTCGAAGGAAGCCACGGCCGCGTCCGACGGATATTTCTAGGCACGCCGCAGCCCGCTGAAGGCTTGATCGAGATATAGGTCAGCGCATACCCTCCTTGAGAAGGAGGGCTATCGATGGATCTTTTTAAACTGGACGGCGACGTTGCGCTGGTCACCGGGGCTGGCAGCGGCATTGGCCAGGCAATCGCGATCGGACTGGCCGAGGCAGGCGCCGATGTCGCTTGTTTTGGCCATGCGTCGAAGGGCGGGCTGGACGAAACCGCTCACCGGATCACGGCACTCGGCCGCAGGGCGCTGGTGCTGACGGGCACGGTGACGTCGGAGGGCGACCTGGCCACGGCCATCGATCGCGCCGAAGCCGAACTCGGTCCGTTGACGGTCGCCGTCAACAATGCCGGCATTGCCGGCTCCGAACCAGCGGAGACACTGGCGCTGGAAAAATGGCGGAAGGTGCACGAGGTCAATGTCGCCGGCGTGTTCCTGTCCTGCCAGGCAGAAGCGCGCAAGATGCTGGCGCGGGGCAAGGGCTCGATCATCAACATCGCCTCGATGTCGGGCACCATCGTCAATCGCGGACTGACGCAGGCGCATTACAATTCCTCGAAGGCCGCCGTCATCCACATGTCGAAGAGCCTGGCCATGGAGTGGGCCGATCGTGGGCTGCGCGTCAATGTCGTCAGCCCGGGCTACACGTTGACGCCGATGAACAAACGGCCGGAGGTGGCCGAAGAGGTGAAGATCTTCAAACGCGACACGCCGATGGGACGCATGGCGGCGCCGGAGGAAATGGTCGGGCCGACGGTTTTCCTGGCCAGCCGCGCGTCGAGCTTCGTCACCGGCCTCGACCTGATCGTCGATGGCGGCTACGTGTGCTGGTAAACAGGCCATGCGAACCATGTCCCGCCGTCGTCGGCCGGCTTCGCCTGCGGTCTGGAATTCTGCTTCTTCGCGGCGTTAGTCGTTGCGCGGCATCAACGTTGGTATATATATTTTCATCCTATGAAACCGCGCTGGCGAGATGGGGCTTGCCAGGCGATAGCCGAGAGCAATTCCGCCGGAAATGCTCGGGATCATGGGACCTTGATGGCTCGCATGTTGCAGGGCGCCGCAGGACTGACAATTGATCCGCGGACGATCGCCATCGCGGCGATCGATCGGCCATGAGACTGGCTGTCTCGGCAGCGTCCGTCATCACCGAAATCGAGCCTCATCGCGCCTGTGCCGGCTTTGGTCCCGACATGGCGAGAACGGTCTTGCACAACCGCCGGCCTTTCCAACACAATCAAGAAAAGACGCAACAAGGGAACGACCAATAACCGTCACAGCTTGAAGGAGAACCAAGCAATGCCATTTCGCAGTGTGATATCGAAATTCTCAGTGGGAGCTTTTGCGCTTGCCGCGGCAAGTGTCCTGACGCCGACAGCGCGGGCAGCGGCGCCGGAATCCAACGACCCGATCAAGATCGCGCTGTTCGACTGGACCAGCGTCAATCTCAACGCCAAGATCCTCGGCGGCATCCTGGAAAAGCTCGGCTATACCGTCGAATACCCGACCGCCGACTATCTCTCCAGCCTGACAACCGGCCTCACCAATGGCGATATCGATGTCGGCCTGGAATTCTGGGATACGACGGCAGGCGAAGCGATGAAGGCCTCCGACGCCACGGGCCAGACCGAAAGGCTCGGCAAGCTCGGCCCGAAGGCCAAGGAAGAGTGGTGGTTTCCCGAATACATGAAGGAGAAATGTCCGACTTTGCCGGACTGGCACGCTCTGCTCGACGCCACTTGCGCGGCATCGTTCTCGACCGCCGAGACGGCGCCAAAGGGGCGCTATCTCGGCGGCCCGGTGACCTGGGAAGGGTTTGACGACGAGCGTGTCGCGGCGCTGAAGCTGCCCTTCACCGTGATCCATGCCGGCACTGATGCCGCGATGTTCGCCGAGTTGGATTCCGCCTATCAGCGCAAGGCGCCGATCATGCTGTGGATCTATTCGCCGCATTGGGCGCCTGCAAAATACAAGGGCGAATGGGTGCAATTCCCCGAATACACGCCCGAATGCTACACCGACCCGAAATGGGGCGTGAACCCGGACGCCAAATACGACTGCGGCAAGCCGCATGGCGAGATCTGGAAGTACTCCTGGAACGGCATGAAAGACAAATGGCCGGTCGCCTACAAAGTGGCCAAGGCCTACACGATCGACACCGACGAGTTGAACAAGATGAGCGGCGAGATCGATCTTGACGGCAAGACGCCGGAAGACGTCGCAGCCGCCTGGATCGCCGCTCACGAGGCAGACTGGAAAGCCTGGGCGCAGTGACCTCCGACTGGAAAGGGAGGCCCGGCTGTTGACCGGCCGGGCCTCAATTCCTGATGTTCCAGAAGGGCGACTGAATGACGGAAGCGATTGAACAGGCATCCGACGCGACGGATGCCCGCCCGATAAAACTTGCTTGCCGCAACGTCTGGAAACTGTTCGGCTCGAACGCCGCCAATTTCATCCGCGAGCGTGACGGCAAGGCCAGCATGGCGGAGGTTTCGGCGGCAGGCCTTGTCGGGGCGGTGCGCGCCGTCGATCTCGAAATCCGCCAGGGCGAGATCTTCATCATCATGGGCCTGTCCGGCTCCGGCAAGTCGACGCTGGTGCGCTGCATGTCGCGGCTGGTCGAGCCGACACATGGCAAGGTCGAATTCGAAGGCAAGGACCTGCTCAAGATTTCCGATGTCGCCCTGATCGAGCTCAGGCGCCATCGCATGGGCATGGTGTTCCAGAATTTCGCGCTGTTGCCGCATCTCAACGTGCTCGACAACATCGCCTTTCCTCTGAGTATCCAGGGACAGGATCGGACGAGACGCGAGGCGCGCGCCCGGGAAGTCATCGAACTCGTCGGTCTGCGCGGCCGCGAGCATTTCTATCCGCGCGAACTGTCGGGCGGCCAGCAGCAGCGTGTTGGCATCGCCCGCAGCCTCGCCACCAAGCCGGAGATCTGGTTTCTCGACGAGCCGTTCTCGGCGCTCGATCCGCTGATCCGCCGCGAGATGCAGGACGAGCTGATGCGGCTGCAGACCATGCTGCACAAGACCATTGTCTTCATCACCCATGATTTCGACGAGGCCATCAGGCTGGCCGACCGCATCGCTATCATGAAGGACGGCCAAGTCATCCAGATCGGCACGCCGGAGGAACTGGTGGTCAATCCGGCGACCGACTATGTCGCCGAGTTCACCCGCGACGTCGACCGCGCCAAGGTGATCTCGGCGCGCAGCCTGATGCGTAGCTGCGATGGCGCCGAGCACGGCGGCACGGTGGCGCCCGAGGCCAAGATATCGAGTTTTTCGGCCAGCATCGTTGCCGCCGGCAAACCCTTCGCCGTGATCAACGGCACCGGCATCCCGATCGGCGAGGTGACGCCGCAAGCGGTGATCGATCTTCTGGCCGGCATCGAGCGAGCCGGCGCATGACGGTAACGGCAAACGCCAGCCGGACAAGGCCGCCGATCCAACGGTGGCTGGTGATCTGGGTGCTGGCGCTTGCCGCCGTGCTGGTGATGTTCCTGCTGCAGGACAGGCTGCCATGGGCCGTCAACTACCCGGTCGAGGGGGTCGTCCCCGTCGCCGACTGGGTCAGCGCGCTGATGGGCTGGATCAAGTCGAACCTGTCCTGGCTGACGCGCTCGGTCACCGCGGTGCTCGGCGTGCCGCTCGACTTCGCGCTCAATCTCTTGGCCAAGAATTTCAAGTTCGGCCATGGCGCCGACGCTTTCGTGCTGCCGCGTTTGTCCTGGGTTGGCGTCTGCGCCGTCGCCTTCCTCGCCGGCCATGCGGCAGGAGGCAGGAAGCTCAGCCTGCTGGTTGGCGGATGTTTCCTCTACATCGCGCTGTTCGGCCAGTGGACCAGTGCCATGCTGACCCTGGCGCTGATCTCGATCGCGGTGCCGTTCTGCATTCTCACCGGGCTGTTCGCCGGCATCTGGGCCTGGCGCAGGCCGTGGGCCGAGCGGCTTGTGGTCTCCCCAGCGCTTGACCTGATGCAGACGATCCCGACCTTCGCCTATCTCATCCCGATGCTGCTGCTGTTCGGCAACAGCCCGGTCTCGGCGATGATCGCCACCGCCATCTTCGCCACGCCGCCGATGGTGCGGGCGACGATGCTGGGCCTGTCTCGGGTGCCGTCCGAGATCGACGATTTCAGCGAGATGGCAGGCTGCACGGCGCGGCAGAAATTGTGGCGCGTGCTGCTGCCGTCGGCGCGGCCGACGCTGATGGTCGGCGTCAACCAGGTGATCATGCTGGCACTCAACATGGTGATCATCGCCTCGATGATCGGCGCCGGCGGCCTAGGCTACGACGTGCTTTTGGCGCTACGCGCGCTCAAGGTCGGCGAGGCGATGGAAGCCGGGCTTGCCATCGTCGCACTGGCCATCGCGCTCGACCGGCTGAGCCAGGCCATCGCCCACAAGCAGGCGAAGGGCAATGTCCACCGGTCCGCGAGCCCGGGTTTCTGGCGCCGCTATCCCAATCTGACGCTCGCAGTCGCCATCCTTGCCGTCACCACTCTGCTCGGCCTGTTCGTACCCGCCTTCGCGGCCGTGCCCAAGGCGATCACCTTCACCACCGCGCCACTGTGGAAAGCGGCGGTGAACTGGGTGACGATCAACTTCTTCGATCTCATCGAAGCCTTCCGCGTGGCGCTGATCCTCAATGTGCTCAATCCGCTGCGCGCCTTCTGCGAGGGCTTCCCCTGGCTGGGCGCGGTGTTCCTGCTCGGCCTTGCCGGCTACCAGCTTTCCGGCCCGCGGCTGGCCGTCCTGGTGGCAATGCTGACCGCTTTCTGCGCGGCCACCGGCCTGTGGGAAAAGACCATGGCGACGGTCTATCTCTGCGGCATCTCCGCCTTCATCGCCTGCCTGATCGGCATTCCCATCGGGCTGATGGCTGCCCGTAGCGACCGTTTCGAAAAGATCGTCACACCCGTCATCGACACCCTGCAGGTGCTGCCGTCCTTCTGTTTCATCATCCCGGTCGTGATGCTGTTCAGGGTCGGCGACGTGACGGCGATGATTGCAACGATAGCCTTCGCCGTGGTGCCGGCGATCCGTTACACCAATCACGGCATAAGGCAGGTGCCGCCGGCACTGATCGAGGCAGCGAAAGTGTCGGGCTGCACCCCGCGCCAGACCTTTTTCCGCGTGCAACTGCCGCTGGCGCTGCCGGAGATCATGCTCGGCGTCAATCAGACCATCCTGATGGCGTTGGCAATGATCATCATCTGCGCCATGGTCGGCACGCGCGATCTCGGCCAGGAAGTGTTCATCGCGCTGTCGAAAGCCGATTCCGGCCGCGGCATCGTCGCCGGCCTCGCCATCGCCTTCATCGGCATCGTCGCCGACCGGCTGTTCAATGCCTGGACGGCCAAGGCGCGCGCGAGGCTTGGATAGCGGCGGCGGCCTACTCGGCCGCCACTCCTTTCACCTCGAGATAGCTCTCCATGGAATCGTCCAGCGCCTGCAGCCAGGGCGTATGGTGCAGCGGCGCCATGGTGCCGGTCATCAGCGAGCGATAAGAATGATCGCGGAAGCTCATAATGTCTTCGGCCTTGTGGTGCTCCCACTCCATGAAGGTCTGGTTGACCGCCTCGACGTCGAAGCCGGGATAGTCGGTCTGGTCCATCAATTCCTTGGTGTAGTCGCCCTGGAACCAGATCATCTGCTCGGCGTCCTCCAGCGTCTCCTCGCGGGCGCGCCATTTGGCGCCATGCGCTGCCATCGCCTCGGCCGACGGCAGCTTGATGCGGCCCATGATGACGTCGCGCGCGAACCAGGCCTGCGCGTCGAACATGTTGAAGGTGTAGAACTGGTCCTGCATGCCGATATAGGACAGCTTCGGGTTCTTCTCCCAGACAACGCCCTCGTAGAGGTCCAACGGCCACATGCGGTTGGCGGTCTTGAGCTTGAGATCGTCGGTCAGGAACGGGAAGGAATGGAGATAGCCGGTGCACAGGATGATGGCGTCGACATCCTTGGTCGTGCCGTCCTTGAAATGCGCCGTCTTGCCGACGACCTTTTGCAGCAGCGGCACTTCCTTCCAATTCTCGGGCCATTTGAAACCCATCGGTTTGGAACGATAGCTGGAGGTGATCGACTTGGCGCCATATTTGTAGCACTGCGAACCGATGTCCTCGGCCGAATAGGAGCGGCCGATGATCAGGATGTCCTTGCCTCTGAACTCCATGGCGTCGCGGAAATCATGGCTGTGCAGGATGCGGCCGTTGAAGGTCGAGAAGCCCTCGAAATAGGGCACGTTGGGCACCGAAAAATGCCCCGAGGCGACGACGACATTGTCGAACTCTTCCGAATAGGTCACGTCGTTGGTGCGGTCATGCGCGGTGACGGTGAATTTCTTCGTCTCGTCCGAGAAGGTGACCATGCGCACCGGGCTGTTGAAGCGCACCCATTTGCGCAGGCCCGACTTCTCGACGCGGCCCTTGATGTAGTCCCACAACACCGCACGTGGCGGGTAGGAGCCGATCGGCCGGCCGAAATGCTCCTCGAATGTGTAGTCGGCGAATTCCAGGCATTCCTTCGGCCCGTTCGACCAGAGATAGCGGTACATCGAGCCGTGCACGGGATCGCCATGTTCGTCGAGGCCGGTACGCCAGGTGTAGTTCCACAGGCCACCCCAGTCGGACTGCTTTTCGAAGCAGACGATCTCGGGAATCTCGGCGCCCTTGTCGGCCGCCGACTTGAAAGCCCTGAGTTGGGCCAGACCGGACGGTCCGGCTCCGATGACGGCAACGCGAGTGTTCATTCCGGGCCTCCTTTTTTTGATTTCCCCAGCGAAACAAATTTCACTGGCAGTGACAGTAATTGGCCTCTTGGTGCTGTCAACAGACATCTGCTGGAACGGCGTTTGCGCGCAGTGGATTCCTGGCGGAAAACCCGCGGGCGTCGCGAGGGTCGCACTGCCGCGCGCAACATAAGATGGCTTGCCGTTGCGGTTGCGCTCCTGTATCGGCACCTGACATGTTCACCTTGAGTGAAATAAATCCTGACGATTGGGGGCGACATGGCAAAGGCTAATTCGGATTCCAAGGCTCCCGCGAGCGCAAAGGCAAAGCCGTCGCCGAAAGTGTCGGCGGACGGCAGGACGATACGCGCGCCGCTGACACAAAACCCGCACGCTATTCGCGATACCCGCGAAAAAGTGCTGGAGGTCGCGATCGGCCGCGAGGTGCGGGCCTTCCGCAAGAAGCTCGGCATCACCGTGGCGGATCTCGCGGTCGCCACCGATATTTCACTGGGCATGTTGTCGAAGATCGAGAACGGCATCACCTCGCCGTCGCTGACCACCTTGCAGGCACTGTCGCGGGCGCTCGGCGTTCCCGTCACCGCCTTCTTCCGCCGCTTCGAGGAAGAACGCAGCGCCGTCTTCGTCAAGGCCGGCCAGGGCCTCGATGTCGAGCGCCGCGGCACGCGCGCCGGCCACCAGTACAATCTGCTTGGCCATATCGGTTCGAACACCAGCGGCGTCGTCGTCGAGCCCTATCTGATCACGCTGACCGAGGATTCCGACGTATTCCCGACCTTCCAGCACGAGGGCATGGAGTTCCTCTATATGCTCGAGGGCGAGGTCGTTTACCGGCACGGCAGCAACCTCTACCCGATGAAGCCCGGCGACAGCCTGTTCTTCGACGCCGACGCGCCGCACGGACCGGAGCAACTGACGAAACTGCCGATGCGGTATTTGTCGATTATCTGCTACCCGCAGGGCAGTGCTGGGTAGGCGGGCCGCCGCAGCCCCTCACCCGGATTGCCCCCAGGGCAGAGGAGCCCGACGCCAGCGTTGGCGATCTCTTCTCCCCTCGGGGAGGTGGCCGCGAAGCGGCCGGATGAGGGGGCTTTCAATCCGGTCCGAACCCCGGGCTCGTCGGGCTCCCATCGTCCAGCTTCGACAGCCATTCGACCAGTGTCGGGCGAAAGCGCGTGAGGCCTTTGTAGCTGGCGAGTTCCTCGGGTAGGTCGCGGATGACGCGGTGCAGGCGCCGCGCCCATTTCGGCTGCGTCACCAGTTCGTCCATCTTGATCAGGTAGCAGCGGATCGGAAAGACGATGCCATTGGAGCGCGGCAGCCGCCAGAAGCTCTGCAGTTCGACCCGCAGATGCACCTTGTCGCCGACATTCTCCGACGTCACTGTCGCGCGGTCCGGACCCCATTTGTGATAATTCTCCGGGCTGGTATCCAGCCGCGGATTGATGGTCATCGTCCAGTTCAGGCGCCGTGCCGGCTTGCCCTGCTGGATGTTGGTGAGGAACTTCAGCGCGCGCGTGAAAATACCCTTCTCATGTGCCAGCGGCACAGGCGCGTGCCATTCGAAGAAATTCATGCCGATGTCGAAATCGAGCGACCAGTCGGCCTGGGTGGTGACCATGCCGGCGTCCATCCATAGATTGCCGTCGCGCTGGTCGAGGATGCAGAAATCGCCCTGGCTCTGGCGGGTGATGTATTCCATCGGCCCGTAAGGCAAAGTCGAGGTGTCGCCGAAGGTGAAAGTATCATCGATGCCGAGCGGCCGGTTGATCCAGCGCCAGCGGTCGCCGTCGCGCGTCAGCGTGAAATGCTCGGGATAGCCCAGCGCCTGCTGCTCCATCAAAAGCTCCAGCAGATCCCAGCCGGCGAGCGTCATGTGCGGCAGCGACTGGCAGCGCAGGGGATCCTCGGCGAGCACCAAGGCGCGGTCCTGCATCTCTGCGACATAGTGTTCGTCGACGTCGATCAGGTTTTCGAGCACCGAGCCCCTGGGCCCGACGACATGCGGCTCGATGTTGACCGCGTACATGTAGCTGTCTTCATGGAAGGGGAACGGAAACCGCCTGATGTGCTCGGGGCTGTTCTTGAAGGTGAAGTCGTCGCGGAACGTTTCCTTGCGAAAGGTGATGCCCATTCTCGCCTCCTATCTTTCCAAGACCAGCGACCTGCCCTCGAAGCGCGACACGCACGGCATGATCTTCCTGCCCGAACGGTGCTCTTCCTCGCTCAGCCAATGGTCGTTGTGGATGAATTTGCCGTCACAAGAGATGACGTTGGTCTCGCACTGGCCGCAGACGCCGCCACGGCAGAGATAGGGCGGATCGACGCCGGCGGCTTCGATGGCTTCCAGCAGGCTCTGCTGCTCGCCGACGCGGATCGTCTTGCCGCTGACGGCAAGCGTCACGTCGAATGGCAGGCCGGGCTGCGGTGCCGCGAAATGCTCGTAGTGGACGGTCTCCGGCGGCCAGCCCAGGCTAGCTGCGCGGTCGCGCACCCAGTTGATCATGCCGGCCGGGCCGCAGACATAGAGGTGCGTCCCGAGCGGCTGCGAGGATAGCAACCGGTCGAGTTCGATCCGCTCCTCGAGGTCATCGTGATAGAGCCGGACGCGACGGCCGTAGCGTTCCCGCAGCACGTCGGCATAAGTGCCAAGCGAAGCGGTGCGGCAGGTGTAGTGCAGTTCGAAATTGCCGCCCTCCCCCGCCAGTTGCGCGGTCTGGGCCATGAACGGCGTGATGCCGATGCCGCCGGCCAGCATCAGGTGTTTCTTGGCGCGCAGATCGAGCGAAAAAAGATTGACCGGATAGCTGATCACCATCTCCAGGCCCGGCTTGACCGACCTGTGCATGAACAGCGAGCCGCCGCGACCGACGTCGTCGCGGCGCACCGAGATGGTGTATTCGCGCGTGTCTAGCGGCGAGCCCATCAGCGAATAGGGATTGAGCCTTGTGCGCTCCCCATCGCGCATCTCGACCACGACATGGGCGCCGCCGGAAAAGGTCGGCAACAGCTCGCCATCACGCCGGCGAAAATGGAACCGGGTGACCAGCTCATTGACCGGGACGACATCGCTGACGACGACGTCGAGCTTGGTGGTGCCGGTGCTCATCGAAATATCTCCTCCATCGGAGGAATTTCACTGCGATCCTCGGCATTGATGCAGACGCCCTGGAACGCGGCAAGGCGCCGGGAATAGTGATCGCGCACGAGAAGCAGCAGGCCACAATGCGAGCAGGTCGCCGGCTGCGTCGTCACATTCTCGGTGATGCCCTTGCAGTGCACGCACTGCATGCGCCGCGCCAGCGAGCCGCGATGCTCGGTCTGCATGGAGGTGTGGTCGATGCCGGCTTCGAGCGCCACCTGCATGGCCTGCCCGATCAGCCCTTCGGTGCCGGCGAGATAGAGGCGCAGACCCATATGCGCGTTATCAAGCGTCTGCTTCAGACGCGGCAGCAGACTGGCGAAGGACGGGGCGGTGTGAAATTGCGCCGGCTTCAACCCTTCGAGGGCAGCAATATATTTGCCGTCAGGACCGGGAATGAAGACGATCTCGGCACAATCGAAAAAGCCAGGTGGCGCGGTTCGGGCCATATCGGTAATCGCCAGCGCGCCTTCGGCGTCGGCGATGAACAGATGATGCCTGCCAGGCTGCGGAGACAGAGTTCCGTAAATGGGCCGGCTGATGATGGTCTTGGCTGCCATTCTCTCTTTGTGCCTCGAAAACCTTCGCTGTCGATTATGCCTCAGCCTTTCGCCGTGCGCTTGGTCTTCTTGGGATCGTCGAACGGCAAGGGCTGCGCCGTCGCCTTGATCGATCCGCTCTTGTTGCGGATCTCGAGCGTGGTGTCCTTGACCGCGCAGTCGACGTCGAGCCGGGCAATGCCCATCGATTTCTCGACCAGCGGCGAATACATGGCGCAGGTGACAACGCCGACCTTTTTGCCGTCGCGATAGACCGGAGCGCCCTCGTCCGCCGGCTCCTTGCCGTCGAGCAGGACGCCATAGATCTTGAAGCGCTCCTTGCCCTTCAGGCGATAGTGCTCCTCGGCGCCGCGAAAGCCGGTCTTGCCGGGGCTGACGGTGAAGTCTAGGCCGAGCTCCCAAAGCGTATCGCCGGGGCCTTCATTCTCGAACGGATACTTTTGGGAATTGTCGTAGGGGTAGAACAGCAGGTAGCTTTCGACGCGCAGCATGTCGAGCGTGGTGAAGCGGCAGGGAATGATGCCGGCGTTCTTGCCCTCGTCGAGAATCCTGTCCCAGATCGTGCCGGCGTCCTGGCCACGGCAGAAGATCTCGTAGCCGCGTTCGCCGGTATAGCCGGTGCGCGAGATCATGACGGGAAAGCCGAACAGCTGCGTCTGCATGTGATGGAAGTAGTTGAGGTCGCGGATGCCGGGCACGTGCTTGGCCAGATAGTCGACCGCTGTTGGCCCCTGCAGCGACAAATCGTGCAGATTGTCGTCGAAGCGCAGCGACACGTCCCGTCCCATCGCCGCCCGCTGCAGTTCCTCATGGCCGGTACCCGAGCCGTGCACCACCATCCAGGAATTCGGTCCCATGCGGTAGAGGATGCAGTCGTCGGTGAATTTTCCCGTCTCGTTCAGCATGCAGGCATAGGCCGACTTGCCGGGATAGATCTTTTCGACGTCACGCGTGGTGGCGAGGTCGATCAGATGCGAGGCGTGCGGCCCTGTGATGTGCACCTTCTTCAGGCCGGAAACATCCATAAGGCCGGCCTTGGTGCGGATGGCGATATATTCCTCGTCGGCATCCTTGTCGTAGGTCCAGGCGGTACCCATGCCGCTCCAGTCTTCGAGTTTCGAACCCAGCGCACGATGGCGATCCGCCAGGGTCGAAAATCTCCAGGATGCCGTCATCCGCTCGTCCTCCATTCGAAAATGCTGCTGTTCCCTGCTCCCGTGCGCCAGGCCGGGAGCTTGGTCGAATATTGATCGCAAACGCGAGAGGCCCGCAATCCCCTAAAAGCAAATAATTTCATTGTCAGGCAAAATCGCTCGTGCGAACTGAGCGGTTAACTCAGCGTAAATTCGCCTTGACAATTGCGGAATTCGGTCTGAATTTATGAAAAAAATTTCACTCTCTTGAAAGAGAGCGGCGGGCGGTGGATTCGGAACCGGGCGTCGGCAAAGAAGGGGAAAACCGATGGCAGACCTGCAGCAGCGCATCGAGGCGCTGTACCGCTCCGACTTGCGCGGATCCGCGCTCCTGATCATCTGCCTGTGGGCGACCATCCTCTTCGTCCTCTTCATGACATGGCCATACATTCCGCAGGGCGGCATCAAGGCCGTCGTCGCCATTGCCGCCGCCGCCGTGCTCATCTTCAACACGGCAGCCATCCTGGCGATGGTCAAACATTACAAAGAAGACAAGGAATTCATCTACGGGCTCGACATCAAGAACGCCGACGCATCCCGCAACCGCAAGTCCTGAGGGAGGAACAATGTCCCGCTATACGCCGCCGGAGCAGAGCAAGGCCGGCCAAGTCTTCGACATCGCCGTTGTCGTGGTCGCCATCTTCGTGGCGCTGTGGCTGCCGCTGAAGCTTGGTCTTGCCGGTGCCGCAAAATCAATCGACGCGCTCGATGCCAAGACCTGGGAAGCGCTCGGGCAGAATCCGACCATGGCGTCGATCTGGGAAAAGCTCGGCTATACGCCCGAGACCGCGCACGACATCATCCAGAACCGGTTCCACTACATCATCGACTGGCCGACGCTGATCATCATGGCGGCCGTCCTGATCGGTTATTTCGTGTTCCTGTTCCGGGCATCCGACCGTGAATATCGCGATGTCATCAACGAGAAGTTCGACGACAAGTAAAGTTCGACGACGAAGAATTTGGGGACACGATCATGTGGGTGGCACTCTCTTACGCATGCTGGGGCATCTCGATCGTGCTCGCGCTGTGGATGCTCTACGACTGGTTCAAGGTCGATACGAACTACTCCGAGGACGTCTTGACCTCGTCGCGTGAAGGCGAGCTTGAAGCCGCTTCCGAAAAACACCGGATCTGAGTGGGGATTGATCGATGACGGTCGCGCTTGAAAACACCACCACCACCACCACCATTCACGGCGACCGGGTATCGCTGCTTCGGGTGCTTGGCCCGGCCCATGTCTGGGCGCTCGGCGTCGGCATCGTTCTGGTCGGCGAGTTCACCGGCTGGAATTTCTCGGCCGACAAGGGCGGCGCGCTGGCTGCCCTGATCGTGTGCTGGGTCGTCGGGCTGCTCTACACCTCGGTGGCCATGATCGATTCCGAGGTGACGTCGACAGTGGCCGCCGCCGGCGGCCAGTATGCGCAGGCCAAGCACATTGTCGGGCCGTTGATGGCGTTCAACGTCGCGCTGTTCCTGGTCTTTGCCTATACGATGCTGGAAGTGTCCGATGCCATCCTGCTCGGCGACACCATCGTCGCCAAGGCGGGTGTGGAAGGGCTGACCCACAATTCCTTCATCGCCGCCACCATCGTGGTGCTGGCCTGGCTCAACTATCGCGGCGTACTGATGACGCTCAACGTCAACTTCGTCATCACTGCCATCGCCTATGTCTCGATCGTCGTCCTGTTCTTTTCGGTCAGCCCCTGGACGCAAGGCGCGGTGCTGAAGCTCAACGAACTGGTCACTCCAGGCAACGCGCTGCCCTATGGCTGGATCGGCGTCATCGCCGCCTTCCAGTTCGGCATCTGGTATTATCTCGGCATCGAAGGGACCACCCAGGCCGCCGAGGAAGTGCGCTCGCCGGCACGCTCCCTGCCCTACGGCACCATGGCCGGCATGATCACGCTGCTCATCGCGGCCGCCATGACCTGGTATGTCTGCGCCTCGCTGATGCCTTGGGAGTATCTCGGCATCACCTATTATCCGCTGTGGGACGCCGGCAAACTGACCGGCAGCCCGCTGCTCGAGAACCTCCTGTTCATAGCGACGCTGCTCGCCGCGCTTGCCTCCGCCAATGGTTGCATCAACGACGCGGCGCGCGCTTGGTTCTCGCTCGGCCGCGACCGCTATCTGCCGAGCTGGTTTTCGGCGGTGCATCCGAAATACCGCACGCCCTATCGCTCGATCCTGTTCCTGCTGCCGATCGCGCTGGCCTTCGCCTTCATCGCCGACCTCAACCAGGCGATCACCTTCTCGATCCTGTCGGGCGTGCTGCAATACACCTTCATGAGCATCAACATCATGATGTTCAGGAAGAAGTGGCCGCTGGGCTCGATCCGCCGCGGCTACACGCACCCGTTCCATCCGCTGCCGGCAATCGTCCTGTTCTGCCTGTGCGTAGTGACCTTCTTCGCCATCTTCCTCGGCTTCGGCTCGCAGTTGATCGCCATGGTCGCCTTCTATTTCCTGATTTCGCTGTGGTTCCATTTCTATCGCTACAAATTCGTGCGGCGTGGGGACCAGTTCACCATGCCGTGGCCGAAACCACAGGGCTATTGATGGGAGTAGGCCCGTCCAGGATTTGGATGGGCCTTGCACGATAAAATGTCAGACGTGACATCAGCACTGCTTGCCGGGGCAATTGTCCTGGCTCTCGTCCTTCACTTTGCGTGGCAGGCGCGCCGCAGCCGCGACAGGGCCTCGGCAGCGCTGGCCGCCGACGAGGCGGGCATTCGCGCCGTCGTCGCGGATGCAGACAATGTCTCGGACGGCACCGCCGGCGTCATCACCTGGGAAGGATCATGGAACGGCCAACGCGTGCAGGTGCGCACCATCGTCGACACGCTGGCGACGCGGAAACTGCCGGCGCGCTGGCTCAGCGTTTCGATCACCGAGAAGGTCTCGGTACCTGCCATCTTCGACATGATGATGCGGCCGGGCTCGCCGACGACGTTCTCCAATTTCGACCATCTCCAGCATACGTTGCCGAAGGCGCCCGGTTTTCCGGCCGAGGCGGTGCTGCGGACAGACCGCAGGGGCACACGGTTCCCGCAGAGCATCATCGCCGGCCATATGGAACCGTTTTCAGAAGGCCGCGCCAAGGAGCTGCTGATCACGCCGAACGGAGTGCGCATCGTGTGGCTGCTGGCCGAGGCCGAGCGGGCACGCTACGGTGTCTTCCGGCAAGCCGCGTTCGGTGACACACGGATCGATTCTGCGCTGATCGACCGGTTGCTCGTATCACTCTCGGATCTGCGCGACGCCATCAACCGAAGCGAACGGCAGGCCGCATGAGCGCTTCAGACACTTCGCCGGCGCCAGTGAGCCCTTATCTCGTCCTGGGCGCCGCAATCGTGCTGCCGGCAAGCGGCCATGTCATTCTGGGCATCCCGGTGCGCGGACTGCAGTTTCTTTTCTTCATGGTCGTCCTGGCCTGGGTGACCGCCAGGATTTCGCCGCCGGACGCCAGCTTCGTCGGCCGTCACGCCGGCGGCTTCCTGATCTATGCGCTGTCGATCCTCGACGCCTACAAGATCGCCCGCATCCGTACCGCCAAATGGGCTCATAATGCCCGGCCGGAAGGAAGCGGTACGCAGAGCGGCATTGAGCCGCATACGTAACCAGAGGAAAATTTCTTTCATGCCATTGAATTAGAGGATTTCATTCGGTACATCATCTTAGTCACAAACGTCGGGAGGCTGACATGTGCGGAATCGTTGGACTTTTCCTGAAGGACAAGGCGCTGGAGCCGAAGCTCGGCGCGATGCTGTCGGAGATGCTGGTATCGCTCAGCGATCGCGGCCCTGACAGTGCCGGCATCGCCATCTATGGCGCGACGTCCGGCAACGAGGCCAAGATCACCATCCAATCGCCGAAGCCGGAACGCGATTTCCGCGGCCTGGACGCCGAACTCGCGAAGGCCGTCGGAGCGCCGGTGAGCATTGCGGTGAAATCGACCCACGCGGTGGTCAGGACCACGCCGGACAAGGTCGACGCGGCGCGTGAGGCCCTCCAGTCGCTCAGGCCCGACATCCGCATCATGGGCGCCGGCGAAGCGGTGGAAATCTACAAGGAAGTCGGCCTGCCCGAAGCCGTCGTCGATCGCTTCGACGTGCGCAAGATGACCGGCACGCATGGCATCGGTCATACCCGCATGGCGACGGAATCGGCAGTGACGACGATGGGTGCGCATCCTTTCTCGACCGGTGCCGACCAGTGTCTTGTGCACAATGGTTCATTGTCGAACCACAACAATGTTCGCCGCGAATTGATCCGCGAAGGCATGAAATTCGAGACCGAGAACGATACCGAAGTGGCGGCCGCCTACCTTTCCTCGCAAATGGCGCATGGCAAGAATCTCGGCGAGGCACTGGAAGGCACGCTGTCCGACCTCGACGGCTTCTTCACCTTCGTCGTCGGCACCAAGAATGGTTTTGGCGTGGTGCGCGATCCGATCGCCTGCAAGCCCGCCGTGATGGCCGAGACCGACCAGTATGTCGCCTTCGGCTCGGAATATCGCGCCCTGACCAAACTGCCGGGCATAGACAATGCGAGGGTCTGGGAACCGGAGCCCGCAACCGTTTATTTCTGGGAGCATTGAGTTCATGCCGGCAACCTCCAAGGCAACGCGCGACAGCCATGCGCGCGTCTTCGACCTCGACGTCCTGTCGCTGCGCGAACTCAATCAAGCGCTCCACAATCTGGCTCCGGGTTCGAACGAGACGGCGTGGGAAGTGCTCAACCCGAAAGGGAGCCATTCGGTCGCCGTCGGTGTCGACCACCCTGTCAGCATCGATGTGCGCGGCAGCGTTGGCTATTACTGCGGCGGCATGAACTCCGGCAGCGCCATCACCGTGCACGGCTCGGCCGGCCCCGGCGTTGGCGAGAACATGATGTCGGGCTCGATCACCGTCAAAGGCGATGCCAGCCAGTATGCCGGCGCCACCGGCAAGGGCGGGCTGCTGGTCATCGAAGGCAATGCCTCGTCGCGCTGCGGCATCTCGATGAAGGGCATCGACATCGTCGTGCACGGCAATATCGGCCATATGTCGGCCTTCATGGCGCAATCCGGCAACCTCGTTGTCCTGGGCGATGCCGGCGATGCACTGGGCGATTCCATCTACGAGGCGCGGCTCTTCGTGCGCGGCAAGGTCGACAGTCTCGGTGCGGATTGTATCGCCAAGGAGATGCGGCCCGAGCATCTGGAACTGCTGCAAGGCCTGCTCGACCGCGCCGGCGTGACCGGCGTCAAGCCGTCGGAGTTCAAGCGCTACGGCTCGGCGCGCACGCTCTACAATTTCAATATCGACAACGCCGACGCGTATTGAGGCAGCATGACCTATCGCAACCCGCCGACGACGCCGCGCAAATCCGCGACTTTCGACGACTACACGCTCTCCGAAATCCGCCGCGCCGCGGCGACCGGCATCTATGATATCAGAGGTGCCGGCGCCAAGCGCAAGCTGCCGCATTTCGATGACCTTCTGTTCCTCGGCGCCTCGATCTCGCGCTACCCGCTGGAAGGCTACCGCGAGCGCTGCGACACATCCGTGGTGCTCGGTTCGCGCCACGCCAAGAAGCCTATCGAACTGAAGATACCGATCACCATTGCCGGCATGAGCTTCGGCTCGCTGTCCGGTCCCGCCAAGGAAGCGCTCGGGCGCGGCGCGACGCTGTCGGGCACCTCGACCACGACCGGCGATGGCGGCATGACAGAGGAAGAGCGCGGCCATTCCAAGCAACTGGTCTATCAGTACCTGCCCTCGCGCTATGGCATGAACCTGCGCGACCTGCGTCGCGCCGATGCGATCGAAGTGGTCGTCGGCCAGGGCGCCAAGCCCGGCGGTGGCGGGATGCTGCTCGGCCAGAAGATTTCCGACCGTGTCGCCGAGATGCGCACGCTGCCCAAAGGCATCGACCAGCGCTCGGCCTCGCGCCACCCCGACTGGACCGGACCGGACGATCTCGAGATCAAGATCCTCGAGCTGCGCGAAATCACCGATTGGGAAAAACCGATCTACGTCAAGGTCGGCGGCGCCCGGCCCTACTACGATACAGCGCTTGCGGTGAAGGCCGGCGCCGATGTCGTCGTGGTCGACGGCATGCAGGGCGGAACGGCTGCAACGCAGGAAGTGTTTATCGAGAATGTCGGCCAGCCGACGCTCGCCTGCATCAGGCCGGCGGTGCAGGCGCTGCAGGATCTCGGCATGCACCGCAAGGTGCAGCTCATCGTCTCAGGCGGCATCCGCAACGGCGCCGATGTGGCCAAGGCGCTGGCGCTCGGCGTCGACGCCGTGTCGATCGGCACCGCGGCACTGGTGGCGCTCGGTGACAACGATCCCCGCTGGGAGGCGGAGTACAACGAACTCGGCACCACATCGGGCGCCTATGACGACTGGCATGAGGGCAAGGACCCTGCCGGCATCACCACGCAGGACCCCGAACTGATGAAGCGGGTCGACCCCGTGGCCGCCGGGCGCCGGTTGGCGAATTATTTGAAGGTGATGACGCTGGAGGCGCAGACCATCGCCCGCGCCTGCGGCAAAAACAGCCTGCACAATCTCGAACCCGAGGACCTCGTCGCATTGACGATCGAGGCTGCCGCCATGGCCGGCGTGCCGCTGGCCGGCACCAACTGGATACCGGGGAAGAACGGCTTCTGATCAACAAAGGGCCGAAGGCCATATGCTTAAGGGCCAACAATCGATAAGAAATGGGGAACTTCAGTGACAGTTGATCTTGCAGAGTTCGCAAGGGCGAAAAACGTCAAATATTTCATGATTTCCTACACTGACCTGTTCAGTGGCCAGCGTGCCAAGCTGGTACCGGCGCAAGCCATCGCCGACATGCAGAAGGACGGTGCCGGCTTTGCCGGGTTCGCCACCTGGCTCGACCTCACGCCGGCGCATCCCGACATGCTGGCGGTGCCGGATCCGGACTCGGTCATCCAGTTGCCATGGAAACCGGAAGTCGCCTGGGTCGCCGCCAACTGCATCATGGACGACAAGGACGTCGACCAGGCGCCGCGCAACACACTGAAGCGGCTGATAGCCGAGGCAGCCGCCGACGGCATGCACGTCAAGACCGGCGTCGAGGCCGAGTTCTTCCTGATCTCGCCGGACGGCAAGACCATCTCCGATGAGTACGACACGGCATCGAAGCCTTGCTATGACCAGCAAGCGGTGATGCGCCGTTACGATGTCATCGCCGAGATCTGCGACCACATGCTGGCGCTCGGCTGGGGCGCTTACCAGAACGACCACGAGGACGCTAACGGCCAATTCGAGATGAACTGGGCGTTCGACGATGCGCTGCCGACCGCGGACAAGCATTCCTTCTTCAAGTTCATGGTCAAGTCGATCGCGGAAAAGCATGGGCTGCGCGCCACTTTCATGCCCAAACCGTTCCAGGGCCTGACCGGCAACGGCTGCCATGCCCACATCTCCGTCTGGGACAAATCGGGCAAGACCAATGTCTTCGCCGACAATTCGATGGAGCTCGGTCTTTCCGCCAAGGGCAAGAACTTCCTTGGCGGCATCATGAAGCACGCTTCGGCGCTCGCCGCGATCACCAACCCGACGGTCAATTCCTATAAGCGCATCAACGCGCCGCGCACCATTTCGGGCGCGACCTGGGCGCCGAACACGGTGACCTGGACCGGCAACAACCGCACCCACATGGTGCGCGTGCCCGGCCCCGGCCGCTTCGAATTGCGCCTCCCGGATGGCGCTGCCAACCCTTATCTGCTGCAGGCGGTCATCATCGCCGCCGGCCTCGACGGCATCCGCTCGAAGGCCGATCCGGGCAAGCGCTACGATATCGACATGTACCAGCATGGCCACACGGTGAAGGGCGCGCCTAAGCTGCCGCTCAACCTGCTCGATGCGTTGCGCGAGTTCGACAAGGACAAATCGCTCAAGGCGGCGCTGGGTGAGGAATTCTCGTCGGCATATCTAAAGCTGAAGCACCAGGAATGGAATTCCTATGCTTCGCATTTCACGCAATGGGAGCGCGACCACACGCTGGACATCTAGAGCATCGGACCGAAAAGTGTGACACGGTTTTCGGCAAAGGCGATGCGTCAAGAAAGTTCCTGTTTGGGGCGAGCGACCTCGGAATGAACGTATGAAATACTCGATCTTCTCGCTCGCCCGCGCCGCTCTTTCCGGCCACAAAAACTGGCAACGCACCTGGCGCGACGCCGCGCCGAAGGACCGCTACGACGTGGTGATCATCGGCGGCGGCGGCCATGGGCTGGCCACCGCCTGGTTCCTGGCCAGCGAATTCGGCATCAAAAATGTCGCGGTGCTGGAAAAGGGCTGGATCGGTTCCGGCAATGCCGGCCGCAACACCACCATCATCCGCTCCAACTACGGCCTGCCCGGCAATACCGGCTTCTACGAATTGTCGATGAAGCTTTGGGAACGGATGGAGCAGGACCTCAACTACAACGCGATGGTCAGCCAGCGCGGCGTCATCAACCTCTACCATTCCGATGCGCAGCGCGACGCCTATGCACGGCGCGGCAACACCATGCGCATCAACGGTATCGACGCCGAACTGCTCGACCTGGCGGCGGTCAAGAAGATGATCCCGTTCCTGAACTTCGACAATGCGCGCTTTCCCGTGCAGGGCGGGCTGCTGCAGCGACGCGGCGGCACGGCGCGGCACGACGCGGTGGTCTGGGGCTACGCCCACGCTGCCAGCGAACTCGGCGTCGATATCATCCAGAATTGCGAAGTCACGGGCTTTGTCAGGGACGGCAACGGCAAGGTGACTGGCGTCGAGACCTCGCGCGGCAGGATCGGCGCCGGCAAGGTCGGCATGGCGGTGGCCGGGTCCTCATCGCGCGTCGCGGCGATGGCTGGCCTGCGGCTGCCGATCGAAAGCCATGTGCTGCAGGCCTTCGTCTCGGAGGCGATCAAGCCGCTCATTCCCGGCGTCATGACGTTTGGCGCCGGCCATTTCTATGTCAGCCAGTCCGACAAGGGCGGGCTGGTCTTCGGCGGCGACATCGACGGCTACAATTCCTATGCCCAGCGCGGCAACATGCCTGTCATGGAAGATGTCTGCGAGGGCGGCATGGCGCTGATGCCGATGATAGGCCGCGTCCGGCTGCTGCGCCAATGGGGCGGCATCATGGATATGTCGATGGATGGCTCGCCGATCATCGACAAGACACCGGTCGACGGGCTCTACCTCAATGCCGGCTGGTGTTATGGCGGCTTCAAGGCGACACCCGGCTCAGGCTTCGTCTTCGCCCATCTGCTTGCTCGCGATGAATCGCACGCCGAGGCCGCCCGCTTCCGGCTCGACCGGTTCCGGTCTGGTGCTGTCATCGACGAAAAGGGCCAGGGCGCCCAACCGAACCTGCACTGAGGACAGTCGAAAAACATGCGTATTGTCTGTCCCTTCTGTGGTGAACGCGAGCTCGGCGAGTTCACCTATCTCGGCGACGCCAAGCCGGTGCGGCCGGCGCCTGGAGCGTCGGAAGATGAGGTCTACGATTACGTCTATCTGCGCGACAACATCGCCGGCGTGATGGATGAGAACTGGTATCATGGCGGCGGCTGCCGGGCCTGGCTGAAGGTCACCCGCAACACGCTGACGCACGAGATTTCGGCGGTTGAACCGGCAGCGGGTGCCGGGGCGAGGCAGGTTGCGAAATGAATATTTCCTGCCAACTCGGCGCCGCCTCTCACCTGCCTGCCGGCATCCTCTCCCCGTATAGGGACGGGGACAGGGGTGCTGCCGTCCCCGGTTTCGCCGATCGCCAGCGCTGCAAGAAGGAAGCCAACTTAGCGGCCAGCCCCCTTCTCCCCGTCACTATACGGGGAGAAGTGCCCGGCAGGGCGATGAGGGGCAGTGCTGCCCTCCGCCATGACATCGAATCGACGAGAGGCTGGACATCGTGACCTCTCAACCCCATCGTCTCACATCCGGCGGTCTCGTCGACCGTTCGGCGCCGCTGAATTTCAGGTTCGACGGCAAGAGCTTCTCCGGTTTCAAAGGCGACACGCTTGCCTCGGCACTGGTTGCCAACGGCGTCAAGCTGGTTGGCCGCTCGTTCAAGTACCATCGCCCGCGCGGCATCCTGACCGCGGGATCGGAAGAACCTAACGCGCTGGTGGAGCTGCGCAGCGGTGCACGGCGCGAGCCGAACACCAAGGCGACGACAGCGGAGCTCTATGAAGGGCTCGACGCCGCCAGCCAGAACCGCTGGCCGTCGCTCGCCTTCGACGTGATGTCGGTCAACCAGCTGTTCGCGCCGATCTTCGTCGCCGGCTTCTACTACAAGACCTTCATGTGGCCGGCGAAGTTCTGGGAAGCGATCTATGAGCCGGCGATTCGCCGCGCCGCGGGTCTCGGCCGTGCAGCCGGCATTGCCGATCCGGATCATTACGACAAGGCGTGGGCGCATTGCGACGTGCTGATCGCCGGGTCCGGCCCGACGGGCCTCGCAGCCGCCCTCGCAGCAGGCCGCAGCGGCGCCCGCGTCATCCTGTGTGAAGAGGACTTTGTTCCCGGCGGGCGCCTGCTTGCCGATGGCGGCATGATCGACGGCATGCCTGCCGACGAATGGATCGCGCGCACGCTCAGTGAGCTTGCCGCCATGCCTGATGTCCGCATCATGACGCGCACGACGCTGTTCGGCGTCTATGATGGCGGCACCTATGGCGCGATCGAGCGTGTCAGCGACCATCTGCCCTCGCCGCCGGAGCACCAGGTGCGCCAGCGGCTATGGCGGATCGTGGCCAAGCGCTGCGTCGTCGCGGCAGGCGCGCTCGAACGGCCAATCGTCTTTGCCGGCAACGACACGCCGGGCGTGATGATGGCGTCCGCCATGCGCAGCTATATCGCACGTTATGCCGCGGCACCGGCGAGACGCATCGCGCTGTTCACCAACAACGAGGACGGCTGGCGCACCGTCGAGGCAGCGCTCGGGGCGGGACTGCAGGTCGCCGCCGTGATCGACGCGCGCGCCGAAATCTCGTCCGAGCACCGCTCGCTTGCCAGCAAGGGCGGCTTTGCGGTTCTGCATGGCTCCGTCAGCGGCATCGATGGCGGCAAGAATGGTGTGCGCAAGATTTCCGTCTCACTCACCGGCGGCGCGCGTGCCGAAGTGGAAGCCGATGGGCTTGCCGTTTCCGGCGGCTGGAACCCGGCGGTCGGGCTCACCTCCTATCATCGCGGCCGGCCGAAATGGCGCGACGATATCGCCGCCTTCGTGCCCGACGGCGCGCCTCCGGGAATGGTCGCGGCTGGTGCCGCCAACGGCGCCTTCGGGCTTGGCGCCTGCTTGCGCGAAGGATTTGCGGCGGGCGCGGCTGCGGCACGTGATGCCGGACACGGCAATGGCTCAGGCTCCACGCCGGTGGCCGACGACGAAGCCTTTTCACTGGCGCCGCTTTGGCACGTTGCCGGCAAAGGCAAGGCTTTCGTCGACCAGCAGCATGATGTCACCGCATCGGATATCGAGCTGGCGCAGCGCGAAGGGTTCGAATCGGTCGAGCACCTGAAGCGCTACACCACGCTCGGCATGGCGACCGACCAGGGCAAGACCTCGAACGTCGCCGGCCTCGCCATCATGGCGGCGGTCACGGGCAAATCCATTCCCGAGACCGGCACGACAATCTACCGGCCTCCCTATGTGCCGGTCGCCATCGGCGCCTTCGCCGGCCATCATCGCGACGAGAATTTTCACGCCACGCGGCTGACGCCGTCGCATCACTGGGCCGCCGAACAGGGCGCGATCTTCGTCGACACCGGCCTGTGGAAGCGCGCGCAATGGTATCCGCGCGCCGGCGAGAAGGATTGGCTGGAATCGGTGACCCGCGAGGTCAAGGCGGTGCGCTCAGGCGTCGGCTTCTGCGATGTCTCGACGCTGGGCAAGATCGACGTGCATGGCGCGGACGCCGGCACCTTCCTCGACCGTGTCTACATCAACACCTTCTCCACTCTTGCGGTGGGAAAAGCGCGCTACGGGCTGATGCTGCGCGAGGACGGCATCGTCTATGATGACGGCACCACGTCGCGGCTGGCCGAGGACCACTATTTCCTCACCACCACCACGGCCAAGGCCGGGCTGGTGATGCAGCATCTCGAATTCTGCCGGCAAGTGCTGTTTCCGGAACTCGATGTGCAGTTAACCTCGGTCTCCGACCAGTGGGCGCAATTTTCGATTGCCGGGCCCAAAACCCGCGACCTGTTGAAAGAGATCGTCGATCCTTCGGAAGACCTTTCCAACGAAGGGTTCCCCTTCATGGGCGCGCGCGAAGTCGCGTTGCGCGGCGGCGTCAAGGCGCGGTTGTTCCGCATTTCCTTCTCGGGCGAAATGGCGTTCGAGATTTCGGTGCCGGCGCGCTACGGCGAGGCGATGGCGCGCAATTTGATGATTGCGGGCAAGCCGTTCGGCGTGACGCCTTACGGCACCGAGGCACTCGGCGTCATGCGCATCGAAAAGGGTCACGTCGCGGGTCCGGAACTCAGCGGCACGACCACCGCGGCCGATCTCGGCCTCGGCAAGATGATGTCGACCAAGAAGGATTTCATCGGCCGCGTCATGGCCGGACGCGAGGCGCTGATCGCAGCTGATCGGCAGGTCGTCGTCGGCATCAAGCCGACCGACAAGGCCCGGCGCCTGCGTTCCGGCGCGCACATCATTCCGAAGGGGCAGACACCCGGGCCCGACAACGACCAGGGCTACGTCACCTCGGTCTGCTTTTCGCCGACATCAGACCAATGGATCGGGCTTGCACTTGTCGAGCGCGGCCGCGAGCGGTTCGGCGAGATCGTGCATGCGCACGATCCGCTACGCGGCGAGGATTACGATTTGGAACTGTGCAACCCTGTCTTCTATGACCCGGATGGAGGGCGCCAGCGTGGCTGAGTTTTCCTGGGAAACCCGCAGCCCTCTCCACCGCGCACTCGTCGCCGGTCCACACGGCGCGCGAGGCGACGCCGGCGTGACCCTGAGCGAGATCCGCAATTTCGACCTTGTCCAGGTGATGGCGCGGCGCGGCAAGACGGCCGAGATGGCGAGCGCCGCGAACGCGCATTTCGGCGTGACGGCGCCGGAAACACCGAAGACGGCCGCAGCAGCCGAAGCCACGCTCATCTGGTCGGGACCGGATCAGTTCTTCGTGCTGTCGAAAGGCAGACACACGGTGGAGTCGCTGGCCCCGGTTTTCGCGACCTCGGCTTCGCTCTCGGACCAGTCACATGCGCGGGTGTTGATCAGCATTTCCGGCACCAAGGCGCGCGCCCTGCTCGCCAAACTGTCGTCGATCGATCTGTATCCGGCGGCGTTCCCGGTCGGAGCCGCGGCAACCACCTCGATGGATCACACCAGCGTCACGCTGTGGCGCGGCAATGATGCGCCGGACGGACAGGCTGTTTTCACCATTCTGGTGTTTTCGACCTTCGCCGAAAGCCTGTGGCACACGATGCTGGACTCGGCTGCCGAGTATGGTGTCGAGATCGGGCATTCGGAGGACTTGGCGTAGCACTGCGCTTCTTCCCCGCCTTGCCAAACTCCGCTCCGCTGCTATTCTTGCTGCTAAAATAATTTCACACACAGGCAAACTTGTTTCTCGAACCGCAAGGCTGAGATGAGCCAGTCGCCCTACCCCACCGTGACAGCCGGACCGCCCAGGCCAAGCCTGATCCTGCGGCCCGGCCAGATCGCGCTGCCGGCCGGCATGGAGCGCTATACCGTACAGGGGAATGGCGCGGTGCTGATCGAGGTCGAGGCCGGCGATACGATCACGGTTTGCAACGTCGAGGGAGGCCAGGCCTGCGAGTTGCTGGCCTGGGACAGGTCAGGCGCCAGCGATCCCGGCATTCTCGGTGAAAAATCCAACAGCAATGCCGCCGGCATCAAGGCGCTGCTCACCGAGGGCGACGACAGTCTTTCGGCGGTGCGCCGCGGCCTCGAACGCCGCCAGGTTCAGCTTGGGCAGGCCGAGGCGGTGCGCGTGTTTGGCGGCACCACACCAGCCGGTACCGAGCAGGCATTCACAGTCGCGCGCGACGGCGCGATGCTGATCGCCGCACCCGGCGGTCCGATGCTGGTCGACGGGCACGACACAGCGACGCCGCTCAGCGTCGTCGTGCGGCGCAACACGATCCGCCTGAAAACGAAATCCCGGCTTGCCGATCCATTGGCCGATCCGGTGCTCGATTTGCGCGTTCATTCGGCGACGGCGGAATCGTATTTCGTCAAGGCGGGCGACTATCTGCAGATCATCGATGTCGACGGGCGCCAGTGCACCGACTTCCAGTGTTTCTCGGCCCGCAAGCTGGACAAGGGGCTCGACCATCCGCTCGACGTCACGACGACGCGCACGCTGATGGGCGCGAGCTATCCGATGCCCGGCCTGCATTCGAAATATTACGACCAGGACATGGAACCGCTGGTTGAGGTGGTGCAGGACACGTGCGGCCGGCACGATGCCTTCGCGCTCGCCTGCGCGGCGAAATATTATGACGACATCGGCTATCCCGGCCACACCAACTGCTCGGAGAACTTTAATCGCGCGCTGGACGGCAAGGGCGTCAATCCCCGCGCCGGCTGGATGGCGATCAACTTCTTCTTCAACACGGCGATCGACGCCCATGGCGTCATGGTGTCGGACGAGCCATGGTCGCGGGCCGGCGACTATGTTCTGCTCAGAGCGCTGACCGACATCGTCTGCGTCTCCTCGGCCTGCCCCGACGACACGACGCCGGCCAATGGCTGGGACCTGACCGACATCCACGTGCGGACCTATTCCGGCCAGCACAAATTCTCGCGAGCGATCGCCAGACGCATGACGCCTGATTCGGAACCGAAAATGACCCGCGAGACAGCTTTCCATTCGAGCTTTGCCAAACACACACGCGACTTCGTCGAGTACAGGGGCTATTGGCTGGCCAATTCGTTCGCCAGGGAAGGCGCCATCGCCGAATATTGGGCCTGCCGGCAGGATGCCGTGATCATGGACCTGTCGCCGCTGCGCAAGTTCGAAGTGACCGGCCCGGATGCCGAAGCGCTGCTGCAATATACGCTGACGCGTGACGTCAAGAAGCTCGGCGTCGGCCAGGTCGTCTACTCCGCCATGTGTTACGAACATGGCGGCATGATCGACGACGGCACGCTTCTGCGGCTCGGCAAGGACAATTTCCGCTGGGTTGGCGGCGACGATCTGTCCGGCGAATGGCTGCGCGAGACGGCGACAAAACTCGGCCTCAACGTGCTGGTGCGCTCGTCCACCGACCAGATGCACAACATCGCCGTGCAAGGGCCAAAGAGCCGCGCCATCCTGAAGGAGGTGATGTGGACCTCGCCGCTGCAGCCATCGATCGAGGAACTCGAATGGTTCCGCTTCGCCGTCGCCAGGATCGGCGGCGGCAACGGCATCCCCGTCCTCGTTTCACGCACCGGCTATACCGGCGAACTCGGCTACGAGATTTGGTGCCATCCGCGCGACGCGCAAAAAGTCTTCGACGCGATCTGGGAGGCCGGCCAGCCGCATGGGCTGAAGCCGATGGGCCTGCAGGCGCTCGACATGGTGCGCATCGAGGCCGGACTGATCTTCGCCGGTTACGAATTTTCCGACCAGACCGATCCGTTCGAGGCTGGTATCGGCTTCACCGTGCCGCTGAAGAGCAAGACCGACGATTTCATCGGCCGCGAGGCGCTGATCCGGCGCAAGGATCATCCGCAGACAAAGCTGGTCGGCCTCGACATCGACAGCAATGTCGCCGTCGGCCACGGCGACTGCGTCCATGTCGGGCGCGCCCAGATCGGCGTCGTCACGTCGGGCATGCGCTCGCCGGTGCTGAGCAAGAACATCGCGCTGGCGCGGCTCGACGTCGCTCATGCCGCTGTCGGCACGGAGGTCGAGATCGGCAAGCTCGACGGCCACGCCAAGCGGCTGCCGGCTCGGGTCGTGGCCTTTGCCCACTACGATCCGCAAAAGACCAAACCACGTTCCTGACCTGCCCTTTTGGGACTCGCAAAGCGCCCGCCGGCCGCACCGCCGGACGCTTTGATGTTCGCGCGCGCAAGCGTGATGTGCATGGTTTCACAAATCGCTTGACGTGACGCCGCGCCGGATCAATCTTCACTCTTAAGAAAAAAATACGACTGAGTGGAAACACTGCGGCCGGAACGATCATTTGCCGGGGAGTAAGTTTCGCGTAGCCGAGACACCACTGGCGGGGAACATCGAAAAAGGGGAACTCATCCACATGAGCACAATAAGTACGGTCCTGGACCAGCCTGCCGAAAGCAAGCTGCTCAGGCATATCGACTGGCGCGGCGCCTTCTGGGTGGCGAGTGGCGTTCCGGCGCTGGTCCTGTTCTCGATCGGCGGCATTGCCGGCACGACGGGAAAGCTGGCGTTCCTGATCTGGACGGTCTCCATGATCATGGGCTTCCTGCAATCCTTCACCTATGCCGAGATCGCCGGCCTGTTCCCGAACAAGTCCGGCGGTGCCTCGATCTACGGCGCCACCGCCTGGCTGCGCTACTCCAAGTTCATCGCGCCGCTGTCGGTGTGGTGCAACTGGTTCGCCTGGTCGCCGGTGCTGTCGCTCGGCTGCTCGATCGCCGCCGCCTATATCCTCAATGCGCTGGCGCCGGTGCCGCTGTTCACCGA
Organism: Mesorhizobium sp. BR115XR7A; assembly: GCF_020165315.1. Taxonomy (NCBI): domain Bacteria; kingdom Pseudomonadati; phylum Pseudomonadota; class Alphaproteobacteria; order Hyphomicrobiales; family Phyllobacteriaceae; genus Mesorhizobium; species Mesorhizobium sp. BR115XR7A. Next base: position 162,913 of record NZ_JAIUHW010000004.1, read on the forward strand.
GGCCTCGCCCGATGTCGTCGCCTACATCGCCGCGCATGCCGGAACGGCACCTGCCGACGCCATCACCGCGGTGACCGCCGCCGCGACGCCGGCGATCCGCAACTGGACGCTGTGGAGCCACACGCTAGGCCCGGTGTCCTTCACGCTCAATGCCACCTTCTTCATCGGCGCGGTGCTGATGCTGATCATCTTCTCGATCCAACATCGCGGCATTCTGGGCACTGCCAGCGTGCAGAAATATATCGGACTGCTGGTCATTATCCCGATGCTGATCGTCGGCGTGGTGCCGATCTTCACCGGCCAGATCGACTGGTCGAACTTTTCGCCTCTGGTGCCGCTCGCCGCCGCCTATGCACCTGAGCCCGGCTCCTGGAACATCGCCGGCTGGACATTGGCGCTCGGCGGCATGTTCATCGCCGCATGGTCGACCTACGGGTTCGAAACCGCCGTCTGCTACACGTCGGAGTTCAAGAACCCGGGTACCGATACGTTCAAGGCCATCTTCTATTCCGGCCTGCTCTGCATGCTTTTGTTCATCCTGGTGCCGTTCACCTTCCAGGGCGTGCTGGGCTTGAACGGCATGCTGGCAACACCGATCGTCGACGGCTCCGGCGTGGCCGATGCGCTGGCCGGCATGGTCGGCGGAGGCAGGCTTATCCACAGCCTGCTGGTGATGCTGATGATCCTGGCGCTGGTGCTGTGCATCATGACGGCGATGGCCGGCTCGTCGCGCACGCTCTACCAGGGCTCGGTCGACGGCTGGCTGCCCCGTTATCTCAGCCACGTCAACGAGCACGGCGCGCCGACGCGGGCCATGTGGACCGATCTCTGCTTCAATCTGGTCGTGCTGGCGATCGCCTCGGCCGACGCGACGAGCTTCTTCTTCATCCTCGCCGTGTCGAACTGCGGCTACATCATCTTCAATTTCCTCAACCTCAATGCCGGCTGGATCCACCGCATCGACAACGGCCATATCGCACGGCCGTGGAAAGCACCGAGCTGGCTCTTGGGGATCGGGGCGATCTTCGCCTACGTCAACGCGATCTTCATGGGCGCAGGCGCCAAGGTGTGGAACCCGATGGCGCTGTGGGCCGGACTGATCACGGCGGCGCTGATCATCCCGGTGTTCTGCTTCCGCCACTACATCCAGGACAAGGGCAAATTCCCCGACCACATGCTGGCCGATCTCGGCATGGCGGGAGCCGACCTTTCGGTCAAGAAGGCGGGCATGCTGCCCTATCTGACGCTGGTCGCCGGCGTGGCGGTCATGCTCATCGCGAATTGGGTGTTCGTCATCTGATGGTCTGACTGCGGCCTAAATCATTGCATCAAGGAAAACCGGCCGGTCGCAAATCGACCGGCCGGTTTTTTATTCCGCCGCCAACGGCAGTTGCGGCCGTTCGATGCCTTCGATCTCCCCTGGCTCCGGCGCCTGCTGGTCGGTCTTCGCCTTCTTCGGCTCGCGGCCGAAGAAGAGCGCATAGCCCGCCGGCAGCACCAGGATGGTGAGCACGGTGGCGACCAGAATGCCGCCCATCATGGCATAGGCGAGCGGTCCCCAGAACACGCCGCGCGAGATCGGGATCAGTGCCAGCACCGCCGTCATCGCCGTCAGCACGATCGGCCTGAAGCGGCGCACGGCCGAGCCGACGATCGCTTCGGAACGGTCCATGCCCTTGGCAATGTCCTGGTCGATCTGGTCGACCAGGATGATCGAGTTGCGCATGATGATGCCGAGCAGGGCGATGACACCGAGGATGGCGACGAAGCCGAACGGTGCACCGCTGATCAGCAGAGCCGCGGCCGCGCCGATGATGCCGAGCGGGCCGGTGGCCAGCACCAGCATCGCCTTGCCGAAGTTCTGCAGCTGGATCATCAGGAGCACGACGATGATGGCCAGCATGATCGGCGCCTTGGCGGCGATCGAAGCCTGGCTTTCGGCTGAATCCTCCGCACCGCCCTGGATCTCGATCTTGTAACCGGGCGCCAGGCCGTCACGCAGGCCCTGCATGTCCTTGTACATCTTGGTGACGACGTCGTTGGACTGCACGCCGTCTGGCAATGTGGCGCGCACGCTGATCGTCGGCAGGCGGTCGCGCCGCCATTCGATGCCTTGCTCCAGCACAGGCACCACCTTGGCCACCTGCGACAGCGGCACGAAGCCGCCGAAATCGGTCGGGATATAGACCGAGTCGACCGACGACAGCAGGCTGCGGCTGGCATCCGGCTCGCGGGCGACGATCGACACCGTCTCCTCGCCGTCGCGGAAATCGTCAAGCGGCGCGCCGGACATCGTCGCCTGCAGCATCTGGCGGATGCGCTGCGAGGTGACGCCGAGCGCACGGGCACGATCCTGATCGATGACCAGCTTCATCGCCGGAACGGGCTCCAGCCAGTCGTCATGGACGGCGCCGAGCAGGGGATCCTGCCGGAACTTCGCCTTCACCTGGTCGGCGATGCGGCGCACCTCCTGGCGGTCCGGACCCATGACGCGCATCTGCACGGGCCACCCGGTCGGCGGTCCGAGGAACAGGCGGTCGACCTTGGCACGGATCGACGGGAAGTCTTCGGCCAGAACCGTGCGCAGCTTGACGATCAGCCGCTCGCGCGCCGGCTCGTCATTGGCCATGACCAGCATCTGGGCGAAGTTCGGGTTGCGCAGTTGCTGGTCGAGCGGCAGGAAGAAGCGCGGGGCGCCCTCGCCGATATAAGTGGCGATGAAACGCTTGTCCTTGTCGTCCATCATCTTGGCTTCCAGGGCCTTGGCCTGCGCCTCGACCTCCTTGATGCTGGTGCCTTCCGGCAGCCAGAGGTCGACAAGAATTTCGGGCCGCGACGATTGCGGGAAGAAATTCTGCGGGATGAACTGGAACGCCCAAAGGCTGGTGCCGAAAGTTGCCAGCGTCATCACCAAAACGATGATGCGATGGCGCACGGCCCAGCTGACCGTGGCACGCAGCCGACGATAGAAGCCTGTGTCGAAGGCGTCGTGATGGCTGCCGGCATGCTTGCGCTGCTTAAGGATCATATAGCCGAGCCAGGGCGTGAAATAGACCGCCACGAACCACGACACGATCAGCGCGATGCCGACGACATAGAACAAGGTGCGCACATATTCGCCAGCCGTCGAAGCAGCGAACCCGACCGGTATGAAGCCGGCGGTGGTGATCAGTGTGCCGGTCAACATCGGGAAGGCGGTCGAGGAATAGGCGAAGCTCGCCGCCTCGATCTTGACCAGCCCCTCCTCGAGCTTGCGCTCCATCATCTCGACGACGATCATGGCATCATCGACAAGCAGGCCGAGCGCGATGATCAGCGCGCCCAGCGAAATGCGCTGCAGGTCGATGCCGATCTCGTACATGATGGCGAAGGTGGCGGCGAGCACCAGCGGTATGGCGATGGCGATCACCAGCCCCGAGCGCCAGCCGATCGACAGGAACGAGACGACGAGCACGATCAGCAACGCTTCGCCGAGCGCATGCATGAATTCGCTGACGGCATCCGTGACGACGCCCGGCTGGTCGGAAATCTGGTCGACCGAAACGCCATAGGGCAGCGCCTCCTCGAAGCGCTTGTAGGTCGCCTCGACATCCTTGCCGACATCGGTGACTTTAAAACCCTTGGCCATGACCACGCCAAGCTGCACGCTGTCGTGGCCATTGAAGCGGTATTTGCGCTGGAAGGGGTCCTCCAGGCCCGAAGTGACGGTGGCGATGTCGCCCAGCCGGGTGACCTGGCCGCCGGCGCGCAGGCGCAGTTCGCGGATGTCGGCCGCCTTGGCGACGTCGCCTTCGACCGAGATGCGCACCGAATTGACGCCGGTGTCGACGGAACCCGCGGGGTCGACGTTGTTCTGGCCCTTGATCGCGTTCTGCAGGTCGGTCAGCGTCAGGCCGCGTTCGGCCAGCGCCTTGGACGAGACGTCGATATAGAGCTTTTCCGGCTGGTCGCCGATGATGACGGCCTTTTCGACGCCGGGCGTCGTCAAAAGCATATCGCGCGCCTGGATGGCGAACTTCTTCAATTCGGGAAAGGAGAAGCCGTCGCCGCTGATCGAATGCAGGGTGATAAACGTGTCGCCGAACTCGTCGTTGAAATACGGGCCGAGCAGGCCTTGCGGCAGGTCGCCCTGGATATCGCCGACTTTCTTGCGCACCTGATAGAAAGCATCCGTCACTTCGGCGGCGTTGGTGTCACCCTTGATCTGGACGGTGATGATGGCGCTGCCGGCGCGGGTGAAGGAACGCACGAAATCGAGATGCGGCGTCTCCTGCAATTTGCGCTCGATCTTGTTGACGACCTGGTCCTCCATCTCCTGGATTGAGGAGCCCGGCCAGATCGCCTGCACGACCATGACGCGGAAGGTGAAATCGGGATCCTCCTTCTGGCCCATGCGCATCAAGCCGAGCGCGCCGGCTATGATGATCAGCCCGAACAGGAAGCGCGCAATGGAGGGATGGCCGATGGCCCAACGGGACAGGTTGAAGGGACGCTTTTCTTCAGTGGGGGTCGTCATCGGAAGTGGTCCACTTTGCTTGGTTGCCGGCGCTTGGTGCTTCGAAAAAGGGGCTTCGAGGAAGCGCGCGCGGAACGAAATCATCTGCGTTCGATACTGGCTTCCGGGCGGCGTTGCTCTTCAAGCGGAGAGACACTCATCGCGGTGGGACGCGAGGGTCGATGCGGGGGTACATCGGCCTTGACGTCTCGACCTTCGGGCACGCCGCCCGGAAACCTGCGGCCGCGGGAACGCGCGGCCGACCTGTCTGTCGTCAGCGCAACTGGCTGGCTTCGTCGCCCTCGGCCGAGGCGGACTGCTGTGCGGTGCCGCCGGGGAGTTTCACCTTCAGGTTCTCGGTCATGAACTGCGTACCGGCGGCGACCACGACGTCGCCCGGTTTCAATCCCTCCGCGACACGCACGCCGTCGGGGGCGAACTCGGCGACCTTGACCGAACGGGCATGCACGGTGTCGGCGCCACGATCGACCGTCCAGACGATCGACTGGCTGTCTTTCTCAGCGAGTGCACTGAGCGGGATGGACACGAGCTGCTTTTCGTTGGCCGCCGACGCCTCGATATTGGCGGTCATGCCGAGCAGCACGCGCGGGTCGTTGGGCAGGCTGACGCGGACGGCAAAGGTGCGCGACTGCGGATCGGCGCTACCGGCGACCTCACGGACCTTGCCGTCGAGCTTCAGCCCATCGTCCGACCAAAAGCCCGCCTTGACGTCCTTGCCCGGCTTGAACTCGGCGATCTCCATTTCCGGAACCGCGATCAGCACTTCCTTTTCACCGTCGACCGCGACGGTGACCACGGGCGTGCCCGAGCCGACCACCTGGCCGACATCGGCGTTTACCGCCGTGACGATGCCATCCCTGTCGGCCTTGAGGTCGGTATAGCCAACCTGGTTCCTGGCCTGGGCAAGCGTAGAGCGGGCGGAGTCGCGCGTGGCGACTGCCTGGTCATAGGTCAGTGTCGCCTGTTCGAGCTGCGATTTCGGCGCGAAGTTCTTGGCGAAAAGCTGTTCGGCGCGCTTGCGGGCGAGTTCGACCGTCTCGACCTGCCGTTCGGAGGCATCGAGTGCCGCCTGCGCGCTCTTGACCGACAGGTCATAGTCGGAGGGATCGATGCGGGCGAGCACGTCGCCAGGCGCCACGTGCTGGCCGATGTCGACGAGACGCTCAGTGATCTTGCCATTGACCCGGAAACCCAGCGTGCTCTCGGTGCGGGCGCGCACCGATCCGGAATAGGACAGCGTGCGGGTGTCATGCGCCTGGGCGATCTCGACGACCTTGACCGGACGGATGATGTCCTTCACCTCGGCTTTTTCCTGCGAGCAGCCGGCAAGCCCAAGCGATGCGACGATCAGGCCGGCAGCTGGCAGCATGCGAAGGATGGAACTGGGCAAAAACATTTCGGTACTCCCGACTGGAGACGGACTGTCGACACCGGCATCGGCTGGCGACGGCTATTTCAAGGCTCTGATGGCGTAATCGATGAGGTCGTCGGGCATTGCCCGATTGGTCTTGGCGAGGCACTGCGCCACCATCTGCGGGTGGCACAGGATGACGGTGGCGGCACCGAAGCAACGCGATGCGGTCACCGGGTCCTGCTTCCTGAACTCGCCGGCCTCGATGCCCTCGCCGATCACCTCGGCGAAAAGATCGTGAATGCTGTCGACATGCTTGTCGATGACGCCCCAGTCCCGCTCGAGCGCGACGATGACCATCTCGTGGACCTTCTGGTCGTCGAGCATGACCTCCATCGTCAGCTTGTATTGTGCATGCACATAACGACGCAGCCGCTCCTCGGCGCTGATCGGCAGGTGCATGATCTCGTAAGCCATCTTGTAGCTGGCGCCGAGCATCCGGCCACATACGGCTTGGTGGATTTCAACCTTGGACGCAAAGAAACGATAGATGTTGGCCGGTGACATGCCGAGTTCGCGGGCGATGTCGGCGACATTGGTCTTGCCGTAGCCATAGTGCCGGAACAGGCGCTCGGCGCAATCGAGTATGCGCGTTACATTTTCCTGTCGGGCGACGTCGGCGACGATGTTGGCGGCTTCGGACATAGCTCTCTGTCAAATAACGAGTGACGAATTTCGATTTTCATCACTCGTAAATCTAAACGAGCGAGGTGTCAACGCGGATTCGGTGTACGCGTACGATAGGTGACAATTGGTGACATCCAGTAGACGTCACAAGGCGCCCTCAGGATGCGGACCATTGAAAATATTCTCTCGAAGACCGCCGGGGGCTTCAGGCGACCTTGGCCATTTCCCGCAGCCGGAACTTCTGGATCTTGCCGGTCGAGGTCTTCGGTATCTCGGCAAAGATCACCGCTTTCGGCACTTTGAAGCGGGCGAGCAGCGTCCGGCAGTGCTCGATGATCTCGGCCTCGCTCGCCTCCTTGCCCGGCTTCAGTTCCACATAGGCGACAGGCACCTCGCCCCATTTGTCGTCATGGCGCGCCACGACGCCGCAGGAGGCGACGGCGGGATGCTTGTAGACCGCTTCCTCGACCTCGATCGAGGAAATGTTCTCGCCACCGGAGATGATGATGTCCTTGGAGCGGTCCTTGAGCTGGATATAGCCATCCGGGTGCATGACGCCGAGATCGCCCGAGTGGAACCAGCCGCCGGCGAAAGCCTCGTCAGTCGCCCTGCGGTTCTTCAGGTAACCCTTCATGACGATGTTGCCACGAAACATCACCTCGCCGATGGTCTCGCCGTCGGCGGGCGTCTCGGCCATGGTCTCGGGATCCATTACCGTAAGGCCTTCGAGCGCGGCATAGCGCACGCCCTGCCGTGCCTTCTTGCCCGCCCTCGCCCCTTTGTCGAGTGCGTCCCAGCCATTGTGCCATTCGTTGACGACAGCGGGCCCATAGGTCTCTGTCAGGCCGTAGAGGTGGGTGACGGCAAAGCCGGCATCGGCCATGCCCGACAGCACGGCTTCGGGCGGCGGGGCGGCCGCCGTGTTGAAGGTGACGGTTTGCGCAAATGCGCGCTTGTCCTCGTCCTTGGCGTTGATCAGCACCGACATGACCACCGGCGCCCCGCACAGATGGGTGACGCCATAATCGGCGATAGCGTCATAAATGGGCTTCGGTCGCACCCAGCGCAGGCAGACATGCGTGCCGGCCTGGACGGCGAGCGTCCAGGGAAAACACCAGCCATTGCAGTGGAACATCGGCAAGGTCCAGAGATAGACCGCGTGCTTGGCCATGCCGGCATGGATGGTGTTGGTGTAGGCCATCAGCGCAGCACCTCGGTGATGGTAGACGACGCCCTTGGGATTGCCTGTCGTGCCCGAAGTATAATTGAGCGAGATCGCATCCCATTCGTCGTCCGGCATCGACCAGGCGAACGCCTCGTCGCCATTGGCGACAAAGGCCTCATAGTCCACCGTGCCGACCCTCTCGCCTTTCGGATAGGGCGCGTCGGTGGCGTATTCGGGATCATCGTAGTCGATGACCAGCGGTTTGACCACGGCCAGATCGAGCGCTTCCCGCACCACGCCGGAAAACTCGCGATCGACGATCAGCACCTTGGTCTCGGCATGGTCGAGTTGGAAGGCGATGACGGCGGCGTCGAGACGCGTGTTGAGCGAGTGAAGCACCGCCTTGGTCATCGGCACGCCGAAATGCGCTTCCAGCATCGGCGGCGTGTTCGACAGCATGACCGTCACCGTGTCGCCCTTGCCGATGCCATGCTTGTGCAGGGCCGAGGCGACCTTCAACGAACGGCGCCAGAAATCGCGGTAGCTGATGCGCTGGCTGCCATGGATGATGGCGACATGGTCGGGATAGGTTCTTGCCGCGCGCTCCAGATAGGTGAGCGGCGTCAGCGGCTGGTGATTGGCCGCGTTCCTGTCGAGATCCTGTTCGTAGGGATTGGCCATCCCATTCTCCCCAAAGTCTTTTCGAGCTTTCTAACCTTACGCTCGTCGTCACGCTATCCCCCTGATGGGCCGAGAATGCTATCCTGCACCGACTTGCTAGAATGGGGATCTGTGCCGCGCCGGCAGGAAATCTCTTCCTGTTTATCCAAATTTGACTTTTGTCGAGAGCCGTGACTAATGTCAGCCAAGGAGGCGGCATGGCGATCCGACCGGCAGAACAGCTCATCCACAAGGCGGCCTGGCTTTACTATGCCCATGGGCTTCGCCAGGACGAAGTGGCCAATCAACTCAACATTTCGCGCGCCTCCGTCGCCATGTATCTGCGCAAGGCGCGCGAGACAGGCATCGTCAACATCTCGACCTCGACGCAGCTCTTCACGGACGACGTCATGGCGCGCAGGCTGGAAGACGCCCTGAAGCTCGACGCCGTCTGGATCGCGCCTGAGAACGCCTATCTCGCCGACCCCTCGACCGATATCGCGGTGCTGGCGGCAAGCGTTTTCCTGGAACTCGTCGGGAAAGGCGACCGCATCGGCGTCGCCTGGGGCCGCACCGTCTACACCATCGCCGACATCATGTCCTATGCCGACCTGCAGGACGTCACCGTGGTGCAGCTCTGCGGCAATCTCGGCGCACCCTATTCCTACCGGCCCGATCAATGCACTATGGAAATCGCGCGCCGGCTCAATGCCAAGGGCCTCAACTTCTACGCGCCCCTGGTGCTGTCGACCGAGGAACTGGCGCAAGGCCTGCGCGCCGAACCTGTGATCCGCGACCAGCTTGCCGGGATCAGCGACTGCGATCTTGCGCTCTACTCCATCGGCGCGGTCGATGCCGACAGCCATCTGGTGAAGTGCGGCGCGCTGACGGCAGCCGAGATGGCGGCGCTGCGCAGGGAAGGTGCCGCGGGTGTCATTGCCGGGCAGATCATCGATGCCCGTGGCGAGTTGCTTGACTGCAGCTACAACCGGCGGGTCATCTCGGCGGGGCTTGCTTCACTGCGCGTCATCGGTAAGCGGCTGATGGTCGTGCAGGAAGACAGCAAGTTCGAGCCGCTGCTCGCCGCGATCGCCGGCGGCCTCTGCACGCATCTGGTGGTCGGCGCGCATATGGCGCAGCGGCTGCTCGATCATGCCGGAACGTCAGCAGAAAAGGCGTCCTGAAAACCAATCCTTTGCCGACGCATTTGTCATCAAGGCGTCGCGGCATTCCTGTTCACCATCAAAGACAGCAACTGGACGAAGCGAACATGAAGAATCTGTGGAACGACGACGTGGCCGAACAACTCGTTGCCGACTATGCGAAGAAGGGCGTCGGCCGCGATCTGGCGTTGCGTGTCTACACGACGCGGCTTCTGGGCGGCGTGCCGCAACTGGTCCTGCATGGCGGCGGCAACACCTCCTGCAAGATCAAGGCGACCGATCTCGTCGGTGACGAATGGGACGTGCTGTGCGTCAAGGGCAGCGGCTGGGATATGGCGGTCATCGAGCCGCAGGGCCTGCCGGCGGTCAAGATGGGCGCCCTGCTCAAGGCGCGCAAGCTGGACAGGCTTTCCGACGAGGACATGGTCGCGTTGCAGCGGGCCAACCTGATCGACCCCGCCTCGCCCAACCCTTCGGTCGAGACCCTGCTGCATGCCTTCCTGCCGCACAAGTTCGTCGACCACACCCACTCGACCGCCATCCTGGCCATCGTCGACCAGGAAGACAGCAAGCCGCTGGTGGCAAAGGTGTTCGGAGCCAAAATGGGCTATGTGCCCTACATCATGCCGGGCTTCGATCTCGCCAAGGCAGCGGCCGACGTCTTCGACGCCGACCCGACGGTGGAAGGCCTGATCCTCGACAAGCACGGCATCTTCACTTTCGGCGACGATGCTAGGCAGGCCTATGACCGGATGATCCACTATGTGAACGTCGCCGAGGATCATGTGGCCGAGCATGCCAAACCGAAGACTGCGAAGATAGCGCTGCCGGCAAGGCTAGCGTCACCGGCGGCGATCGCGCCCATGCTGCGCGGCGCTGTAGCGGCGCCACGCGGCGAAGGCCGCTTCGACCGCATGATCTCTGACTTCCGCACCTCGGACGCGATTGTCGATTTCATCAATTCCGCAGAGATCGCCGACTATGCAGGACGCGGCGTGTCGACGCCGGATCTGTCGATCCGCATCAAGACCGGGCCGCTGGCCGTGCCGGCGCCCGACGCCGACAAGATCGGCGACTACAAGGCCGTAATCCAGAGCCATGTCGACGCTTTCGTCAAGGATTACCGCGCCTATTTCGAGACCAATGACGCGCTCGACGACGTCAAGCGCACCATGCTCGATCCGATGCCCCGGCTGACGCTGGTGCCGGGGCTCGGCATGTTCGGCCATGGCCGCACGCTGAAGGATGCCAGGATCGCCTCGGACGTTGGCGAGATGTGGATCGAGGCCGTGCGCGGCGCCGAGGCCGTCGGGCGTTTCCACCCGCTATCCAAGGCCGACCTGTTCCCGCTCGAATACTGGTCGCTGGAACAGGCCAAGCTCGCCTCCAACAAGCCGAAGCCGCTGACCGGCCAGGTGGTGCTGATCACCGGCGGCGCCGGTGCGATTGGTGCGGCGACCGCAAAACTGTTCGCCGACAATGGCGCTCATGCCGTCGTCGTCGATCTCGACGCCGAAAAGGCCGCCGATGCCGCCAGGAAAGCCGGCAACAATTCGATTGGCGTCGGCGCCGACATCACCGACCCGGACCAGATGCGTGCCGCCTTCGACAAGGCGGTCGCCGTCTTCGGCGGCGTCGACATATTGGTGTCCAATGCGGGTGCTGCCTGGGAAGGCCGCATCGGCGAGCTTGACGATACGCTGCTGCGCAAGAGCTTCGAGCTCAATTTCTTCGCTCACCAGTCGGCGGCGCAGAACGCCGTGCGCATCATGCTGGAACAAGGTACAGGTGGGGCGCTGTTGTTCAACACCTCCAAGCAGGCGGTCAATCCGGGTCCGAAATTCGGCGCCTATGGCGTGCCGAAAGCGGCGACGCTGTTCCTGTCAAGGCAATACGCGCTCGACTACGGCGCCCATGGCATCCGTTCCAACGCCGTCAACGCCGACCGCATCCGCTCCGGGCTTTTGACCGACGCCATGATCGCCAGCCGCTCGGGCGCACGCGGCGTGTCGGAGAAGGACTACATGTCCGGCAATCTGCTCGGCCAGGAAGTGACCGCGCAGGACGTGGCGCAGGCCTTCCTGCACCATGCCCTGGCCGACCGGACGACCGCCGATGTGACGACGGTCGACGGTGGCAACATCGCGGCGGCGCTGAGGTAGGCTTGCTGCCGAATGGTCGCAGCAATCTGCTTGCAAGAGTTGCGCACCGTAGCTACATTGTGGCTCAGCATGAAGGAGCCACGATATGGCAACGGATTCAGTGGTCCGCGCTCGCATCGACAGCGCAACGAAAGATCGGGCAACGGAGGCTTTGGCCGCCATGGGGTTGTCGGTCTCCGATGCCATTCGCCTGCTTCTGGTGCGCGTCGCTGCCGATAAGGAATTTCCCTTTCCAGTGAAAGTACCCAACGCGACCACCAGAAAGGCCATGGCCGAGTTGGAAAAAGGCAAGGGCAAGCGCCTTGCCTCGGCCGATGAGTTGTTCAAGGATTTGGGGATCTAGGCATGCCAGTTCCCAGTCGCTCCGGGCAATTTCGCCGGGATGTGAGGCGTATGGAAAAGCGTGGCAAGGACCTGGGCAAGTTGCGCGATCTGTTAGGCCTGCTCATCGCCGGACAAGAACTGCCTGCGGTGTACAAGGATCATCCTCTGAAAGGGGACTGGAAAGGCTTCGCGACGCGCATATCGAGCCGGACTGGCTCCTGATCTATCGCGTTGTCGACGACGAATTGCAGCTTGCCCGTACCGGTTCGCATTCCGACCTGTTCAACGAGTGAACCACATCGAAAAAGCCGCCCGCAGCGACTGCTACAGGGCGGCTTTCATTTCGTCTCGACTCCATAATCAGCAAGAGTCTGTGCCGAAGCTACTTCGCGTTCGGGTTCGGCATCCATGCCGGCATGGCGACGTCGGCATGGGCGAACTGCGGCAGCTTGGCCGACAGGTCCTCCATGTTCTTGATGTCCTTGTCGATCAGCTCCTTCTGGGTGATCAGCGTCGGCGGCACGATGACGTTGTGGCCGGGATCTTCGCCGGCGAGCAGTTGCGCCAGGGCGCGCACCGAGACCTGGCCGACGACTGCCGGGTTGGTCGCCGCGGTAGCCGCCCAGGCACTGTCGGGCTCGCGCATCGCCGCGATGTCGGATGTCGAAATGTCGGCGGAATAGATCTTGATCTTCTTGTTCAGGCCGGCTTCGTCGACGGCGATCTTCACGCCCTTGGCGAACTCGTCATAGGGCGCGAACATCACGTTGATGTCGGGGTGCGCCGACAGCACCGAGCGCGCCTGGTTGGCGACGGAGTTGGCGATCGGATTGTCGAGCGTGCCGAACATGGCGGCCTCCTTTATGCCTGCATATTTTTTCTTGACGTCGACCCAGGTCTCGTTGCGGCGGTCGAGCGGAGCGATGCCGGCGACATAGACATAGCCGGCGTTCCAGCTTTCGCCATTGTCCTTGACTGCCTGTTCGAGCGCCAGCCGTGCCAGATCTTTGTCCGACTGTTCGATTTGCGGGATCTTGGGGTTTTCGACATTGACGTCGAATGCCACCACCTTGATGCCGGCGTCGACGGCGCGCTGGGCGGCATCCTTCATCGATTCCGTCAGGCCGTGCTGGATGATGATGCCCTGCACGCCGAGCGCGATGGCCTGGTCGACCATGTCGGATTGAAGGGCGGCGTCCTGGCGGCTGTCGAGCACGCGCAGGTCGATACCGAGCGCCTTCGACTGCGCCTCGACGCCCGACAGATACGCCTGGAAGAAGTCGCCGGTCGAGAGATAGCGAACCAGTGCGATCTTGACGCCGGGTTTGTCGAACGGCGCCGGCTTGTCGGCGGCAAATGCCCCCTGCATCAGCATGGTTGCGCCGGCGAGCCCGAGCGCCACTTTCCCCAGAAGTCTTCTAGTGATGTTCACCTTGTTTTCCTCCACTTTTGTTGAACCCAAAATCCTATCCGGCCGAATGCTAGTTCCTGCCCCTGCCCGAAAGGGCAAAGGTGAAGACAAGGGCGACGACCAGAACCACGCCCTTGACGAAATCCTGCGTGTAGTAAGGCGCGTTCATCATTGTCAGGCCTTGCAGCAAGATGCCGACGAACAGCGCGCCGATGGCGGTGCCAAAGGCGTTCGGCTTGGCGGCGCCGAGCACCGCGTAGCCGATCAGCGCCGCGGCAACCGCATCGAGCAGCAGATTATTACCCGAGGCGATGTCGCCGCGTCCAAGCCGGGCCGCGAGCAAAATGCCGCCGATCGAGGCAAAAACGCCTGAAATAACGTAGGCCCAGATCTTGTATGCCTTGACAGGCGCGCCAGCGAGTTCGGCGGCGCGCTCATTGCTGCCGACCGCATACATCATGCGGCCGAAGCGGGTGTATTCGAGGAAGAACCAGATCAGCACGGCCAGCGCCAGAAGCACGACGACCGAGACCGGGATGAGGTTTGGGATGAAGAAGTCGAAGCGGTGGCGGCCGAGCGCCAGGAAGGCATCGGAGAACTTGCCGCTGGCGACCGAGCCATCGGGCATGGTCATGCCGGTGGCGATCGAGCGGCCTTCCGTGGGGATGCGCTGCAGGCCGACCAGCAGGAACATCATCCCGAGCGTCGCCAGCAGATCGGGTACACGCATGTAGACGATCAGCCAGCCATTGATCAGGCCGACAATGGCGCCAATCAACAGGCAGACGATGACCGCCACGAACGCGTTTTGCTCCAGCACCACCATCACATAGGCCGCAGCCATCATGGCAGAGGTTGCGACCGAACCGATCGACAGGTCGAAGCCGCCGACGACAAGCGTGGCGGTAACGCCGAGCGCCAGCACACCGGTGATGGCGACAGACTGGAAGATGAAGACGGCACTTTGCGGCGAAACGAACCCGTCGGCGGCGATCGCGAAATAGGCGACCAATCCGAACAGCAGCACGATGAACCCATAGCGGATGGCGTAGTCGCGCAGCGTCATTCGGCGCACCCCGGCGCCGCTGCCCCATTTACCCAACTCGCAGCCATGGTCTCTCCATTCCAATTCCATCGGCCGCCACGCTCAGGCAGCGCTGTGCAGCGGTCCACCGGCAACCTCGGCCAGCAGGCGGTCGAGGTCGACATCGGCATTGCGGTGTTCGCCGACGATCGTGTGCTCCGACATCACCAGGATGCGGTCGGCCGTCTCCAGCGCTTCATCGAGTTCGGTGACGAACAGAAGCGTGGCGCGGCCATTGGCGCTGGCCCTCAGCTTGGCGGCAATATCGCGCCGGGCGGAAATGTCGACGCCCTGGAACGGCTCGTCGAGGATGAACAGCGCGGCATTCTGCGCCATCCAGCGGGCGACCATCACCTTCTGCTGGTTGCCGCCCGACAGCGCCGACATCTCGTCCTTCTCGGAGCGGCAGACGATGCCCAGTTGCTCGATCTGCCTGCGCGCGGTGGCGCGTTCGAGGCGGCGCCTGAGCACGCTCAGACCGGACATGCGCTTCAGAAACGGCAGGCTGACATTGCGTTCGATGTTGAAGCCGTCGACGATGCCGCTGGTCGCACGATCCTTGGCGACGAGGAACACGCCGGCGGCGATCGCGTCGCCCGCCGAGCGCGGCGCGTAAGGCTTGCCGTTCATCGTCATGGTGCCGTCGAGCGGCCGGCGCACACCGAACAGCGTCTCGGCAAGAGCGGTCTTGCCGACGCCGACGAGGCCGGTGATGGCGACGACCTCGCCATCGCCGAGTGTCAGCGACATCGGCTTGGCGCCCTGCGCGATGCGCAGGCCTTCGACGCTCAGGACCGCCCTGGCGGAACTCCTGGCCACGATCCGGTCGAGATGGATCTTGCGGCCGAGCATGGCGTTGACCGCACCTTCATAATCGAGCGGCTTGGCATCGAAGGCGCCCGATACGACACCGTCGCGCATCGAGACGATGCGATCCGCGAGCCGCCTGATGTCCGACATGCGGTGCGAGATATAGAGGATCGCCACGCCCTGCTCGCGCAGACGGTCGACCAGCGCGAACAGCCTGTCGGCCTCGGCACTGGAGAGCGACGAGGTCGGCTCATCGAGGATCAGCACTTTCGGCTGGTGCGCCAGCGCCCGGGCAATCGCCACCATCTGGCGGTCGGCCAGCGAAAGATCGCTGACGCGCGCCTTCAAATCGATGGCCAGCCCCATGCGGTCGGCGACCGCCTTGGCCTCACGGCGCACGCGAGCGGGATTGAACAGGGTCGGCACGCCCCGACCGCTCAGCCGGTCGAGCGTAAGATTGGTGGCGACATCGAGATCGGCGACCACGCCGTCATTGATGTTCTGGTGCACGGTGACGACACCCGCGCGGATCGCTTCCGCCGGCGTGTTCGGCGCGAACTCCGCACCGGCGAGGGTCATCGAGCCGCCGCCACGCTCGTAGACGCCGCTGATGATCTTGACGAGGGTGGATTTGCCGGCGCCGTTGGCGCCCATCAGCACGGTTACTTCACCGGCATGGAGGTCCAGCGCGATGCCGCCAAGCACCTCGTTGCGGCCAAAGGATTTCCTCAGTCCCTCTACGCGGAACACGACATTGCCGACCATGCGTTCCTCCCTAGTCATGACGCTATGGTCAACGTCGGCAATTGTCAACACGATTGACAATTGCCAGACAGCTTCCTAGCTTGGCCCCGCCGCTTGGGCTCCTTATGATCGGAGCACATAGGCGGGAGGGAACAAGGATGACTGGGAACTTGCCGTTCGAAGCATTGTCGGTGGAGACGCTCGCAACCCGTCTCGGCACGAACGAAGCGCTGTGCGCGAAGATCGGCAAGGATGCGAGCGCCTGGAAAGTTCGCGAGGTTGGCGACGGCAATCTGAACCTGGTGTTCATCGTCGAAGGCGCCAGTGGCGGCGCCATCGTCAAGCAGGCCCTGCCCTATGTCCGCCTCGTCGGCGACAGCTGGCCGCTGCCGCTAAAACGCTCCTTCTTCGAATACCACGCGCTGACCCGGCAAGAGGCGCGCGCGCCGGGCTCGGTGCCGGCGATCTACTACTTCGACGAGGTCCAGGCGCTGATCATCATGGAATATCTGGCACCGCCCCACATCATTCTCAGGCGCGCCCTGATCGATGGGCGCCAGCTGCCGAACATTGCCAGGGATATCGGCCTGTTCATGGCCCGCACGCTGTTTCGCGGTTCCGACCTGTCGATGGTGACCAAGGAGCGCAAGGCGGATTTGGCGCTGTTCGCCGACAATGTCGAGCTTTGCGACATCACCGAGAACCTGGTGTTTTCCGACCCCTATTTCGACGCCAAGATGAACCGCCACACCAGTCCGCAGCTCGATAGGCTGGTGGCGGAACTGCGGGCCGACCGCGACCTCAAGGTGGAGGCGCAACGGCTGAAGCATATGTTCGCCGCCAATGCCGAGACGCTTTTGCATGGCGACCTGCATTCCGGCTCGATCATGATCACCGACCAGGAAACGCGGATGATCGATCCGGAGTTCGCCTTCTACGGCCCGATGGCCTTCGACGTCGGCATGCTGCTCGCCAATTTCTGGATGTCCTTCTTCTCGCAGCGCGGGCATGAGCAGAACGGCAGGCGCGACGCCATGCGTGCCTATCTGCTCGGCGTCACGGCCGAGACCTGGGCCGTGTTCCGCGCCGAGTTCTCGCTGTTATGGCGCACCGAGCGCACCGGCATGCTTTATCAAAAAAGCCTGTTCGAGGATCAGGGCGACCGGCTGGGCGCCGAGCAGGCACTCGATAATGTCCTGCATCAGATCTGGGACGATCTGCTCGGCTTTGCCGGCATCGAGGTTCACAGGCGCATCCTTGGCCTCGCCCACAATGCAGACTTCGAGACCATTGCCGATGAAGATCTGCGCGCCAGTTGTGAGGCGAAGGCACTGAAATTCGGCCGCCACATCGCCGTCAACCGGCGCCAGATCCACAGCATCGACGAGGTCAACAATCTGGCCGCGCTGATCGAACAGGAGAACAGCATTTGAACGTCGGTGACCGCCACTTTCGGACCATCTGGCTGAGCGACGACGGCCGCTCGGTGGAGATCATCGACCAGCGCTGGCTGCCGCATGAGTTCCGTATCGAGAAGCTCGTCACGGTCGCCGGCATCGCCACCGCGATCCGCGACATGTGGGTGCGTGGCGCACCGTTGATCGGGGTCACCGCGGCCTATGGCGTCGCCATGCAGATGACGGATGATGCATCCGACGAAGCGCTCGACACTGTGTGGGAGATACTGCACGATACCAGGCCGACGGCGATCAACCTGCGCTGGGCGCTCGACGAGATGCGCCGTTTCCTGCGGCCGTTGCCGCTTGGTGAACGCGCTGCGGCCGCCTACCGGCGTGCCAATGAGATCGCCGACGAGGATGTCGGGCTCAACCGCGCCATCGGCGAGAACGGTCTCGCCATCATCAAGGATATCGCGGCGCGCAAGCAGCCGGGCGAGACGGTCAATATCCTCACCCACTGCAATGCCGGCTGGCTGGCGACGGTCGACTACGGGACAGCCACTTCACCGATCTACCTCGCTGTCGAAGCCGGCATTCCGGTCCATGTCTATGTCGATGAAACACGCCCACGCAACCAGGGCGCCCAACTCACCGCCTGGGAGATGGCTGGCCACGGCGTGCCGCACACGCTGATCGTCGACAATGCCGGCGGCCATCTGATGCAGCGCGGCGCAATCGACATGGTCATCGTCGGCACCGACCGCACCACCGCCGACGGCGACGTCTGCAACAAGATCGGCACCTATCTGAAGGCGCTCGCCGCCGCGGACAACGACGTGCCGTTCTACGTTGCGCTGCCTTCGCCGACCATCGACTGGACGGTGGGCGACGGACTTGCCGAAATCCCGATCGAGGAGCGCTCCGGCGACGAGGTTTCGCTGGTGTGGGGCAAGACAGCGAGCGGCGAGATCGCCCAGGTTCGCGTCTCGCCCGAAGCAACGCCTGCGGCAAACCCCGCCTTCGACGTGACGCCGGCGCGGCTGGTCACCGGGCTGATCACCGAGCGCGGCATCGCCAAAGCGTCGCGCGAGGGGCTGAAGGCGATGTTCCCCGAGCGGGGATAGGCGGGCCGCGCTCAGAACTCGGCATTGTCCAGTGCGTTCACAAATTCCAGCGAGCGCCGCAAGGCGCCGCGAATGGTGCCGATATCCACCGGCGTGCTTCGCCGCTGGGGATCATTGCGCTGCGGGCGCTGCAGCCGCAACGGCAGTTCGATGCTGACTGGCAGCGTGGCGGGCAGCACGGCCCAGTAGGATGCATAGTCGACAGAGCCGTCGCCGATGGCGCAGAAGGCCCATCCCTCGCCGGTGCTGACGACATCCTTCAGATGAGCATGTCCAACCGTATCGATGGCATCGGCGATATCTTGCGCCGGCTGCATCGTCTCGCCGCTGTAAGTGAAGATGTTGCCGGCATCGTGGTTCAGGCGGACGTACGGCGATCCGATGTCGCGGACGAAGCTTGCCCCCGATCGCGCGCTGCCGAGCAGATCGCCACTGCCATGTCCGGGGTTTTCGAGCGCCAGAACCATGCCGGCCTCCTCCAGCCTCGGCAGGAGAGCGTCGATCGTCGCGCGGATCGCCGCGCTGTTTCTCGCCGGGCCGGCATTGGTGATCAGGAACGACGCGCCGAGACCGGCGGCAAAGCCGATGCGCCGGGACAAGGCGTCGGCGGCATCGGCCCCCGACAGGTCGAGATGAGCCGACACGGCGTTGATGCCCAGCCCGGCATGTTCCGCTGCCCGGCGCAGCTTCGCGGCGTGCGCAGCCGCAAACAGACCCTCGTCGAAATCGACATAGCCGCTGATAAAGGCCGGCTCGACATGGGCGGCACCCACAGCGGCAATCTCCTCGACGGCCAATTCCATGGAATAGCCGTCGAAGAGAGCGGTCGATACCGACATGATCCGCGAAGGCAGGGCTCAGGCTCCCTTGCCGTAGACGATCAATTCCGAGGCTTCCTTCACCTTGGCCGGCGACAGTGCCTCGCGCCAGTCGTCACGGACCACGACGCCCTTGGCGAAGCGCATCAGGCGCAGTGCGGCGTCGGACGGCACTTTCGGCGAGAAACCGAACCACATGGCGATCTCGACATTCAGATGACCGATCAGGAAGTCGAGCGCGGCTTGCCTTGGAATGCCATATTTGCGCTCGCACTCCTCGACGGCCTCGACCATCGTGTCGACGAAGGGCATGGCGACCATTTCGGACAGGCCGGGCTCCAGGATCGCCAGCTGTTCGACCGTCACCCGGTGGCTGTCGATGATCGGCGACCACATCGCCTTGCACACCTCCTCGCCAAGCGCGTAGTCCTCTTCAGGTCCCTGCATCAGGGCGCAGACGATCGACTGCCTGGCGATGCCGCCATGATAGTCGCGACGCGCGGCCCACTCCGTCTCGTCGCCGAACAGCGGCGGATGGCACGGATGGCCGACGAAATAGGTGAGATCTGGCCTGTCCTTCGGCAGGTCGCCGGCATAGGGTGCGGCCGCATCCAGAACGAGGATCATGGTGCCCTTGGCAAGCATCGGCGAGATTTGCCGCGTCACCTGGCCGATGATGTTGTCCGGCAGAGCCATCACCACGACCTTGGCGCCGGGAATGCCTTCCTCCATGGCGACGGCGGCGATATCGGCTTCTCCCAACCGCTTGCGGCCGGCCTCGCCGATCTCCACGGCGCGGACATCGTAGCCTGCTTCGATCAGCTTGCGCGTCACGCGGAAGCCCATCTTCCCTCCGGCTCCAAGCACCGCCACGGATGTCATCATTTGCTTCTCTCCCATTTCCTCTTGATGGCGCGCCGATGGCGCAGATTCAGCCGAACGCTTGCAGCGCGGCCTCGAGCTCCGGATGCGTGGCGGCGTAGTCGCGCGCGGGAATGCCTGCCGCCGCGGCTTCGAAAGCATCGTGCAGGCTTTGAACGCCGGCGGCCGGACCGCCGGGATGCGCCATGATCCCGCCGCCGCAGCAATAGATGAAATCGTTCGTGCCGAGCCTTCCATAGGTCTCGCCCGCCTGCACCGCGGTCTGTCCGGACGAAAACACCGGCATCACCGTATCTGGCCGGTCGGCCCGGCCGAACATCGGAGTGAGGCAGGCGTGGGCGGATGCCATCACCGAATCGTCGGGCTCGCAGAACTTGTTGGACAGCCCGTTGACGTGCATGTGGTCGATGCCGGCCAGGCGCCAGAATTTCTGGTAGGCGAGATAGCTCATGCCGACATCAGGAGAACGGCTGAAGAGACCCCAGCCCGCCCGATGGCCGTGCAGTGCGACGGCGGAATGCCGGCGCATCTTGACGACACCCGACAGGCCGACGGAATTGAGGACAAGCATGGCGCAGGTGCCGCCACGGCGCTCGATCAGGTCAAGCTGGCGGCGCATGGCGTCGATGTCGCCGGAAATGTTGGCCGCGTACATGACCTTGCGCCCGGTCCTGTCGGCGTGCCGGTCGATGACAGCCATGACCGCCTCGAACCGCTGTTCGAACGGCGAATGCGGGGGATCTCCCATCAGTTCGTCGTCCTTGATGAAGTCGAGGCCGGCTGAGATCAGCGTATCGGCCAGGGTCGCGGTCTCCCGCGGCGTAAGGCCGACGCTCGGTTTGACGATGGTGCCGATCAGCGGCCGTCCCGTGACGCCGGTCAGACGACGCGTGCCTTCGACAGCGAAAGCCGGCCCCGGATAGGCATCAGCGAAGACATCGGGAAAGCTGACGTCGAGCAGACGCATGGCCGAGAAATGATGCAGCTCGAACAGATTGCCGAGCACCGTCGACCAGACCGAAGCCAGCACGGTGCCCATGTTCTCGATGTTCCAGGAAAGACCCACTTTGGCCCGGCGCGGCCTGACGGCCGCCGCATCTCCGGGCGCGCGCGAAAACGGCAACGCCTCGCCATCGACCTCGCCAAGATCCTCGATGAATTCGACGCGCGCGCCAAATCTGAGCAGCAGTTCTGGCGTCTCCCCAGGGATCGGACGGAATGTCCCGCTCGATTGCTCACCCGCCATCGCGGCCGCGGCGACCTCCATGGGATAGCGGGTTTCGATCAGGTAGGTGGCGTTAAGACGACCGGTCAATGCAGGCTTCCCGGCTGGAATGAACTTCATAACGGGAGCGATAGCATCAAAAGGACATCATGTCATCACATGAGTTTTCCCGGTCAAAAAATTTGCAACTGTCAGTCCCCGCCGTTGTTGCCCGCCAGTTTCGAATAGAGTTCGTTGGCGCGGCCTATATGGTCCGCCATGGCGGCGCTGGCGCCTTCGGCGTCGCCGCTGGCGATCGCCTTGTAGATGCGTTCGTGTTCCTCGACCGTCAGACGCTCGGCGCCTTTCACGGCCACGAGATCGCGCTTGAAGCGCGACAGCCATTCGAGCATGCCCTTGGCCACGGCCGCGATCATCGAATTGCCGCTCATTTCCGCTATGACGGCGT
Source organism: Mesorhizobium sp. BR115XR7A (assembly GCF_020165315.1). NCBI lineage: Bacteria > Pseudomonadati > Pseudomonadota > Alphaproteobacteria > Hyphomicrobiales > Phyllobacteriaceae > Mesorhizobium > Mesorhizobium sp. BR115XR7A. The sequence goes on from NZ_JAIUHW010000004.1 coordinate 184,887, forward strand.
GGAATTCCATGTCGGCGGTTACGAACCGAGCCTGGTCGCCCTTCGCCTCGCGCAGATGGCGCAAGGTCCCGGCAAGCCGTTCCAGGCTCTTGGCCGTGGCGCGTCGCGTGGCGATCCGAACCAGGCCCGTTTCCAGCAAGAGCCTGACTTCTTTGAGTTCTTCGAGGCCGCGCGAATTCGTCGCCAGCATCATGACCATTGCCGCGGAGACCTGATCGACGATCACCTCCGGCGTCGGGTTGATGACGCGCGCCCGTTCGCCGTGCGATATCCGGATGAGCCCCATCTGCTGCAGCGTCAGCATCGCTTCCCGGATCGACGGCCGCCCGACGCCGATCATCGTCATCAGTTCCTTTTCCGACGGCAATTGGGAACCGGGCGGAAATTCGGATGTCGAGATCGCCGCCATCAGCCGATCGAGCACCTCGACATACAACTTCTTCTTCTGGACCGGTTCCATCCGCATCTCTCCTGATCGTTTCCCGGGGGCAATCGATCCCGAGTCGCACCAACAGGCAAGGTCCCCGCTAATAATTGACATTACATATATGATGACCTAGCGTCCAGTGTGGCCAGTCTCAACGCGGCGCGTGACGGCAAACATAGTGTCGGCACGGCCCGACTGGCCAGGGATGAGACGGAGAACCCGGCGGGCGCGTTGCTCCCGTGGACGCGGTCAAATGAGGTTCCGAGTGGCTTGCCTATTTGGTATGCTGGTATAACATGTAGCTGGTATGGTGTCCTTCGGAAGAGACACCTTTACGGAGTGACAGACGAGCCGATCAGGTCGGCCGATTTTTGGGAGGAGAGATCATGAAGTTTTCAATTGTGGCGGCGCTTGCCGGCGCCGCGCTGGCCAGTGCTTCTGTTTTGCCGGCGATCGCATCGTCGGACAAACCGGTGATCGCGCTCGCCAACGCCTATTACGGCAACACCTGGCGCCACCAGATGGTGGAGGCGTTCGAGGCCTCGGCCAAGGAAGCCAAGGCGGGTGGCCAGATCGCCGATTACATCATCATGAACGGTGACGGCTCGGTGGCGCAGCAGAACAGCCAGATCGCCGAGCTGATCCTCAAGAAGGTCGATGTGCTCGCCGTCGACGCCGCCTCGGAGACCGCGGTCAACGGCATCATCGAAAAGGCCTGCAAGGCCGGCATCATCGTCGTTTCCTTCGATTCGGTTGCTTCGGCGCCCTGCAACTACCAGCTCAACTTCGACTTCAAGGGCTACAAGGCGGCCCAGGCCGAAGCCGTCTTCAAGATGATCGGCGGCAAGGGCAACGTCATCCAGGTGCGCGGCGTGAAGGGCTCTGCGCCCGACAACGACATGTTCAATGCGCAGCAGTCGGTGCTGGCGAAATATCCCGACATCAAGGTTGTCGCCACCGTTTACGGCCAGGCGACCGCCTCGGTCGCGCAGGCGGCGATCGCCAACGTCCTGCCCTCGCTGCCACATGTCGACGCCGTGCTCGGCCAGGGCGGCAGCGATGATGTCGGCATCGCCCAGGCCTTCGTCCAGTTTGGCGGCGATTATGCCGGCAAGATGCCGATCATCGAAGGCGGCGGCGGCACCGACTTCGTCAAATGGTGGGCCGAAGAGAATGCCAAGAATGGCTACCAGACCGTCTCGATGAACACCACGCCGGGCATTGGCGGCGCCGCGTTCTGGCTCGGCCTTTCGCTGCTCAAGGGCGGCAAGGCACCGAAGCTGATGATCATGCCGGTGGCGACGGTCGATGCCAGCAATCTCAAGGAGTATGCGAAGCTGCCGGGCGGCCAGATCATCAGCCCTACCTATTCGCTCGACTGGGTCAAGCAGAACCTGCTCAGCAAGTAGGGCTGCCATTGCCAGGGACCGGGCGCCGCCAAACGGCCGCGCCCGGTCCCTGCCCGTAAGAATCGGAGGACGAATGTCCCATCTTGCCGTAACCGATCCGGAGGGCGCTGCCGCTACGGTGCCCGACACCATGCCAAACGTCGTCTCGCTGTCGCGGATCACCAAGAGCTTCGGGCCGACGCTGGCGAATGCGCAAATCGACCTCGCCGTCTCGGCCGGCGAAATCATCGGCCTGGTCGGTGGCAATGGCGCCGGCAAATCGACGCTGATGCGCATCCTGTGCGGGGCGACGCCACCGACCCTCGGCTCGATTTCGTTCACCGGCCAGGATGTGGGCTTCGCCGACTACGACACGGCGGAGGCGCAAAGGCGCGGCATCCGCATGGTGCATCAGGAACTGTCGCTGTGCGCCAACCTTTCCGTGGCCGAGAACTTCTTCCTGGAGACGCCAGGCGACGCAGGCAACCGGCCGGGCTGGCGCGTGCTCTATCGAGCCCGCGCCCGGGCGGCGCTGGACGCCGTCTTTCCCGCCAACGGCATCGATGTGAACGCCGAAGTCGGCCATCTCTCCATCGCCGAGCGGCAGATGGTCGAGATCGCGCGCGCCGCCGCCACGCCGGGTGTCAAGCTGATCGTGCTCGACGAGCCGACCTCCTCGCTCGACCTCGACCGCTCGAGGCAGTTGCGGGCCTTCATCCGCGAACGAGCCAAATCCGGCCTTGCCTTCATCTTCATCAGCCACAAGCTGCAGGAAATCATCGACATCGCCACGCAGGTGATGGTGCTGCGCAACGGGCGCACCGCCTGGCGCGGCGATGTCGCCGGCACTTCGATTGGCCAACTTGTGCAGCTCATGGGCGGCGACGCCAATTCGATCCACCAGCACAGCGCCACTGCCGCCAGCAGCGGCGAGGCGCTGGTCAAACTGTCCGGCTTCCTGACTGCCGGGCTCGGCCGCGACGTCGAGATCGGCCGCGGCGAGATCATCGGACTGGCAGGGCTCGAGGGCAGCGGACAGAAGGAGTTGCTGCACGCCATTTTCGAGCCGGATTCCGCCAGGGGGGCCGCGGTGACCCGGAGCGGCGATGCCGGTTTCATTGCCGGCGACCGCCAGAAGGAAGGCGTGTTCCCGCTGTGGAGCGTGCTTGGAAACATCAGCATTGGCAGCCTTGCCCGCCGTCCGGCACTGGGGCTGGTTTCGCAGCGTGCCAACCGCGAGGCGGCGGCCGAAGCGGCCGGCCGGCTGCGGCTCGACGACAAGCGCTTCGGCTCCAACATCCTCGAACTCAGCGGCGGCAACCAGCAGAAGGCGCTGGTTGCGCGCGCGCTCGTCGCCGACGCTCCGATCCTGCTGCTCGACGATCCGACGCGCGGCGTCGATATTGCCACCAAGCAGGACTTCTACAGGCTCTGCAACGAGATAGCGCGCAGCGGGCGCACGCTGGTCTGGCATACGACCGAAGATGCCGAGCTTTTGGCCTGCGACCGCGTGCTGGTGTTTTCGGGCGGGCGCATCGTCAAGGAATTGAGCGGAGCGGCGATCACGGAATCGGCCGTCGTCGGCGCATCCTTCGCCCAGCAGGCGGACACGCGCGCCGGCCCGCGACACAGCACCGCCGGCGCCGGGCTTGCCCGCCGGCTGGTGAACGCGGCTCCCTTCATCGGCCTCGCCGCCGTGCTGGCGGTGATGATCTCGGCCAACCCGGCGGTCGCTTCGATCTTCGGGCTCGACCTGCTCCTGATGCCGGCGCTGTCGCTGGTGCTGGTGACGGCGGCGCAGATGTTCATCGTCGGCGGCAGCGAGATCGATCTCGGCGTCGGCGCCTTTGCCGGCCTGGTCAGCGTGCTCTCCGCCACACTGCTCTACGATCAGCCATGGCTCGGCGCGCTGGCGCTGGCGGCGGCGGTCGCCGCCTATGCCGGGCTTGGCGGCCTGATCCAGGCACGCAAGATCCCAGCCATCGTCGTCACGCTTGGCGCCTCTTTCATCTGGATGGGACTGGGCTACGCGCTGCAGCCGACGCCGGGCGGCGCCAGCCCCGAATGGCTGTCGGCGATGTTCAGCTGGTCACTGGGTTTCCTGCCCACCTCCATCATCTTAATCGCCGCGGTCGCGCTGGTGGTGCTGGTGATCGACCGGCTGCCGCTCGGCGTGGTGCTGCGCGGCTTCGGCAACAATCCGACCGCCATGATCCGCTCCGGCTGGTCGCCGACGCGCTATGCGCTGGTGCGCTACCTCGTCGCCGGACTGTTCGCGGCTGCCGCCGGCCTGTCGCTGACCGCGATCAACACGGCAAGCGATATCAATTCCGGCAATTCGTTCACGCTGCTCAGCGTCGCCGCCGTGGTGATGGGCGGCTGCTCGCTGCTGGGCGGCGTCATCTCGCCGGTCGGCGCCGTCGCCGGGGCGGTCACGCTGGCCTTGATCGGCGCCTTGCTCGGCACGCTGAACGTGAGCAGCGACTTCAACGCGGCAACGCAAGGGCTGATCCTCATCGCCCTGCTGACGCTGCGCAGCCTGACCGCCGACCGCAGGAGCGAACAATGAACGGCCTCGCCGCCTTCAGCCTGTGGGCGCAGAAGAACCGCTGGGTCTGGTCGGCGATCGGCGTGCTCGTGCTTTGGCTGGTGCTGTCCATCGTCACCAACCGGTTCAGCCTCTCCAGCCTGTCGGGCATCATTCTATCGGCGTCGTTCCTGACCGTTGTCGGCATAGGCCAGATGTTCGTCGTCACCACCGGGCGCGGCAATATCGACCTTTCGGTGGCGTCGGTGATCACGCTCAGCGCCTTCGTGGCGCTGCTCACCATCAAGGGCCAGGATGCCAACCTCGCCATCGGCGTGGGTGCGGCGATCCTGCTCGGCCTTGCGGTCGGCTGCTTGAACTCGCTGCTCGTCGTCGGGCTGAACATACCAGCCATCATCGCCACGCTGGCGACGGGTTATGTGCTGGCGACGGCAACGCTGCTGTCGAACCGCGCCATATCGGGTTTCGCCGTCAGCCCGCTCTTGAAGACGCTGGCGACGGGCCGCGTCTCCGGCGTGCCGATCATGGCCGTCATCGCCATTGTCGGCGTGGCCGCGACCGCGTTCGTGCTGCGCTACACGGTGTTCGGACAGTTGCTGTCGGCGGTCGGCCAGAATCGCACCGCCGCGCGACTGGCGGCGATCCGCAACAACCGGATCATCGCGTCGGCGTTCATCATCTCGGCGGTGCTGGCTTCACTCAACGGGCTGCTGCTCGGCGCTTATATAGGCGGCGCCTTCCTCGAAATGGGCCAGCCCTATCTTCTGCAGTCGATCGCCGCGGTGGTTCTTGGCGGAACGCTGATCTTCGGCGGCTCGGCCAGCGCCGTCGGCACGCTGTTCGCCAGCATCCTTTTGATCCTCATCGTCACCACCATGCAGATCGTCGGCCTGCCGCCAGGTGCGCAGGACATCGTGCAAGGCATCGTCGTCATCTTCGTTCTGGCGCTGGCCGGCCGGCAGGTGCTGTCGAGGCGAGCCGCCGTCGACCGCGCAGGCGACGACGGCACGCTGAAATCCGAGTGATGATTTCTCTTGCCAAGCTGTGGTAGAGTGATCATACCAGTAGATATGATGACGATCGGCAATGCCGGCGTCCCGCGACCAAGGAGCAAGGGCTAGATGACGACGATTGCGCTGTTCGGTGCCGGTGGCAAAATGGGCTACCGCCTTTCGACCAATTTCCGCGGTTCGCCCTATACGATCCGCCATGTCGAGGTCAGCGAGGCCGGGCGCGAGCGGCTGAAGACCGGACTGGGCTTCGACACGGTCAGCGCCGACGAGGCGCTGGAAGGCGCGGACGTGGTGATCCTGGCCGTGCCGGACACCCATATCGGCAAGGTCGCGGCCGGCATCGAGAGCAAGCTTGCGCCGGGCACGATGGTCATCGTGCTCGATGCCGCCGCACCGTTTGCCGGCCATCTGCCTAATCGTCCCGACCTGACCTACTTCGTCACCCATCCCTGTCATCCGCCGATCTTCAACGACGAGACCGACATGGCGGCCAAGAAGGATTATTTCGGCGGCGTCAAGGCCAAGCAGCACATGGTCAGCGCACTGATGCAGGGACCGGAGGCCGACTACGCCAAGGGGGAGGCTATCGCCAAGATCATCTGGGCGCCGGTAATGCGCTCGCACCGCGTTTCCGTCGAACAGATGGCGCTGCTCGAGCCGGGACTTTCGGAAACGGTGTGCGCCTCGCTGCTGGTCGTCATGAAGGAAGCGGTCGACGAGGTGGTGGCGCGCGGCGTCGACCAGCAGGCGGCACTCGACTTCCTGCTTGGCCACATGAACGTGCTCGGCGCCGTCATCTTCGGCGAAACCAAGGGGGTGTTCTCGGATGCCTGCAACAAGGCGATCGAGTTTGGCAAGCCGGTGCTGATGCGCGACGACTGGAAGCGCGTCTTCGAGCCCGAAGAGATCGCGGCCAGCATCCAGCGGATCACTTGAGCGTCTTAGGTACAGATCTGCCTTAGGTACAGATCACCTGAATTTGTGGTTGACTCATCATACCAGTTAGCTAAGCTAATGTTCGCTCGGATCACGCTTCGCCGGGAGTTCGATGCTGAGACGGGTGGAGGATGGGGGAATAGGAACTTGCCTTGGCGGAGCTGGTGGCTTGAGCCCGGGCGTTCCGCAACCTTCACACGCTGACGAATTCAAACACAGACAAGTGGCTCGAACGATCGAGACACAGGCTTTTCAAACGGGAGGACTTCATGAAACTGACACGCAGAATGACGCTTGCCGCCTTCGCCGGCGTGCTGGCGCTCGGCACGGCGATGCCCGCCTACGCGGCGGACCTGATCGCCATCATCACCCCATCGCACGACAATCCGTTCTTCAAGGCGGAAGCCGTCGGCGCCGAGGCCAAGGCCAAGGAACTCGGCTACGAGGCGCTGGTGCTGGTGCATGACGACGACGCCAACAAGCAGTCCGAGCTGATCGATACCGCGATCGGCCGCGGCGCCAAGGCGATCATCCTCGACAATGCCGGCGCCGACGCGACCGTCGCCGCCGTGCAGAAGGCCAAGGACGCCGGCATTCCCTCCTTCCTGATCGATCGCGAGATCAACGCCACAGGCGTTGCCGTGGCGCAGATCGTCTCCAACAACTACCAGGGCGCCCAGCTCGGCGCGCAGGAGTTCGTCAAGCTGATGGGCGAAAAGGGTAATTTCGTCGAGCTGGTCGGCAAGGAATCCGACACCAATGCCGGCATCCGCTCCAAGGGCTACCATGACGTCATCGACGATTATCCGGACCTGAAAATGGTCGCGCAGCAATCGGCCAACTGGAGCCAGACCGAGGCCTATTCCAAGATGGAATCGATCCTGCAGGCCAACCCCGACATCAAGGGCGTCATCTCCGGCAACGACACGATGGCGATGGGCGCCTATGCGGCGCTCGCGGCGGCGAACCGCAAGGATGTCATCGTCGTCGGCTTCGACGGTTCGAACGACGTGCGCGATTCCATCACCTCGGGCGGCATCAAGGCGACGGTGCTGCAGCCGGCCTACGCCCAGGCGCAGATGGCGGTCGAACAGGCCAACGACTTCATCAAGAACAAGAAGTCACCCGAGAAGGAAAAGCAGCTGATGGACTGCGTGCTCATCAATGGCGACAATGCCGCCAAGCTGGAAACCTTCGCGCTGAAGAACTGAGCCGGCACGATATAATTGCGAGGGGCGGACACGCGTTCGCCCCTCAGTGCTTTATTTTGATGCAATTCCGGACGGGAAACCGTTTCACAGTTTTCCTGGAATTGCTCTAATTTCACGTTCCGGGTGCTTTTGACCGCCATGCCGAAGACATTGACCTGGCTAACCCCTTTTAGTTGGCTGACGCTTGTCGCGCTCGCGGGCCTTGGCCTCGGCGGTTGCAAAATCCTGCCGACGCCGGTGGCGCAGAGTGAAAACAGCGCGTCTGCCTTTAACCCGGACAAGATGGTCGAGGACATCTGGGTCCCGAAGGTCATCCCCTACCTCAGGCAGAAGGCTGGGCCGTTCGCCGAGGTCCATGCCTTGGCGAAAACCGATCCGGCGGCGGCCGGCGCCAAATACGGCAATCCAAGGAAGCAGGCGAATTCGCCATGGACCTTCGCGGTCCGCGTCGAGGGCAAGATCGTCGCCGCCAACACGCAGTCGCGCGCGGCAACGATGGATGTCGACGTGGACGGCGACGACAAGGCCGATGCGCGCGTCCAGATCGGGCCGGCGATACGCGGCACTGCACTTAGAGACAGCCTCGATTTCGTCCAGTTCAACGACTTCACCAATCAGATCGACTTCGCCCAGTTCGGCAAGGCCTTCAACGCCTATGCCGGTAAGACCGTGCTGTCCAAACTGCCTCGCGAGGCGCTTGAGGGCCGCACCGCCAAGGTGATCGGCGCCTATACGATCGAAGGCGGCCAGGACCTGCCGCTGGTGACCCCGGCGGAGGCCGAGATCGGGCCGAAGCCATGAGCCCCGCTCACGAGGTTATCCTCAAGCTGGAGGACGTCTCGAAGGTTTATGCCGGCACGGTCGCGGTCAAGCAGGCGAACTTCGAGGTGCACAAGGGGGCCGTCAACGTGCTGGTCGGCGAAAACGGCGCCGGCAAGTCGACGCTGATGAAGATCATCGCCGGCGTCGAGCAGCCGACCCTCGGCCGTATCCTGCTCGAAGGCGAAGAGGTTTCCTTCTCCTCGTCGGGAGACGCGGTCGCGCGCGGCATCGGCATGGTGTTCCAGGAGCTGAACCTGTTCGGCAATATGACCGTGGCCGAGAACATCTTCGCCACACGCGAGATCACCAACCGGCTGGGCAAGATCGATCGCAAGACACAGGAAAAGCGGGCGGGCGAATTCCTCGACCGGCTCGAGGCCGGCATCCGGCCAGACATGCTGGTCGAGGACTTGCGCATCGGCCAGCAGCAGCTGGTCGAGATCGCCAAAGCGGTATCGCTCGACGCCAAGATCCTGATCATGGACGAGCCGACCTCGGCGCTGAGTGCTACGGAAGTCGAAATCCTGTTCAAGGTGATCGCCGACCTCAAGGCGCGCGGCGTCGCTATCGTCTACATCTCGCACCGGCTGGAAGAACTGATCCGCATCGGCGACACCGTCACCGTGCTGCGCGATGGCCGCATCACCGGCCAGGAGGAAATGAAGAACGTCGACACGCAGTGGATCGTGCGGCAGATGATCGGCTCGGATGCCAAGGATTTCGCCAAGGCCGACGGCCACCAGCCAGGCGAGGAAATCTTCCGCGCCGAGGAGATCTGCCTGCCGCGCGTTACCGGCGGACTGGCGGTCGACCATGTCTCGCTGTCGCTGCGCGCCGGCGAAATCCTCGGCATATACGGGCTGATGGGCGCCGGGCGCAGCGAATTGTTCGACTGCATCATGGGCCGCCACGGCCATGCCAGCGGCAAGATCTTCATCGCCGGAAGGCAAGTGAAGGAGCGCGACACGACGCGCCGTATCCAGCGCGGGCTTGCACTGATCCCCGAGGATCGCCAGCGCGAAGGGCTGGTGTCGATCCTCTCGGTGGCCAGCAACCTGACGCTGGCGAGCCTGTCGCGTTTCGTGCGCCTGTTCCACATCCGCGGCGGCGCCGAGCGGCAGGCGGTGATGCAGATGGTGCGGGAACTCGCAATCAAGGTAGCCGACCCGGCGCAGGAAGTCTCGTCGCTGTCGGGCGGCAACCAGCAGAAGGTGGTGATCGGCAAGGCGCTGCTCACCGGACCGAAAGTGCTTCTGATGGACGAGCCCAGCCGTGGCATCGATGTCGGCGCCAAGGCCGATGTCTTCCGCACCATGCGCAAGCTTTCGCGCGACGGGCTGGGCATCCTGTTCGCCACCTCCGATCTCGACGAGGTGATGGCGCTGTCCGACCGCATCGCGGTGATGAGCAATGGCAGATTGACCGGCATGTTCGACCGCGCCGAAGCGACGGAGGCGGTGATCGTCGCCGCATCGGCGCTGGGCCACGGACCGGCCGCACATGGGGAGCAACGCTGATGACTGACATTCCGGCCAAGGCGACCGCTCCTTCCGCCTCCGGCGGCTCCGCGTTGCTGACACTGATGAAGCTCAGGACCTTTATCGCGCTGATCGCGGTCCTGGTGTTCTTCTCGATCGCCGCGCCGAACTTCCTGTCTGCGGCGAACCTGATCCTGATGGCCAAGCACGTGGCGCTCAATGCCTTCCTGGCCATGGGCATGACCTTCGTCATCATCACCGGCGGCATTGATCTTTCGGTCGGCTCGATCGTCGGCCTGTGCGGCATGGTGGCCGGCTATCTCGTGCTCAACGGCATCGACCTGCAGATCGGCTACACCATCTATTTCAACGTCGTCGAGATCGCCCTGATCACGCTTCTGGTCGGCATAGCGATCGGCGCCGTCAACGGGCTGCTGATCACCAGGCTCAACGTCGCACCCTTCATCGCCACGCTCGGCGTGCTCTATGTCGCGCGCGGTTTCGCGCTGCTGTCCTCCGACGGCCGCACCTTCCCCAACCTGGTCGGCAAGCCGGAACTCGGCACCACCGGCTTCGGCTTCCTCGGCGCCGGCCGGCTGCTCGGCCTGCCGGTGTCGATCTGGATTCTGATCGTGGTGGCGCTGGGGGCTGCCTATCTCGCGCGCTACACCCCGCTCGGCCGGCACATCTTCGCCGTCGGCGGCAATGAGAGGGCGGCGCGCATCTCAGGCGTGCGCGTCAACATGGTCAAGATGTTCGTCTACATGTTTTCCGGCTTCTGCGCGGCGATCGTCGGCCTGATCATCTCCTCGGAGCTGATGGCCTCGCATCCGGCGACGGGCGAGAGCTTCGAATTGAACGCCATCGCCGCGGCGGTGCTCGGCGGCACCTCGATGTCGGGCGGGCGCGGCACGATCGGCGGCACCATCGTCGGCGCCTTCGTCATCGGCATCCTGTCGGACGGGCTGGTGATGATGGGCGTGAGTTCTTTCTGGCAGATGGTGATCAAGGGGCTGGTCATCATCGTCGCCGTGGTCGTCGACCAGGCGCAGCGCCGGCTGCAGCAGCGCGTCACCCTGATGCAGATGGCCAAGGCGGGTTGAGCATGGCGAGCTTAAGTGGAGCGCTGATCGGCTGCGGCTTCTTCGCCGTCAACCAGATGCATGCCTGGCGTGACATCGAAGGCGCCGCGATCATCGCCGTCTGCGACCGCGATGCCGAGCGGCTCAAGATAGTCGGCGACCAGTTCGGCGTGACGCGGCGCTACACCGATGCGGCGGAACTCTTCGCCGCCGAGACGCTCGATTTCGTCGACATTGCCACCACGGTCGGCAGCCATCGGCCGCTGGTCGAGATGGCGGCCGCGCATGGCGTTCCCGTGATCTGCCAGAAACCGTTCGCGCCAACGCTGGCCGACGCCAAGGCGATGGTGAAAGCCTGCGCGGATGCCGGCGTGCCGCTGATGGTGCATGAGAATTTTCGCTGGCAATCGCCGATCCAGGCGGTGCGCGCGGTGCTCGACAGCGGCGAGATCGGCACACCCTTCTTCGGCCGCATCTCCTTCCGCTCCGGCTATGACGTGTTCTCCGGCCAGCCCTATCTCGCGACGGGCAAGCGCTTCATCATCGAGGACCTCGGCATCCACATCCTCGATATCGCCCGCTTCCTGCTCGGCGATGTGTCGAGCCTGACCGCGCGGACCAAACGCATTAACCCGGCCATCGCCGGCGAGGATGTCGCCACGATCCTCATGGACCACGCTGGCGGCGCCACCTCGGTGGTCGATTGCAGTTATGCGACCAAGCTTGCCGTGGAGCCTTTCCCGGAGACGCTCATCGAACTCGACGGCAGCGACGGCACGATCCGGCTGGCGCAAGGCTATCGGCTGACCGTCACCGGCAAGAGCGGAACCAGGGTGAGCGACGTCTCGCCGCCGCTGCTGCCCTGGGCCTCGCGACCGTGGCACAACATCCAGGAAAGCGTTGCCGCCATCCAGCGGCACTGGGTCGACTGCCTTGCATCAGGCCAGGAACCGGCGACGTCAGGCGCGGACAATCTGAGGACTTTCGCCCTGGTCGAGGCTGCCTATGCGGGTGCCGCCAGCCGAGAACCGGTGCAGATCGACGCGCTGCTGAGATGACGGCAGACGCTTTCCAGCTCTACGGCACGCGCGCGGCCGAGCCCAAGCCGGTCACGCTGCGTGCGGGCGCATTGAGCGCGGAACTGGTCAACGGCAATCTGCGCACCATCCGCCACGGCGGCACCGAAGTGCTGCGTGCCATAGCTTACATCGTGCGAGACCGCGACTGGGGCACCTATGAGCCTGACCTCACGGACCTGACCATCGACCAGACGGACGACCGTTTCTCCGTCAGCTACGCGGCAAGCTGCCTCGGTCCGGACGGCAGCCGGCTCGGCTTCCACGCGACGATCGAAGGCTCGGCCGACGGCAGGCTGGTCTTCGATGTGACCGCGCTCCCCGAGAGCGATTTCGAAACCAACCGCTGCGGCTTCTGCATCCTGCACCCGATCGCCGGCCTCGCCGGCAGCCCGGTGACGGTCGAGCACACCGACGGCAGCGTGGTCGAGACGGAACTCCCCGATCTGATCGACCCGTGGCAGCCGTTCAAGGATTTGCGCGCCATCACGCATCAGGTGCGGTCCGGCGTTGTCGCGCAATGCCGGATGGAAGGCGACGCATTCGAGATGGAGGACCAGCGCAACTGGTCCGACGCCTCCTACAAGACCTATGTCCGGCCCCTGGCGCTGCCATGGCCGTATGTGCTGCCGGCCGGGCAGGCGCTGCGCCAGACGATCAGCCTGCGCATCACCGGTGATGCCAGTGTGCCTGCCTCGGCAGCGCCAGCCGAACCGGTCCGCGTCGAGCTTGGGCAGGCCGGCGCGAAGCTGCCCGATATCGGCATCGTGGTCTATCCCGAGGAGATCGAGGCGGCACTTGCCGACCTGCCGTTGCTGCGAGGGCTCGGTCCCCGGCAACTGCTTTTCCACTTCGACCCGACGCGTGGTCACGGCCTCGAGGCGCTGCGCGCCCATGCCCGGCTGGCGGCCGCCTATCCTGTTTCGACGACGCTGGAGTGCGTGGTCGCTTGTGCCGGCGATCTGGACGCCGAACTTTCCGAGCTCGCCGACATGGTGCGCCGGGCAGGCCTGCGGCTCGACGCCATCGCGGTGTCGCCTGCGGTCGACCGGCAATCGACGCCGCCGGGCAGTGCCTGGCCGGCATGCCCACCGCTCGAGGACGTCTACGCGGCCGCCCGCCGCGCCTTTCCCGGCCTCCGCCTCGGCGGCGGCATGTTCAGCTATTTCACCGAACTCAACCGCAAGCGCGTTCCAGCCGGCCAGCTCGACTTCATCACCCACTGCACCAACCCGATCGTGCATGCCGCCGACGATCTCAGCGTGATGCAGTCGCTGGAGGCGCTGCCCTTCATCACCCGGTCCATGCGGGCGATCTTCGGGACAAAGCCGTACCGGATCGGACCATCGACGATTGCCATGCGCCAGAACCCGTATGGCGGCGCGACCAAGGACAATCCTCAGGGACAGCGCATCGCCATGGCGAACCGCGACCCGCGCCACGCCGCGCGGTTCGCCGCCGCATGGACGATCGGTTATGCCGCGCGGGTCGCGCCGGCGGGACTGGAGATGCTGACACTGTCCAGTTTCGCTGGACCGTTCGGCGTGGTCGCGGGATCGGGCGAACCCGCCGCAGAGGGATCGCCGCGGCCGATTTTCCAGGCTGTCAAAGGGCTTTGTGAGTTGGCCGGGCTGACGCATGTTTCCGCCACGACGAGCGACGAGACGCGGGTGCTGGCGCTGGCCGGCCGCTCCGCGTCGGGCGAGACCGTCGTCTGGCTGGCGAACCTGACACCGAACGACATGCGGGTCGACGCTTCCGCGCTTGGCCAGGGCGATCTCGTGATGTCTCCCTATGCGATTACCAGGATCGGCTACTTCTCGGAATTCATCACATAGAGCGCACGCGAGCGCTCGAGGTGCTTGATCATCGCCTTCTCGGCGCCGTCGGCATCCCCGTGCTCGATGCGGTCGATGATCTCTTCGTGCTCGGTCAGCGTGTATTTTTCCTTGCCGGTCCAGATCAGCATTTCGGTGTGGTATTCCTTCAGCCAGCCCAGTGTGGCTTCGCTGACGGCGACATAGATCGGATTGCCTGAAATGGACGCGATCTGGGTATGGAATTTCATGTCGGCGGAGATAAAGGCTTCGGAATCGCCACGCGCGGCGCGCTGCTCGGCCACGGTCGCCTTCAGCAATTGCACATCCTCTGATTTGGCCCTTTCCGCGGCTTCCCTGACCATGCCGCGCTCGAAGAAGATGCGCGCGGTCTTCAGGTGCTCCAGCGTGTCCCGAGACGAGGACAGGATGATCTTGGCCGCACCGTCGACCTGCTTGATGATCGACTTGGCGGTGAGTTGCAGCACCTTGGCGCGCTCGCCATGCGAGATGGCGACCAACCCCATATTGCTCAGCGCCTGCATGGCCTCGCGGATCGCCGGCCGGCCGACCTCGAAGCGCTCCATCAACTCGCGCTCGGACGGCATGTCGTCGCCCGGCTGCAGTTCGCCGCTGGTGATCAGCCGCTTCAGTCTTGCAAAGACTTCGTCGGAAAGTTTGCGCCGGACGATCGGCTCCGAACGGTTCATCGTGACGAATCACTCCCTAGCCCGGTTCCTGTTTAGCATTCCCGGCAGGATTACCGGAATGCCCGCGCCTGGAGCGGGTTCGCTCCAGCTTTGCCGCAGCCCACCGCTCTTGTCGAGGCGCGGATATTTCTTGCAATACTTATGTACTCATTATACCAGATTTCCTGCGCGACGAAACTTTTTTCGAACCCTTTTCGAGCGGCCGACCGACCATGATCACGCTTACCTATCGCATCGAAACCCCTGGCAGCATCGAGGCGCTGGCCGCCAAGATCGCCAGCGACCAGTCGACCGGCACCTTCGTCGCGCTGCCGGGCGAGACCGAGGAGCTGAAGGCGCGCGTGGCGGCGCGCGTGCTGGCGATCCGGCACCTGCCGGATGCCACGCAACCCTCTCTCCCGGGATCCGGCAGCGGGCCCTTCCGGCGCGCCGATGTCGACATCGCCTTCCCCTTCGACGCTATCGGCACCGACCTGTCGGCACTGATGACCATTGCCATTGGTGGCACCTATTCGATCAGGGGCCTGTCCGGCATCCGCGTCATCGACATGAAGCTGCCGGAACAATACCGGGGTGCCCATCCGGGTCCACAGTTCGGCGTTGCGGGCAGCCGCGGGCTGACCGGTGTCGAGGGCCGCCCGATCATCGGTACCATCGTCAAGCCGGCGCTTGGTCTCAGGCCGCACGAGACGGCCGCGATGGTGGGCGAACTGATCGAGGCCGGCGTCGATTTCATCAAGGACGACGAGAAGCTGATGAGCCCTGCCTATTCGCCGCTGGCGGAGCGGGTGAAGGCGATCATGCCAGGGATTCTCGACCATGAGCAGAAGACCGGCAAGAAGGTGATGTATGCCTTCGGCATCTCGCATGCCGATCCCGACGAGATGATGCGCAACCACGATCTTGTGCTCCAAGCCGGCGGCAATTGCGCGGTCGTCAACATCAACTCGATCGGCTTCGGTGGCATGGCTTTTCTGCGGAAGCGTTCCGGCTTGGTGCTGCATGCCCATCGCAATGGCTGGGACATTCTCACACGCCACCCCGGCCTCGGCATGGACTTCAAGGTCTGGCAGCAATTCTGGCGGCTGCTCGGCGTCGACCAGTTCCAGATCAACGGCATCGGCTCGAAATATTGGGAGCCGGACGATTCCTTTATCCGCTCCTTCGAGGCAGTGACGACGCCGCTGTTTTCATCAGACGATTGCGCGCTGCCCGTGGCCTGCTCGGGCCAATGGGGCGGCCAGGCACCCGAAACCTATGAGCGCACCGGCCGCACGGTCGACCTCCTCTACCTCTGCGGCGGCGGCATCGTCAGCCATCCGGACGGACCCGGTGCCGGCGTGCGGGCCGTGCTGCAAGCCTGGCAGGCGGCGGTCGAGGGCATTGCGCTGGCGGACTATGCCCGCGATCACATCGAACTGGCCCGATCGATCGAAAAGTTCGGCGACGGCAAGGCAGCATGAGCATGGCCGCGCAAAACCTGCTCCTCAGTTATTATGGCGACGACCTTACCGGTTCGACGGACGTCATGGAGGCGCTTGAGCTCGGCGGCGTTCCGACGGTGCTGTTCATGAACCAGCCCGATCCGTCCTTGCTGGCGCGATTTTCGCATTGCCGCGCGGTTGGATTGGCGGGCACCAGCCGAAGCGAAACGCCGCAATGGATGGAGGAAAACCTGACGCCGGCCTTCGAATGGCTGAAAGGCCTCGGGGCGGCGATCTGCCACTACAAGATCTGCTCTACCTTCGATTCCAGCCCGGCGGTCGGCAGCATTGGCCGCGCCACCGAAATCGGCAGGCGTATTTTCGGCGGAGCGAGCGTGCCGATGGTGGTCGGGGCGCCGCAGCTCAAGCGCTACACCGCCTTCGGCAATCTCTTCGCGGCATTCCGCGGCGCGTATTTCCGCATCGACCGGCACCCGGTGATGAGCAGGCATCCGGTGACGCCGATGGACGAGGCCGACCTGCTCATCCACCTTTCGCGCCAGACCAGCCTAAGTTCCGGTCTGGTCGACCTGGCGGCGCTGCAGGCGGACGATCTCGCGCGAACGGTCGACCAGGTCCTGCAAGACAAGGACATCGTCCTGTTCGACGTCGATAGCCTCCAGACTCAGCGGCGGGTCGGCGAACAGCTGTGGCGCATCCATGAAAAGGGCCATGGTTTTGTCGTCGGATCCTCCGGCGCCGAATATGCCTTGCTTGCCGAGTGGGCCGCCAAAGGCATCGTGTCGGGGCATGCGGCATTCGCGTCGCCCGGTCCGGTGGATCGGCTCGCCGTGGTGTCGGGCAGCGTCTCCCCGACCACGGAAAAGCAAATCCGCCACGCACTCGCCCACGGGTTCGACGGTATTGGGATGGATGCGATGCGGCTGGTCCGCGAGGGCGCCGGCGAAGCGATCGAGCAGGCGGTCGCGGCCGGGCTGGCGAGCCTTGCCAAGGGCCGCAGCGTCATCCTCTACACCGCGCTTGGTCCACAGGCCGATCGCGGTGCCGAGATCGACCGGATCGAGGGCGCCCGCAATACGCTCGGGCGGGCACTGGGGACCATCCTGCGCCGTCTGATCGCCGAGCAGAAACTCAAGCGCGCGGTGATCGCCGGTGGCGATACGTCCAGCCACGCGCTCGGACAATTGGCCATCGACGCGCTGACCGTGCGCATGCCGTTACCGCAATCGCCGGGATCTCCGCTCTGCGTCGCCCATGGCGGCGGTGAGATCGATGGCCTCGAAATAGCGCTGAAAGGCGGCCAGGTCGGCACCGACGCCTATTTCGAGACGATCCGGCTGGGAAGCTAAGCGACGAGCCAAGCCGTTCAATACAACGGCTTGCCCATGTGCTTCGGCGTCGGCCACTGCGCCGTGATGCCGGGTTGCACCGGCCGTTCGAGGTAGGTCGCCAGAACCACGTAGCTGCGCGTCGAGGTGACGCCGGGTGTCTCGTAGAGACGCAACAGGAGGCCTTCGAGCGCCTTGGTGTCCTCGGTGCGCACCTTGAGCAATACGCATGTATCGCCGGCGACGGTGTGGATCTCCTCGACCTCGGGATATTCCGAGATCGCCATCAGTTCCGGGGTCTTGCCCCAGCCGCTGGTGTCTATGTGAACGAAGGTGAGCAGCGGCTTTCGCACCGCGTTGGGATCGATGATGGCGGCCGTGTTGCGAATGGCGCCGCTGCGCCGAAGCCGCTTGACGCGCTCGTGCGCTGCCGGCGGCGACAGGCCGACGCGATCGCCGAGCTCGGCATAGCTGACGGTCGCGTCTTCGACGAGAACGCCTAATATTTTTCGGTCGGTCGCGTCGACATCCCGGGCCGCCGGCCTGTTCCGCGGAATGCCATCTGTTTCTTCATCCATAGCGGTATTCCCGATTGTCACGGAATTTAATACGGCCATTATGATGATATGTCGAACAACGATCAAGCTACAGCCTTGGGCGCGGACACCAGGCTGCCCATCCCGGCCCTCGCCTATCTGCTGACCGGATGCATCGCCGTGATCGGCTCGAATTCGCTGGTGCTGGGCCCGATCGCTCCGGCAGTGGCCGTGTCGTTCTCGACCAGCGTCCCCATGGTGATGATGGCGGCGGCCGCGTTCGGCCTCGGCACATCGGCGAGCGCCCTGTTCCTGGCACGCCATATCGACCGGCTCGGCGCGCGCCGGATGTTGCGGGCGGCCTTGCTGCTGCTGGCATTGGCCTTGGTCGCCAGCGCGGCCGCGCCGACGGTGAGCGCGCTGGTTGCCGCGCAGCTTGTCGCTGGGATCGCGGCCGGCGTCGCCATGCCGGCAATCTATGCCAGTGCCGCGGCCATCGCCCCGCCCGGGCGGGAAAGCGGCACGATCGGCGTGGTGCTGACCGGGTGGACGCTCAGCATGGTGGCCGGCGTTTCGCTGTCGGCGGTGCTTGCCGATCTCGTGCACTGGCGCGCCGTCTTTGTCGCCGTGGCCGTGCTGGCGACGCTGGCGCTTGGCGGCCTCAGCGCATCGTCGCTCCCGGATGTCCGGAAGGCCGGACCGGCGCCCGCCCCGCTGGCGGCGTTGAACATCCCCGGCATTGTGCCCCTCCTGGTTGCCTGCAGTGCTTTCATGACCGCCTTCTACGGTGTCTATGGCTATCTTGGCGACCACCTCCACAGCGGGCTGGGGCAGCCGGTCAGCGCCAACGGGCTGGCGGCCCTCGCCTATGGCGCGGGATTTGGCACGGCGGCGCTCTTCGACGGCATCATCGACCGGCTGGGCGCCGGGCGTGTCATGCCTTTCGCCTATCTTCTCGTGGCCATCGTCTACGTGGCGATCGCCGCGACCAGCGGCAGCTATGGCTTGACGCTCGCCATGGTCGCCGCCTGGGGGCTTGCCAATCATTTCGGGCTGAACGTGCTGGTGATGCGCCTGTCGGCGCTCGATCCGTCGCGACGGGGCACGATCATGGGGCTGAACAGCGCGGTGACCTACCTCGCGGTGTTCGTCGGCACCACCGGCTTCGGGCCGCTCTATTCCGGCTTCGGCTTCGCCACATGCGCGGCAGTTGCGGCCTTGCTGATGCTGATTGCCGCTGGCGCGGCGGCATGGCGCACACGCTAGAACGATCCGCCTGTTGCATTGCTCCAGTCGGCAAAACGTGATTGGCCAAGGGCACCTGCTGCGTTGACAGCGGCCCCACCATCCTCCCATACAAAGCGCGTTAATGTTCTCAGGGCGGGGTGAAAGTCCCCACCGGCGGTAACGGCTTCGGCCCAAGCCCGCGAGCGCTTTCCGCTATCGGAGAGGTCAGCAGATCCGGTGTGATTCCGGAGCCGACGGTTACAGTCCGGATGAAAGAGAACGAAACGGAAGACGGACCGCCCCGGCGGGCCGCATTTCGTATCGTGCGTCCTGATTCTGGTTCGAAACGGAAGGATGGACCCATGAATCAGCATTCCCACAAAGACTATGAAACAATCCGCATCGCCGTCATCAGGGCGCGCTGGCATGCCGACATCGTCGACCAGTGCGTGCAAGCCTTTGGGGCGGAACTGGCCGAGATTGGCGGCGGACGCTTTGCCGTCGACATCTTCGACGTGCCCGGCGCCTACGAAATTCCGCTCCATGCCAAGACGCTTGCCGGGACCGGCCGCTACGCCGCGATCCTCGGCACGGCATTCGTCGTCAATGGCGGCATCTACCGGCACGACTTCGTCGCCAATGCCGTTATCGACGGCATGATGAACGTGCAGTTGTCGACCGGCGTGCCCTTGCTTTCGGCGGTGCTCACGCCCCACAATTTCCACGACAGCGCCGAGCATCATCGCTTCTTCTTCGAGCATTTCACGGTCAAGGGGAAGGAAGCGGCAAACGCCTGTGTGCAGATACTCGCCGCGCGGGAAAAGATCGCGGCCTGAAGCGGCGCTGCCGGGGTGGAAATCCCGGTAACGGGCTGTAGTATCCCGGAAAATACTGAGTTCGGGAGGATGCCGGTGCAGACCAAGAAGATCATCAATGACGGCAACCGTGCCGTCGACGAAATGCTCGAAGGGATCCTGGCCGCGCATCCTCGCCATCTCGGGAGCGCGGACGGCAGTCCGCGCTCGATCATCGCCCGCGGTGGACCACGGCCCGGCAAGGTCGGGCTGGTGATCGGCGGCGGCTCCGGCCACGAGCCGACCTTTCTCGGCTTTGTCGGCAAGGGGCTGGCGGACGCGGCGGCTGTCGGCAACGTCTTTGCCTCGCCGCCGCCCGATCCGATCCTCGAATGCGCCAAGGCGGTCAGCGGCGGCGCCGGCGTGCTGTTCATGTACGGCAACTATGCTGGCGACGTGATGAATTTCGACATGGCGGCCGAGATGGCCGCCATGGACGACATCGAGGTGCGCACGGTGCTGACCACCGACGACGTCGCCTCGGCGCCGCGTGACCAGCGGCGGAAGCGCCGTGGTGTCGCCGGTAATTTCTTCATCTTCAAGGCGGCCGGTGCCGCCTGCGACCTGATGCTCTCCCTCGACGAATGCGAGCGCGTCGCGCGCAAGGCCAACGACCGCACCTTCACGATGGGCGTGGCACTGTCGCCCTGCTCTCTGCCGCAGACCCGGCGGCCGAATTTCGAGATCGGCACGGACGAGATGGAAATCGGGATGGGCATCCATGGCGAACCCGGCATCGCCCGCGGCAAGCTCGGGACCGCCGACGAAATCACCGACGCGATGCTGGACAAGATTTTCGCCGAGATGGCGCCGAAGCGCGGCGACAAGGTCGCGGTGCTGGTCAATTCGCTGGGTTCGACGCCGCTGATGGAGCTCTACATCATGAACCGCCGGGTCAAGCAGAGGCTCGACGCCATCGGCGTTTCGGTCCACGCGACCTGGGTCGGCAACTACTGCACGTCGCTGGAAATGGCCGGCGCTTCGGTGACGCTTTTCCATCTCGACGAAGAATTGCAGGCGATGCTCGACCACCCCTGCGACTGCGCCATGTTCCGTGCCGGCTGAGGAGCGCTCCATGACCATCGCCGCGTTCGACCTGAAAAGAATGTTCGATGCGATCGCCGTGGCGATGGAAGCCGACAGGGACCGGCTTTGTCAGCTCGACGGCGTCATCGGCGACGCCGACCACGGCATTGCCATGGCGCTCGGGTTCAACGCCGCGCGCGATGCTCTGGCATCGCTCGACCTTACGGCGGCCGAGCCGACCGCGCTCCTCAACGCCGCGGCGAAATCGTTTCTCAATGCCGTCGGCGCGTCCTGCGGCCCGCTCTATGCCACCGCCTTCATGCGCGCCGCCGCCGCCGTCAAGGGCAAGGCAACGCTGGCGGATGCCGATGTCGTCGCGCTGCTGCAGGCCATGGCGCAAGGCATCAAGGATCGCGGCAAGGCCGAAACCGGCGAAAAGACAATGGTCGACGCCTGGCAACCGGCGGCGGAAGCGGCCGGCGCCAGCAATGCAGCAGGAAAAAACCTTGCCGAAAGCCTCCAGGCCGCTTTTGCCGCCGCCGAGCGCGGCGCGGAATCGACCAAGGACATGATCGCCGCCAAGGGCCGCTCGTCGCGGCTCGGCGAGCGCTCGCTCGGCCATATCGATCCCGGTGCGGCTTCGGCCGTCACCGTCATCGGCGCGATGCGCGACAGTCTCGCTTAGCTCTTCGCCGCATCGAGCCTGTCGATCGCCTGGACGTTGCCGGCCGACGGTCCCTTCTCGTCGAACTCCGAGGCCAGCCAGGTATCGACAATGGCCTTGGCCAGTTCCGGGCCGATGACGCGGGCGCCCATGGTGATGATCTGGGCGTTATTGGATTTCGCCGCGCGTTCGGCCGAATAGGTGTCGTGGGTGAGTGCGGCGCGGATGCCCGGCACCTTGTTGGCCGAGATCGAGACGCCGATGCCGGTGCCGCAGAACAGGATGCCGCGATCGTTCTCGCCGTCGACGATCGTCTGGGCAAGTTTCCGCGACAGATCGGCATAGAAGCCGGCCTGGCTGAGGTCGCTGACGGTGAGCCCCGGCTTGGTCGCCAGATGCGCTGATATGACGTCGAGCAGCGGCTTGCCGGCGCTGTCGGCTCCAATGGCTATTTTCATTTTTTGTCCTTTCCAGTTCGATGATTCAGATGGCGGCCGACGCGCGGCGCAGGATGTCGATGTAGCCTTCGGCCTGCCAGGCCGAGCGGCCGATGAACAAGCCGTCGATGTTGGGCTGGGCGATCAGTTCCGCGGCATTGCCGGGATTGACGCTGCCGCCATAGAGCACCGGCGGCACGGACGGCAGCAGACCCCCCGCGACCTTCTTGATCAGCGCCTGCTGCTTGTCGGCATAGTCGGAACTGGCCGGAATGCCCTTGTCGCCGATCGCCCAGACCGGCTCGTAGGCGAACAGGATTTTTGCTCCCCTCGCCTCGCCCTCGAGGAATTGCAGTGCACCCTCGACCTGGCCGGTCACCACCGCATCGGCCTTGCCGCTTTCGCGCTCGGCCAGCGTCTCGCCGACGCAGATCAGCGGTATCAGTGCGTGCTTGACCGCCGCCGCCGTCTTCAGCCCGACCGTGCGGTCGGTCTCGCCGAAGTGCTCGCGCCTTTCGCTGTGGCCGAGTTCGACCAGGTCTAGGCCGCAATCGTTCAGCATCACCGGCGAGATCTCGCCAGTCCAGGCGCCGGCGTCGGCCCAATGCATGTTCTGCGCGCCGACCTTGACGCGCGTCGTCGACAGCGCCTGCCCGACCTCTCGCACCGCCGTGAAAGGCGGGACGACGAAAGGCTGGATGCGATCGTCGAAACCCGCCACGAAGCCGGCCAGTGCGCCTGCAAAATCAAGCGCCTCGGCGAGCGTCTTGTTCATCTTCCAGCTTGTACCGACCCAGTAAACCACGCGTACACTCCTTGGTCCTCAGTCCCCGTTTGATCATCAATCCTTGTCGGCGACCACCGTCAGCGAGACGCCGGCCGCATCCAGCGTGTCGCGCATTCCGGGCTCCGGCCCGCGCCCGGTGAAGACGGCGTCGAATGCCTTGAGATCGGCCAGGAAATGCAGCGCGCTGCGGCCAAACTTGCCGTGATCCACCAGCAGATATTTGCGTGTCGCCGCGGCCATCATCAGTCGCTTGGCCTGCACCACTTCCTGGTCCTGATGGAAGGCGGAGGCGCCATGGATGGCGGACGACGACAGGAAGGCGACATCGGCGCGCAGCGACCGCAGCGAAGCCTCGGCGAGCAGGCCGAAGAAGCCGTGGAATTTCTTCGAGTACTGGCCGCCAAGCGCGATCAGGTTGATGCCTGCGGCACCGGCCAGATCCTGGATGACGGCGAGATTGTTGGTGATCACCGTCAGCGGCCTGAGATCGGCGAGATACCGCGCGATACCGCCCGCGGTCGAGCCGTCGTCGATGATGACCGTCTGGCCGGGTTCGATCATAGCCACGGCCGCCGCCGCAAGGCGCTGTTTTTCCCCGATCGCCTGCTTCTGCCGGTAGCGGAAATCGCTTTCAAAAAGGCTGCTCGGCTGGATCGAGGCGCCGCCGCGCACCTTGCGCAGCAAACCGCTCTCCTCGAGCTCGTCGAGGTCGCGATGCACGGTCATCCTGGAGACGCCAAAGCGGGAGGCAAGATCGTCGACGCTCGCCGCGCCGGCGTCCACCAGGAAGTCAATGATGCCTTGGCGTCTGTTGTCGCTCTTCATTCTCGCCGACCCGCCAACGCAGAAGCCTGGCTCCTTGATCGAGCGAAGATATAACAGATATGATCGCGTAAGTATCATAATTTTTGTGATAATGAGATATTTCCGTGGGATATTTCGCCGGCTTTTATCGCGCCGCTGTAACAAGAATTGCTGCCGGGACGGTCTGTCACGGTTGCGGTTGCGCGGGATTCCGGCCAGAAGCATCGGTGGGCTGAACGATGCGCGGGCGGCCCGCAACCACAGTTCGAAACCAGATACGGGAGACTAATCGTTGGCTCGCATCACACTGAGACAATTGCTCGATCACGCCGCCGAATACGGCTATGGCGTGCCGGCCTTCAACATGAACAACATGGAACAGGGCCTCGCCATCATGGAGGCTGCCGAGGAGACCAAGTCCCCGGTCATCCTGCAGGCGAGCCGCGGCGCCCGTGCCTACGCCAATGACGTGGTGCTGGCCAAGCTGATCGACGCGCTGGTCGAAATCCATCCCGACATCCCTGTCTGCATGCACCTCGACCATGGCAACAACGAAGCCACCTGCGTCACCGCGATCCAGCACGGCTTCACCTCGGTGATGATGGACGGCTCACTCAAGGAAGACGGCAAGTCGCCGGCCGACTATGCCTATAATTCCGGCATCACCAAGCGCGTCGTCGACATGGCGCATTGGGGCGGCGTGTCGGTGGAAGGCGAGATCGGCGTGCTGGGCTCGCTCGAGAGCGGCGGCGGCGAGCAGGAAGACGGCCACGGCGTCGAAGGCGCGATCAGCCACGACCAGCTCCTGACCGATCCGGTGCAGGCCGAACAGTTCGTGCGCGATACCCATGTCGATGCGCTGGCGGTGGCCATGGGCACCAGCCACGGCGCCTATAAATTCTCGCGCAAGCCTGACGGCGCGGTGCTGGCGATGAACGTGATCGAGGAGATCCACCGGCGCTTGCCGAACATGCATCTGGTCATGCACGGCTCGTCCTCGGTGCCGGAGGACCTGCAGGAGATCATCAACAAATATGGCGGCCAGATGAAGCCGACCTGGGGCGTCCCGGTGGAAGAGATCCAGCGCGGCATCAAGCATGGCGTGCGCAAGATCAACATCGACACCGACAACCGCATGGCGCTGACCGGCGCGATCCGCAAGGTGCTGACCGAAAATCCCAGCGAGTTCGATCCGCGCAAATATCTGACGCCGGCGATGGCGGCGATGAGGAAGCTCTGCAAGGAGCGCTTCGAGCAGTTCGGCACCGCCGGCAATGCGCCGAAGATCAAGCCGCTACCGGTTTCGGAAATGGCCAAGCGCTACAAGTCGGGCAGCCTCGATCCGAAATTCGCCTGAGTTCGATCCGGTTGCATTTCATGGACAGGAGCCCATGGGCTCCTGTCCGATTTCTATCCGGCTTTCGGCAGCAGGCCAGGCCTGCCGGTCTCGATGAAGGGCGCCCAGAAGTCGACCGACTCGCGGATCATGGCGACCACCTGATGGTCGACCGGCTCGCGCTCGCGGAAGGATAGTTCGAGACAGATTTCGTTGTCGGTGCCGCCGCCGCGTCGCACCGTCTCCAGCAGCTTCTCAGGCGTGATGCGGCCGTCCTTGTTGTGGGCCGCGGTGAATGGCCAATGGCCACCCTTGTTCATCGACGATTGCTTGATGTGGATGATCGGCGACTTCAGGGGAAAAGCTTCGGCCCAGGCATAGGGATCGATGTCGGCCGGATTGGAGGAAGTGACGTCGCCATGGTCGATGTCGACCATCATCTCCAGCGGAATGGCCATGCCGGCCGCGTCAATCGCGTCCTGCAGCATCCGGCAATTCTCGATCGTGTGACCGAATTCGCGACCGACCGACATCGGCTCCCAGAACAGATAGGTCAGGCCTGCCGCCCGGGCGTGCTCGGCGACCTCGCGCCAGCAGTCCAGCGCGATGTCGAACAGCCTGGCGCGACGGGCGGGATCGTCATAGTCCCGATGCGTGAAGATGGCGAACTGCGTGCCCATGCCGCTGGCGCCAAGCTCGGCCGAGATGTCGGCGAAGGTCTTGAACCAGTCGACATAGTAGCGGCGCACATCGGCATCCGGATGGCCGAAATGGTTCAGCCGGCCATAGGGGCCGGTCATGCCGGAGGTGACGCGCACGCCGGTGCGATCCAAGGCGTTGCGGAACAGGCGGACGAACTTGACGATCGTCGCCGCCGGCCAGCCTGGGTTGACGAATTCATGCGTGAGCTGAACGTCGCGAATGCCGATCTCATAGGCGACGGTATCGATCAGATCGTCCGGCTCGGCGAAGCGGTTGACCAGCGGATTGGTGTTGAGGGAGAGCGTGAAAGCCAAGGTCGCGATCCCTTCAACGCGGGCGCAGAACAGGGGCGATGAGCGCCATCAACCTGCCCTCGCCTGCCGGCTCGCGCACCAATGCTCGAAGGCCGACTTCTCCTCGGAGGACAAATGCAGGCCATGCTTGGTGCGCCGTTCGAGAATGTCGGCCGCGTCTTCCGCCCATTCCTGTTCAAAGAGGTAGTTCGCCTCGCGCTCGAAGAAATCCTTGCCGAAGCACCGCCCCAGTGCGGCGAGTGATCGGGCGCCGCCGACCACGGACCGCGTCCTGGTGCCATAGAGCCGGCCGTAATGCTTGAGCAGCGATGCCGGCATCCATGGATACTCGCTTGCGAGGTTGCCAAGAAACTGTTCGAAGTCGGCATTGGCGATGTCGCCGCCGGGCAGATGCACCTTCGCGGTCCAGGCTTTGCCCATGCGGGGAAAGAACGGTGCGATCCTGTCCAGCGCGTGCTCGGCCAGTTTGCGGAAGGTGGTGATCTTGCCGCCGAAGACGGAAAGCAGTGGCGCCTGCGCGTCCGGCGCGTCGAGTTCGAAAATATAGTCGCGCGTCACCGCGCTCGGATTGTCGGCGTTGTCGTCATAGAGCGGCCGGACACCGGAGAACGAATGGACCACGTCGCCCCGCGCAAGGCCGCGCTTGAAATAGCGGTTGACCACTTTGATGAGGTAATCGATCTCGCTCTCATCCGCCCTCACATCCTCGGGCCGGCCCTCGTAGGGGATGTCGGTGGTTCCGATCAAGGCCAGGTCGTTCTGGTAGGGATTGATGAAGATGACGCGCTTGTCGTTGTTCTGGACGAGATAAGCCTGCCTTCCCTCCCAGAATTTGGGTACGACGATATGGCTGCCCTTGACGAGGCGGACGTTGCGCCTGGAGTTCTGGCCGGCAACGCGGTTGACGATGTCATTGACCCAAGGGCCGGCGGCATTGATCAGCGCGCGGGCCCGTACACTGGTCTTGATGCCGGTCCTGACGTCGCGCATCTCGACAACCCAGAGGCCGCCCTCGCGGCTGGCCGCGGTGCAGGCGGTGCGGGTGAGGACCTTCGCTCCCCGTTCGGCGGCGTCGAGCGCATTGATGACGACGAGGCGGGCATCGTCGACCCAGCAGTCCGAATATTCGAAACCGCGCTTGAAGCTGTCCTTGATCGGCGCCCCCTCGGGCGCGGTGCGCAGGTCGAGCGTCCGCGTGGCGGGCAGCCGCTTGCGGCCGCCGAGGTGGTCGTAGAGGAAGAGGCCGAGCCGCACCAGCCATGCCGGCCGGTCGTCCGGGCTGTGCGGCAGCACGAAGCGCATCGGCCAGATGATGTGCGGCGCCGATTCCAGCAGCACCTCGCGCTCGATCAGCGCCTCGCGCACCAGGCGGAACTCGTAATATTCGAGGTAGCGCAGACCGCCATGGACGAGCTTGCCCGAGCGCGAGCTGGTGCCTTCGGCGAGATCGTCCTTTTCGCACAGGATGACGGAAAGCCCGCGGCCGGCGGCGTCGCGCGCGATGCCGGCGCCGTTGACGCCGCCGCCAATGACGAAGAGGTCGACTATGTCAGGGCCGACGCTCATCTTGCCGTCGCCCCACTGCCTGATTTTCGCATCATGGCCATCGCTCTCAGCACGGATTGACCGGAGGCAGGCCGGCCAGGTAGCGGCGCACTTCCTCGGCGGCCTGCTCGGCGGCATAGGTCACGGTGCGCACCGAAGCGCCGGCGATATGCGGCGTCAGCGTCACATTGGGCAGCTGCAGCAAGGGCCAGTCCGACGGCACCGGTTCGACCGCGAAGGTTTCCAGCATGGCGCTGGCGATCTGCCCTGAAACCAGCGCCTCGTAGAGTGCGTCGTAGTCGACCAGCGGGCCACGCGCCGTATTGACGAAGATCACGCCCGGCTTCATCCGCGCGATGGTGTCCTTGCCGATCAGACCGCGTGTCTCCTGCGTCACCCGTGAATGCAGCGTGACCACATCGGAGCGCGACAGGAGGTCGTCGAGCGCAACCAGTTCGACGCCAGCGTTGCGGTCCTCGGCGCTCAGTTGCACATAGGGATCGCTGACCAGGACGTGGCAGCCGAAGGCGCGCAGCAGGCGCACCACCTTCGTGCCGATATTGCCGTAGCCGACCACGCCGACGGTCATTTCGCCGAGCTCGCGGCCGGTGCGGTCGGCGCGGTAGAGATCGCCGCGCCATTCCCCCTTGCGCAAGGCCTCGTGGCCGACCCGGATCAGCCGCGTCTCGGCCAGGATGGCGCCGATGGTAAACTCAGCCACGGCAGTGGCGTTGCGGCCGGGCACATTGACCACGGTGATGCCGTGCACCCTGGCCGCTTCCATGTCGATGTTGATCGGGCCGCCGCGCGACACCGCGACCAGCTTGAGCCCCGGCAGGCGCCGCATCATGCCCTCCGACAGGGGCGCAAGCTGGGTGACGAGGATTTCGGCATCGCCGATGAAGTCGACGACCTCGTCGGGATGGCCGAAATATTCCTTGACCTTGTCGAGGCCGAGCGCGGCGTTGCCGAACTCCATCGGCTCGTCGGGCCAGGCCGTCTGCAATGTCCTGATATCGAGGTCGCCACTGGCCACCTTCTCGATTTTGGCGCGAAACACCTCCGGCAGCATGAAGTTGTCGCCAATGATCGCTATTTTCCTCAGCATACTCGACTTCTCAATTTTCCTGCGATGTCGCCATGGCACGCCAGACCGGCCGCAGGGCCTGGTGCGCCAGCATGTAGGACGGGGTCATCCTGTCGTAGATCGCGGCGAGATCCGGGTCGCTCGGCTCGGCCTCGCCGAGCAGCGGCGTCACCCATTCGCCGACGCATTCGTCCATGGAGGCGTATTGACCGACGCAGACCGCCGCGATCATTGCGGCACCGGCCGCACCGGCCTCCTCGCGCGCGCTGGTGCGCGTGTCGGCACCAATGGCCGCACCCAGGATCTTGCGCAGCGCCGGGCTTCTGGCGGCGCCGCCGGTCAGGCGAATTTCGCGCGGCAGCGGGCCCATGGCGGCGTAGCAATCGCGCGCCGCGAAGGCCAAGCCTTCGAAGACGGCGCGCACCAGATCGGCGTAGCCGTGACGCGACGAAATGCCGACGAAGCCTGCCCTGGCATTGGCATCGACGAACGGTCCGCGCTCGCCGGCTTCCGACACGTAGGGCTGGTAGAGCAGCGAAGCCGGCTGCGAGGCCGCGATCCAGGCATCGACCAGCGCGATCATCTCGCCATTGCTGCGGGTTATGCCTTGCGAGGCGAGAATGCCCGAAGCGAGGCCAAGCACCCAGTCGATGTTGAGCGTCGCCGCCATGTTGGACTGCATCTGCGCGAAGACGCCCGGCGCCGGCATTGCCATCGTATAACCGGTCGCCGCTTCGTTGAGCTGCACATCATCAGGGGTCTCGGCCAGCCGCATATGCATGCCGGTGGAACCGATGATCGAGCAGCCGGGCTTGCGCTCGCGGTCGAGGAGGCCGGCGCCGAGCGCGGTGCAGACGACGTCGACATAACCGAGCACGACGGGTGTGCTGGCAAGCATGCCGGTGACGCCGGCGGCGGCCGGCGACAGTCCGGCGCTGTGGCTCGTGCCGTCGACGATCGGCGGCAGCAGGTGCCTGAGATCGGTGACGCCGAGGACGTCGAGCACGTCCCCACTGTAGTCACGGGTGCGGAAGTCGCCGAAAGTGAAGGTCCCTTCGGACGGATCGGTGGCGCGTTCGCCGGTCAGCTTGAAATAGAGCCAATCCTTGCAGTGGAACGCGGTCGCCGCCTTGCCGAGCATTTCGGGCATGGTGCGTTTCATGAAGGCGAACTGCGAGCCTTGCTGGCAGGCGGCGAGCCCGCTGCCGGTCTTCTCGAAGCGCAGCCGGTCATCGGGCCGCGCACGGATTTCCTCGACGACGCCGGCGGCGCGCGCGTCGAGCCAGAGCCAACCCTTGGCCACCGGCTCGCCCTTGCCGTCGATCAGCCAGGTGCCGTCGCCCTGCCCGGTCACCGCGATGGCGACGGTCCGGCTGGCGAGATCGGGCACCTTGTCGGCAAGCTGGCGCAAGGTGGTGGCGGCATCGGCCCATGTGCGGGCCAGATCCTGTTCGGCGCCGCCGCCCGGCAGCGTCTCATAATGGTTCGGCGTTGCCGCGGCCGCGATCTGGCGGCCCTTCGTGTCAAAAGCGATGGACTTGATGACGGAAGTGCCGGCATCGATGCCTATTAATAGATCGCGCATCACGCGAGCTCCATGCCGTGCGAGATCGCAATGCCGCTCGCCTGGTCGAAGACGTGCAGGTTTTTGGGATCGATGCTGACATTGATGGGCGCGCCGAGGTCGAGCCGGGTGCGGTCATGCTCCACCAGGACCAGCGAGCCGCCGGCGAAGTCGGCGGCGATGTGGGTCTGGTCGCCGAGCCATTGG
The DNA here is from genome assembly GCF_020165315.1 of Mesorhizobium sp. BR115XR7A. NCBI lineage: Bacteria > Pseudomonadati > Pseudomonadota > Alphaproteobacteria > Hyphomicrobiales > Phyllobacteriaceae > Mesorhizobium > Mesorhizobium sp. BR115XR7A. Next base: position 215,258 of record NZ_JAIUHW010000004.1, read on the forward strand.
TTGGCCGAGACCCTAGCCGGAACTCCCTCCTTCGAACGCCGGACCGCATAGGGCCTGATGCCGATGACCACCCGCTCGCGGCTGAGCAGCTGGTCGCGAACCGGAGCGCTGAAAGCGTCCTTGTCGTAGTCGAGCGACAGCCCGTCGGGCAGCTTGAGACTGATGCGGCCGGCGGTCGTGCCGACAAAGGCTTCGAAGACGTTCATCGGCGGCTCGCCGACGAAGGTGCCGGTGAACAGGTTCGCAGGGCGCTCCTTGATCCGGTCCGGCGTGTCGAACTGCTGCAGCACGCCGCCCTCCATCACCGCGATGCGGTCGGCCAGCGCGTTCGCCTCGGTCTGGTCGTGGGTGACCAGGATCGCTGTCAGACCGCGTTCCTTGATGAAGTGCTTGATGCGGCCGCGCAGCACGGCGCGAAGCTGCGGCTCGAGCTGCCCCATCGGCTCGTCGAGCAGATGCAGGTCGGCCTCGCGGATCAGCGCCCGGCCAAGGCTGGCGCGCTGCTGCTGGCCACCCGAAATAGAGCTAGGATAGCGCTCCAATATGTCCTCGATCTCCAGCAGCTTTGCGATGCTGGCGACCTTGGCGTCGACCTCGCTCCTGGGCAGCCTTGCGGCCTTGAGGGCAAAGGCCATGTTCTCGCGCACGGTGAGCGGCGGATAGAGCGAATAGCCCTCGAAGGCCATCGCCACATTGCGTTTGACCGGCGGCAAGATGTGTACCTTGCGGCCGGCGACCGCGATCGCGCCACGCGACACCTCCTCGAAGCCAGCGATCATTCGCAAGGTCGAGGTCTTGCCGCAGCCCGACGAGCCGAGCAGCGCCACGATTTCGCCCTTGCCGATCTCCATCGTCAGGTTCTTGACGGCGTGAACGCCCCTGTCGATCGGGCCATAGAATTTGTCGACGCCTGATATGGTGAGCGCGCTCGGGCTCATGCCGCTTCTCCGTTGCGCAGTTTGACGACATTCCTGGCGCCGATGCGCTCGCCACTCGCCCGATCGAACAGCAGGGCGCTCTTGCCGTCGACGGCGATATGCGCCTTGCCTTCGCTGCGCCCCGGCGTTCCGGCCGGGCGCGAGACCAGGATTTCACGGCCGCGCACGGTGCGCACCAGGGTGACGATCTTTTCGTTGAGCGGCGTCTCCGCCTCGACCGTTACCGGAATGGCGCCGGGTTCGTTTTCGCCAACGAAATGCAGGGCCTCGGGTCTCAGCCCGATGATGCAGTCGCGGCCGATGGCGGCCTCCGGAGCATCGGCGAGATGGACCTGTACGTTGGACAGGCCGACATAGACCCCCCGGGCATCGCGCCCGGGCTTGACGTCGAGCAGGTTGATGGTCGGATCGCCGAACAGCCGCGCGATCTCGACGTTGGCCGGCTCACGATAGATCTGCTCGGGCGTGCCAAGCTGCCTGATGACGCCTTGCGACATCACCGCGATGCGGTCGCCGAGCGCCATGGCTTCCTTGTAGTCCTGGGTAACGTAAACGACGGTGGCGCCGCGATCGGCGAGCAGCCGCGGCAGTTCGAGCCGCATCTCGAAACGCAGCTTGGCGTCGACATTGCGCAAGGGATCGTCGAGCAGAAGCAGCGGCGGCGAACCGACCAAAGCGCGGGCAAGGGCCGTGCGCTGCTTCTGGCCGTTGGAGAGCGCGCGCGGCTTGTGGCTCAGCACATGGCCGATCTTCAACAATTTGGCGACGCTCTCGACACCGGCCTTGATCGCGCTCTGCGACGAGCGCTTGGCCGCCAGCGGCGTCGCGATATTGTCGAAAGCGCTCATATGCGGAAACAGCGCGAAATTCTGGAACGCCATGCCGACGCCGCGGAATTCCGCGTCGACATCGGTCATGTCCTCGCCGCCGATGAGGATCTTGCCTTCGTCCGGATCGATGACGCCGGCGACCAGCCGCAACAGCACAGTCTTGCCGGCGCCCGAGGGACCAAACAGCACCAGCGTTTCGCCATCGGCGACGGTCAGCGACAGATTGTCGAGGACGGTCTGGCTCTTGTAGCGCTTGACGACGTTTCTGAGTTCGAGGCTGGCCATTTCTATCCTTTCACCGCGCCGAGCGACAGGCCTTCGACCAGATAGCGCTGTGCGTAGAGGGCGAGAGCCAACGTCGGCGTGATCGACAGGACGATGGCCGCCGAAATCTGGCCGTACTGGATGCCCGATGAAGTGATGAAGGCCAACGCGCCGACGGTCACCGGCTGCTTGTCGGCCGAAGCCAAGACCAGCGCGAAGACAAAATTGTTCCAGGCGAAGATGAAGGCGAGCAGGCCGGCCGCCGCGATGCCAGGGCCGGCGAGCGGCAGCGCGATCTTGCGAAAGGTGGCGAACCAGGAATGGCCGCCGATGCGGTAGGCATATTCGATGTCGGCCGGAATATCCTCGAAATAGCCGCGCACGATCCACAGGATCAGCGGCAGGCAGATCAGCTGGTAGACCCAGATCAGCCCGATATAGGTGTTGGCCAGGCCGAGCTTCTGGAAATAGAGGGTCAGCGGCAGCAGCACCAGAAGTGCCGGCGCGAACTTGAACGACAGCAGCGTGAAGGCGATGTCTTCCGAACCGCGGAATTTGTGGCGCGCGAAGGCGTAGGCCGCCGGCACGCCGAGCAGCAGTGAAACCGCCACCGAGGTCACCGACAGGAATACCGAGTTCCAGAGGTTGCGCATGAAGGCGATGTCGAGCGTGCCGGCGGCCGTCATCAGCTTGCCGGTGATCAACGCCGTGTAGTTGGCGAGCGTCGGTTCGAAGATGAGCTGCGGCGGGATGCGCAGAATGGTCTCGTTGGTCTGGAACGACATCATGAAGATCCACAGGATCGGGAACATGAAGAAGATCACGACCAGCGTCAGTGCCGCGCCGCGCAGGATGCGTTCGAGAAGCGAGGTATGTTCCATCGCCGCCTCCTATGCCTGGCCGCGGGCGCGTTCGCGCAGCCTGAGCCAGTTCTTGATGAAGATGTTGGAGAGGAAATAGGTGATCGCCCACAGGATGATCATCAGCGCCGCCGAGCGGCCGACATTGGTCGACTGGAAGAAGTTGAGATAGGCCTCGACCTGGAACACGGTCAGTGTGTCGCCCGGCCCGCCCTGTGTCATGGCGTAGATGATGTCGAACTGCTGGATGGAATCGAGCAGGCGAAACAAGGTCGCCGTCAGGATGTAGGGCGTCAGCATCGGCAAGGTGATGCGGAAGAAGACGAAGCTCCTCGGCACGCCGTCGAGCGCGGCGGCCTCGAAGGGCTGCGTCGGCAGGCTGCGCAGGCCGGCAAGCAGCAGGATCATGATGAAGGGCGTGTAGACCCAGATGTCGACCAGCACGACGGTGAACAGCGCCGTCGACGGTGACGACGCCCAGCGAAAATCCTGCAGCCCGATGAGGCTGGCGAGATAGCTCAGCACGCCGAAGCCCGGATTGGTCATCAGCTTCCACATCAGTGCTGCCAGCGCGGGCGCCGTCATCAGCGGCATCAACAGCATGATCGAGATGAAGTTGTTGAGCGTCGAGCGCTTCTGCAGCAGCAGCGCGATGGCGAGACCGAGAAGCAGTTCCAGCACGACCGTGGTGCCGGCATAGAGCAGCGACACTTTCAACGTGTTCCAGAATTTCGGGTCGGTGAAGAAGGAAATGTAGTTGTCGCCCCAGTTGAACTGGCGCGCCCAGGGCTGGCTCAGACGATAGCGTTGGAACGAGTAAACGACCGAGGTCAGGAACGGGATCAGGATGCCTATGCAGACCAGCAAGGCCGGCAGGCTGAGCACATAGGGCAGCACCCGCTTGCTGATCCTGAAGCCGGATGGCTTGAGCCTTTGCGATACCACCGCAGTCATCGAGCTGCTCCGTTGTTGCTGTCGCTTCGCCCGGCCGGCCGCCCAAGGGAGCAAGGCGGCCGGTGGGGCGAAATGGCGGCCACCTTTCGGCACCGCATCGCAAACATGAAAGATGTGGCGAGGGCCGAACCGCCAAGCAGGCCGGCCCTCGTTGCGACTTAACCGAGGCCGGCTTCCTTGAGCTGGCCGTTGATGCTCTCGGCGAGCTTGTCGAGGCCCTCGTCGACCGGCACTTCCTTGGACACCATCTTCTGCAGCGTCGCCGCCCATTCGGTGGTGAGATCGAAGAACAACGGCTGCGCCGTGAACTTGATCGAGGCGCCGGGTGCCGAGGCGTCGAACATCTCGACATAGCCCGGATAGCTCTTGTTCAGCTTCTCGCGGAAGACCTCATCTTTCCAGACCGACTGGCGGACTGGGTTGACGAAATCCATCTTGGTGGCGCCGAACAGCGCATGCTCAGGTCCGGAGGCCCATTGCATGAAGTACCATGTGGCGTCCTTGTCCTTGGAGAAGTTGGACATCGACAGCGACCAGATCCAGATGTTCGGCGTTGGTGCCTTGGCCTCCGGATTCGCCTTGAAGGCGGCGAAGGCAAGCTTGCCGGCCATCTTGTTGTCGCCACCATTCATGAAGTAGCCAAGGATATCGGCGTCGAAGATCATCGCCGAGGCGCCGGCGCCCAGATCGGTGCCGACCTGGTACCAGGTGTAGGTCGACCAGTCCTTCGGGCCGCTCTCCTGGATCATCTGCACCCACTGCTTGTGGAAAGCCTTGGACTGGGCGGTGTTCATGGCGGCCGACAATTTACCGTCGGCCGACACGTTCAGGTCCTTCTGATCGAAATTGGCGTAGGCCGACAGGAACCCCGGGTGTATGGTCGCCCAGGAGCGCGAGCCGCGCACACCAATGCCGTAGACGCCGCCGCCGACATCCTTGGTGAGCTTGGCGGCAGCGGCCACCATCTCGTCCATATTGCCGGGAACCTTGACGCCCGCCTTGTCGAACATCGCCTTGTTGTAGGTGATGTTGTTCTGCTCGAACCCCCACGGAATGCACCACTGCTTGGCGTCTTCCGATCCCAAAGCTCCGCCCGGCTTGCCGTTCCAGGCGCAGGAATTCTTGACGCCTGGCAGGAAGTCGTCCCAAGCATAGTTCGGGTTGGTCTTGGCCGGATCCTTGATCCATTCGTTGAGGTCGGTGATCCAGCCGGCTGGGCCATAGGTCCAGGTCATGTACGCGCCGGTCATGAAGGCATCATATTCGGGCGAGCTCGCCGACAATGCGGCCGTCACCTTGTCGAAATAGACGTCTTCGGGGAATACGTCGTAGACGACGTTCATGCCGGTCAGCTTCTTGAAGTTCTCAAGATTGGCGATCATGGCGTCGGCATAGGGATGCTTGTTGAGCAAGAGCTTGATGGTCTTGCCCTTATGCGCCTGCCAGTCGAAGTCCGCGGCAAGCGCGCGGGTCTGGCCGAGGTTGAGCAGCGTGCCGGCGGTGCCGGCGGCGAGACCCATGGCACCCAGGCCCTTGATCAGTCCACGACGGTCGACTTGTCCGCGCAGGAAGGCATCTATCAGGTCTTTCTCTTTCTCATGCATTTCGTCTTCTCCTCCACAGGGTAGTTTCAACTGGACTGTTGCCGGCTACCCGACCGGCGTCTCTTCCACGAGCGATCGCGCCGTGCGCTCGTCCGTTATCAGGCCCTTGAGATAGCGCCCCTCCAGCACCGACTTGATTGCGCGAACCTTAATCCTGCCGCCGGCGACGGCGACAATCCGGCGGCTGGCGATATCCTCGCGCGCCAGTGCCAGCGCCCGGTTGGAAACGGTCGTCGCCACTGCCTTGCCGGCCTCGTCAAAGAAATGGCCGAGCAATTCGCCGACACCGCCATTGCGACGGATCTCCTCCATCTCGCCCTTCTCGATCATGCCGGTGGCGACAAGCGAAGCCTCGCGTTCGGCGGTGCCGATGCCCGCAAACAACAGGTCGGCGGATCTGGCGAGATCGAAGACCTCACTAATGCCCTTCTGGCCCAGCAGCACGATGCGGTCCTCCGCCGTGTTGGCGAACATCGGCACCGGCATCACATAGGCTTCGGCACCGGTGCGTTCGGCGAGACGGTGGATGACATCATGCGGGTTGGCCGAGAATTTCCGCGTCAGGCCACCAAGCAGCGAGACGAAACGGATGCGGTCGGTGGTGGTGCGCGGCAGATATTCCACGCAGGCCGCGAGCGTGCGGCCATGGCCGACGCCGATCAGCGCCTGCTCGCCGCGCTCGATCTCGCGCTTGAGGAACTGCGCGCCGGCGATGCCGAGCGCCTTGAGCGGCAGATCCTCGGAATCGAAATCCGGAACCACCTCGCAATAGTCGAGGCCGTAGCGGCGGGACAATTCGTCCTCGAGCTCGACGCATTCCGACACTTCGCCGTCGATATAGACCTTCACCAGGCCTTCCTGGTTGGCCTTGGTGATGAGGCGGTGCGCCTTGAGGCTGGTCAGCCCCAGCCGCTTGGCGACCTCGGACTGGGTCAGGCCGCCGGCGTAATGAAGCCACGCGGCCCGCGCCGCCATGCTGGCATCATCGTCCCGCAAAAGGCCGTTTCCAAAACCAACCACGTTTCCATCCCGGTGATATTTTTATCAGTTGCTGCAAAATTTTTCACACGGATCGGACGAAGTCAAGCGCCACCTTCAAATTGCATGGCGTTTGGTCGGCTGCCGCGCGACGGTTCGCCGGGAACCTCACGAAGGCAAAAAGGTTCTTACATCGACAGCCCGAGGTCGCGACGTACCGGCCAGCCGCAAGCAACGTCGTCAGCGAGGGCGCCGAAATCCTGAGAAAAATGGAGGGCGGAGCACCAGCGCCGCCCTGACAGGGCGATGTTCGAGCCGCTTTGCTGCGATATGCCACTTCATCCGACATGGCCCGATCTTGTCGCCCGGTTGCTGCTTGCGCTGCTGGCTGGTTTCTTCATCGGCCTGAACAGGGAAGCGCGCGGCCACACCGCCGGGCTTCGCACGACCATCCTGGTCGCCCTGGCAGCCGCTGTGGCCATGATCCAGGCCAACATACTGCTTGATACCACGGGCAAGGGAATGGACTTCTTCGCCAGCATGGACGTGCTGCGTCTGCCGCTTGGCGTGCTGACCGGCGTCGGCTTCATCGGCGGCGGCGCCATCCTTCGGCGCGGCGATCTCGTGACTGGAATCACCACCGCGGCCACCATGTGGATCATGACGATGATCGGACTTGCCGTTGGCGGCGGCCAGTTTGGTCTTGCGGCAATTGCGACCGTGCTGACGCTACTGACACTTCAGGTGTTGAAATGGGTCGACCTCAAGTTGCCGCGCGATCACCATGCGATCCTGTCGGTTTCCTGGGCAAACGAATCCCCACCTGACCTTCCGGAGATGGTGCGGCCGCTCGGCTACGGCGCGCGCCTTGCCAAGATCGAGCATGATCCCAGCCGCGACCGCTTCGTGTACTCGTTCAATCTCGAATGGAGACAGTCCGACGCCGCCGAACCCTCGACGGAAATCCTGGCGCTGGTCGCGCGCGAATGCGAGATCGAGCGATTCGAGTTCATCGGCGAGAAGGCGTCCTGAAGAGCAATTTTTCCGCCCCGGGGACGCGGCAGATACCGCGGGTCGCCTGCCCGGGAGGTCAATCGAAGAGAAAGGTTACTGCAAGGTCCGTGCGGCGGACGGCACGGAATGGCCATGTGCCATGCCGGCATCGGCATCACCCTCGCTGAGCGAACGATCGAGGCCCGTCGCCACCACCGAGACCCTGAAGCGGCCTTCCATGCTCTTGTCAAAGATGGCGCCGACGATGATGTCGGCGTCCTCATAAACCTCTTCACGGATGCGCGTAGCCGCCTCGTCGACCTCGAACAGGGTCATGTCCCGGCCGCCCGAAATCGACACCAGCACGCCCTTGGCGCCCTTCATCGACATTTCGTCGAGCAGCGGATTGGCGATCGCGGCTTCCGCCGCCTTCATCGCCCGGCCGTCGCCCGAAGCCTCGCCGGTTCCCATCATGGCGCGGCCCATGCCGCGCATCACCGATTTGACGTCGGCGAAGTCGAGATTGATCAGGCCTTCCTTGACGATGAGGTCAGTGATGCAGCTGACGCCGGAATAAAGCACCCTGTCGGCGATGACGAAGGCATCGGCAAAAGTGGTCTTGGCATCGGCGATCCGGAACAGGTTCTGGTTGGGAATCACGATCACGGTGTCGGCGGCCTCGCGCAGCCGCTCGATGCCCTCTTCCGCCATCTGCATGCGGCGCCTGCCCTCGAAGGTGAACGGCTTGGTGACGACGCCGACCGTCAGGATGCCGGCCTTGCGCGCCGCCTGGGCGATGATCGGGGCCGCACCGGTTCCGGTGCCGCCGCCCATGCCGGCAGTGACGAAACACATGTGGGTGCCGGCCAGATGATCCATGATCTCGTCGAGCGATTCTTCGGCCGCGGCACGGCCGATCTCGGGCAACGAGCCGGCGCCAAGGCCTTCCGTGACGTGCGCGCCAAGCTGGATCAGCCGCGTCGCCTTCGACATGGTCAGCGCCTGGGCATCGGTGTTGGCGGCAATGAACTCGGTTCCCTGAAGCTGTTCCACGATCATGTTGTTGATCGCGTTGCCGCCGCCGCCGCCGACGCCGATCACGGTGATCTTGGGTCTCATCTCGGAGATTTCCGGCTTCTTGAACTCGGCCATGCCTGCTTCTCCTTCGCCAATTGCGTGCGCTTCACGACCCACAAGCAGACTGCCTGCAAGACATTGCAATCGAGCGGCATGACGCGAATCAGTCCGTTCGGATGGGTACCCCAAAAAGCCAGAGAGCGGCCGGACGTGCAAGTGCGTGAAGGTCAAGTTTTGTGATGAAGAGGCCGACCTTCGAGAACGACTGTCCGGTTTCGGACGATCGCGATAATGTCGTCGTCGATCAGGCACCAAGCAGATGCCTGCGACGGATGCCTAGAACTCGCATTGCCGAGGCCATCGATGGCTGAGCGAGATTTCTACGGACTTCATCAGCAAGCAAGGCCGAGGGGATATATGCGCCCTCCAGACCCAAAGGTATGAAAGAATTGTCCAGTTTGCCATCAATGAGAGTGCGACAGCCGGGGAGAGTGCGACAGCCGGGGAGAGTGCGACAGCCGGGATCGCGACGCGGATTTTTGCGGCGATGAAACGCCCCGTCGACCACGGCGCCATGGCCGTCTCAGGCTATACCGTTCCTTGGCATACAGCGGCAGGAACACCAGTCGCCCTCCATGTCTCGTCGTCGCGGCCGGTACGCGACGTGCACGTCGTGCGGCTCGACACGCAAGCGGCCGAGCCGATGGGCTGGCGCGTCGAGCCGACGGGAAATGCCGTGTCCCGTCGCGATTTCGATCACGGATCCTTCCTCAGGGTCGCGGCGGCGGAACTTGCCAAGGCCACCGAGATCGAAGGCGTCGCCTTCGAAGTATACTTGACCCCCAACGATGGCGCCCGCGTGCTGTTCGAAAGCGGAAACCTGCGCCTCGGCTTGCAGGACGGGCGGCTGATATCAGGCGGCGACGGCAACTCGCCCGATAGCGACGTGGTCTTGCCGGCAAACACCTGGCTCAAGGTCGAGATTTCGTCGAACGACGGCGCGACCGTGCTGCGGATCGATTCGGACGATCTCCTGTCGCCGTTTCGCCTGGATCGTCGATTCGACCTGCCGTGGCGGCTCCTGACCGGTGACATGGTCTTCGGCACCAGCACGGCAAACGATGTCAGGTCGCTCAACGCGAAATTCTCGACGATCTCGCTGCAAACCGCGGCTGGCCGTATCGCCTGGACGTTTCCGACCCTGCTGCCGAGAGGCCCGCTCGCCTCGACAGGCACCGATCGCGTCCTCTTCCTGGAAACGGTCAACCAGCCCGCCTTCTGCATGACCTCGCGCCGCTGGGACGGGTCGAGTTTCGACCCCCGGCTGGTGCCGTCGCATTACGACGCCGTGCATTGCCACGACGACGACATGGAGGCGTTGCAGTGGCCGGCCTCATACCAATTGCAGGTTCCCGCCGAGGCGCCCGCCGGGGTCTATGCCTTCGAGGTCGGTCACGATGAAGGATCGGAGCGTATCGTCTTCTTCATCACTTCGTCGGAGCGCCGGGCGCCGTTGTTGTTCCTGGTGCCGACGGCCACCTATCTCGCTTACGCGGACGAATTCCTGCCGGCGCATCTCTACGAATGGATGTGCGAAGATCGCGGCCATCGCTTCGCGATCGATAACAATCTGAAGTCGCTCTACGACTATCACAGCGACCTCAGCGGCGTGTCGATCTGTTCCACCAGGAAGCCCAAGGCGACGCTGCGTGACGACTACAAGTATCCGCTCTGCGGCTGCCCGCACAATCTGCCGGTCGACCTGCATTTTCTACGCTTCTGCCACAACAATGATATCGCCTTCGATCTCATCACCGACCGCGACCTGCACGAACTGGGTCTTGCCGGCCTGCAGGAGTATCAGGCGGTCATCACCGGCAGCCATCCCGAATACATGTCGGTCGAGATGGAGCATGCGCTGCGCCAATTCGCGGCGGCGGGCGGCAGCATCGCCTATCTCGGCGGCAATGGCTTTGCCGGCAAGGTGGCGTTCCAGGACGATCTGATGGAATTGCGCCGCTCGCCGCTCGAGGCGGGCCGGACCTGGGACGGCCCCATCGCCGAACAGTCACTGTCGATTACCAACCAGCCGGGAGGCTACCTGCGCGCCAGCGGGCGCGGCGAGTTCTCGCTGACCGGCGTCGCCATCTCGCTGATGGGTTTCGATGGCGCGCGGCCTTTCACGCGTACGCCGGAAAGCCGTCAGCCCTCGGCCGCGTGGTTGTTCGACGGCGTCACCAGCGAGACCTTCGGCGACGAGGGCATCGTGCTTGGCGGCGCCGCCGGCTACGAGGTCGATGCCACCGACCCGCATCTGGGCACATCCCCCGACACCATGGTCATTGCCCGTGCGACCGGGTTCCCGGACAGCTTCGTCCATGACGCGACGCGCTGGTACGAAGGAGGTGACAGAGAGCGCGACGAGCGCCGCTGCGCGGAGATGACGCTGCGCCATCTGCCCTCGGGCGGCCTGATCTTCTGCGCGAGTTCGGTCGCCTGGTGCGGCGCCTTGCCCGCGGGCGATGCCATGAACGACGTCGGCCGGATCACCAGGAATTTGCTGACGCATCTGGCGCTGGAAAAGAGCGGGCCGGCCCCGGATCGATAGCCGGAAAAGAAGGCAGCCCGCCGCACCGCGCCGGCTCCGGCGGTTGGCTTGCCGCGCAACGACCGAAGCGTCTATCATGCCCGATCAATCGGCGGCTTGGGTGTTCCCGCCGTGCCGGGCCTAAGCTTTGTCCACGGCGCGTGTCGTCAGGTCATTTTCAGAACGGATGAAGGTGCGCCCCGCCAATGGCCGGCAGAACACATTTCGGTTTGACCGCCGTCGACACCGTGCCCTTGCACGAGAAGGTCTATCTGGAGCTTGTGCGAGCCCTGATGTCGGGCCAATTCCTGCCCGGCCAGAAGCTGACCTCGCGCAAGCTCGCCAGGGAACTCGGCACCAGCGACATGCCGGTGCGCAGTGCCTTCATGCGGCTGCAGGCATTGCGTGCACTGAGCCCGATGCCGAATGGCAGCGTCGAGGTGCCGGTGATCTCGGCCGAGCGATTCTCGCAATTGACCGCCGTGCGCACACTGCTCGAAGGCCCGGCGACCGAGCTTGCGACGAAACTGATCAACGGCAACAATCTGCGGGCGATCCGACGCCATTGCACAGAACTGACCCTGACGGCCCGCAAAGGCGATATCGGCGACTATCTCAGGAAGAACCACGATTTTAAGTTCTCGATCTATCGCCATTGCGGCAACGAGCAGATGATCTTCCTGATCGAGACGGTGTGGATGCAGGTCGGCCCGTTTCTCAGAAACCTCGCCGTGGGGTTCGAGGACGACCTCTCCTCCATCCTGGACATCGACTATCACGAGGAAGTCGTTGCCGCGATCGAGGCGCAGGACGGTGCGCGAGCGCGGGCGGCCATCGTTCGCGACATCGACGAGGGTGCTGCCCACATCCTGCGGCAGGTCAGATTCCCGGAAGCGAGGAGCTAGGCCGGTGTCTCCTGCACCCCAGATGCCGCTTGGCTTTCCCTTGCCTTGTCGCTATGTTGCGATCGCAGATCGCGCAATTGGTTCCTGAAATGCCTCCCGACATACCGGCTAACTGCTTGAAAAAATGAAGGAAACTTTTCCGACCGATGTCGGAGGTGCCTTCATGAACTCATCAGCTGCTTTGTCGTAGAAATAGGGTGCTCGCCTCAGACGCGACACCGCAGGGAACCAGAGGTTTGAAATTGGGCGATGCAATTGCGGACGTTTTGAACTGGCTTGAAAGCCGAAGCGACATCCAGAGCCTGAGGGCCGCGGTGTGCGACCTCAACGGCATCATGCGGGGAAAACGCATCCCCGTCGAGCAGGCCCGCAAGGCGCTGGAGGGCAAGCTGCGCATGCCCTACTCGCTGATCGGGCTCGACGTCTGGGGCGAGGACATCGAAGGCAACAGCCTGGTCTTCTCGACCGGCGATGCCGATGGCCTTTGCCAATGGACGGGTCGCGGCATTCTGCCGGTGGAATGGACGGCGCATCCGACGGCGCTCGTCCCGCTCTGGCTCGCCGATGAGAGCGGAGCGCCCTATCTCGGCGACCCCCGGCGGGCACTGGCCCGCATCCTCGATCGCTACAAGGCGCTCGGCCTGACGCCTGTCGCGGCGACCGAACTCGAATTCTACCTGGTCGATCCGCAATCGCAGCGGCCGGTCGGGCCGGTCTCGCCGGTCACCGGGCGGCGCCTCGATTCCGACGCGGCGCTGTCGATCGACGAGATCGACGATTTCGAAGCCTTCATCCACGACATCTATGAAGCCTGCCGCGCGCAAGGCATTCCCGTCGATACGGCAATCGCCGAAAACGGCGTCGGCCAGTTCGAGATCAACCTGAACCATGTCGCCGACGCCTTGCGGGCCGCCGACGATGCGGTGTTGTTCAAGCGCACGGTGAAGGGCATTGCCCGCAAGCACGGCTTTGCCGCCTGCTTCATGGCCAAGCCCTATGGCGACCGCGCCGGCAACGGCTTCCATGTCCATTTCAGCCTAGTCGATGCCGATGGGCGCAACGTGTTCGACGACGGCACCGACCAGGGTTCCGACACCATGCGACACGCGGTCGGCGGGCTGCTGGCGGCGATGGCCGAAAGCACGCTGGTGTTCGCGCCGCACTTCAATTCATACCGCCGGCTGCGCCCGAGATCCTACGCGCCGACCGCGGTCGCCTGGGGTTACGAGAACCGCATGGTCGCGATCCGCATCCCCGGCGGCCCGACCGGCGCGCGCCGCATCGAACATCGCGTCTCGGGAGCCGACGCCAATCCCTATCTGGTGCTTGCCGCCATACTGGGCGCCGCGCTGATCGGCATCGAGAAGCAGATGTCGCCAGGCGACCCGGCGGGGAATGACGGTCAAGGCGTCGCCCCGGCCAAACTGCCGCCGGACTGGGCGTCGGCGATCGCAACCTTTGAAGGCGGGACGCATGTGGCGGAGATCTTCCCGGCGATCCTGCGCGACTCCTTCGTCGCCTGCAAACGACAGGAATTGAATACGTTTGCCCTCAACGTCAGCGATTTCGAGATCGAGACCTATCTCGAAAGCGTCTGAGGCCTTTACGACGAGCGCTCGGCCTTCAGCACCGTGACCGCCGCCTCGCTGTTGTGAACGTAGTCGTTGGCGTCGGGCTGCTTCTGTACCAGCAGGATGAACAGAAGGTCGGTCAGCGTCAGCTGCGCGTCGCGCGCGGTGATGGAGGAAGAGCGCGCGCGTTCCTCGTCGGCGAGGGTGTAGAGGCGGATGTCGGCGACGCGGCTCAGCGGATTGTCGTGCAGGCCGGTGACGGCGATCACCGTCGTGCCACGCTTGCTGGCAAGCTCCGCGATACGCAAGGTTTCGATGCTGGCGCCGGAATAGGACAGCGCGAACAGCACATCGTCAGGCCCGAGCGTCGAGGCGTTGGCCATCTGGATGTGGCTGTCGCTGTCATGCAGCACATTGCGGCCGAGCTTCATCAGCTTGTATGAAAAATCGCGCGCCACCAGCGAGGAGGCGCCGACGCCGACCAGATGGATGCGCCGCGCGCCATCCAGCAGGTCCAGCGTCCTGGAGAGGATGCGCTCGCTGTTGGCGGCGACGGTCTGCTGCATCGACAGCAGCTTGCTGCCGATCAGCTTCTTCAGGATGACCGGAAAAGTATCACCCACCTCGATCGAGCCATGGATGACGCCGGCCGGCACCTGCCAATCCTGCGCCTTGGCCTCGCTGACGGCGAGCTTGAGCTCCTGGTAGCTGGCATAGCCGAGCTTCTGGCTGAACTTGACGACGCTAGACTGGCTGCGGCCGATCTCGGCTGCAAGCGCGGCCGTCGACAGCCGCAGCATCTGGTCGGGATTGTCGATGATATAACGGCCGATCTCGCGATCGCCGGGCGCCATGCCGTCGAGCTCGGCACTGATCCTGCTTAAGACGGACACGGAAACCCCTCGCTCTTCACTGCAAGACGAGGAATAAATTATTCCAATTTTGATTGACAGCCAAGAACGCGGAATTAATTCTCAGCTCGACCCGGGGTCGCTCGGGGATTCCCCGGGCAGGTCACCGGATGTGGCCGTCAAGGTTTCAGCCATGGACAGATTGCGGATCGTCGGCGGACGGAGATTGGAAGGCGCGGTCACCATATCGGGCGCCAAGAATGCCGCTTTGCCGCAGATCGCGGCTGCGCTGCTCAGCCCCTACCCGCTGGAACTGACCAATCTGCCCGATGTGACCGACGTCGAAAACATGCTCGACGTGGTGCGACTTCACGGCGCCGAAATCACCCGGTCCGCCCATGCCGCCACAATCGACACAAGTACCGCCGTTTCCAAGGAGACGTCCTACGACACGGTACGGAAAATGCGGGCGACGGTGCTCGTCCTGGCGCCGTTGCTGGCGCGGTTCGGCCATGCCCGGGTTTCGCTGCCGGGCGGCTGCGCGATCGGCGCGCGGCCGGTCGACATGCATGTCGCCGCACTCGCCGCGCTCGGCGCCAGGATCGCCGTCGAGAACGGCCTGATCGTCGCCTCGGCCCCGAACGGGCTGACCGGCACGCGCATCGTGCTCCCCTCGCCATCGGTCGGCGCGACGGAAACCGCCATGATGGCGGCAACCGCGGCCAAGGGCGAAACCGAGATCCTGAACGCGGCGCGCGAGCCGGAAGTGGCCGATCTCGCCGCCTGCCTCGTTGCCATGGGCGCGCGCATCGAGGGCGCCGGCACGCACCGTATCCTGATCGCGGGCGACACCAGCTGGCACGCCGCCAGGCACGACATCATCCCCGACCGCATCGAGGCCGGCACTTATGCCATCGCGGCCGCCATCACCGGCGGCCAGCTCGAACTGACGCACGCCCGGCTCGAGCACATGGCCTCGGTGGTGCAATTGCTGGAGGCGACCGGCGTCAGCGTCTGGCCAGGCGATCGCGGTCTGATCGTCTCGCGCGACCGGCCGCTCAAGGCCGCCGATCTGACGACGGAACCCTATCCGGGGTTTCCGACCGACCTGCAGGCGCAATTCATGGCGCTGATGTGCTGCGCCCAGGGTGCGTCGCTGCTGCGCGAAACCATCTTCGAGAACCGCTTCATGCATGTGCCCGAACTGATGCGGCTCGGCGCCAACATCAAGCTGCAAGGCACCATGGCGCTGGTGCGCGGCGGCGAGAAATTGCACGGCGCGCAGGTGATGGCCACCGATCTGCGCGCTTCGGTGTCGCTGGTGCTGGCGGCGCTGGTCTGTGAAGGCGAGACGACAATCAACCGCGTCTATCACCTCGACCGCGGCTACGAGCAGCTGGACCGCAAGCTGCGTCTGTGCGGCGCCGACATCGAGCGGCTGGGCGCATGAATACCGAAGCGGATTATTTTCTCGGCGTCGATGGCGGCGGCACCGGTTGCCGCGCCCGTCTCGAGGACGCGCAAGGCACGGTGCTGGGACAGGGCCTGTCGGGGCCGGCGACGACGCGGCTCGGCATCGAGGCAGCCTGGGCCTCCATCGCCAAAGCTTTCGGCGCGGCGATCGAGGAAGCAGGTTTCGCGCCAGCCGAAACCGCCAAGATCCATGCCGGCATCGGCCTTGCCGGCATCGGCCGCAAAGGCGCGCTTGAGGCGTTGCGGGCAATCGCGCATCCCTTTGCCAGCATCGACTTCGTCAGCGACGGCATCGGTGCCTGCCTTGGCGCGCATTCCGGCCGGGACGGCGCCATCGTCATCGCCGGGACCGGCTCGATCGGCCTCGGCTTCGTCGAGGGCCGCGACCTGCGCGCCGGCGGCTACGGGTTTCCGATCTCCGACGAGGGCAGCGGCGCCGACCTTGGATTGAAAGCCGTGCAACTGGCATTGCGCGCCCATGACGGCCGCCACGAGCGCACGGCGCTGCTGGCGGAGGTCATGCAGCGCTTCGCGGGCGACCCGATGGAGGCTGTCGCCTGGATGGACCGCGCCAGCGCCACGGACTATGCCGCGCTTGCACCCATGGTGATGCGCCATGCCGACCAGGGCGATCCCGTTGGGCGCCGCATCGTGCAAGGTGCCGCCGAACAGATCGACACGCTGGTGCGGGTGCTGTTCGAGAAGGGCGCGCCGCGCGTGACGTTGCTGGGCGGCCTCGCCAGCCCGCTCGAACCCTGGCTTTCTCCCGATGTGCGCCGCCGCCTGAAGCCCGCCGACGGCGACGCCGTATCCAGCGCGATCATTCTTGCCAAGCGTTCGGTTCGCAAGGGATAGCCAACGTGGACAGGAATAGAATATTCCAAATCTTTGTTGACGATGTGAATATCAAATTCTAAAAAGTTAACAAAGAAAAACTGCGATGACGGACCCAAGGTCCGTCTGCACTGGTTGCCAGTCGAGCGATGCCGGGCGCCGTGCGGCAGAATTTTTGAAAGCGCTGGGATGACCGAGCAAGGGTTGATGTCTGAGCTGGATCGCTTGGTTTCCGAGGGTCGGAACCCAAGGACCGTCGACATCGATCTGCTGCCGACCCTCGACGTGCTGCGCAGGATCAATGACGAGGACAAGATCGTCCCAGCGGCCGTCGAAAAGGTGCTGCCCGAGATTGCCGCCGCGGTGGACCGGATCGTGCTTGCCTTCGAGAGGGGCGCACGCCTCATCTACATGGGCGCCGGCACCAGCGGTCGGCTTGGCGTGCTCGACGCTTCGGAATGCCCGCCGACATTCGGCGTGCCCGAAGGCATGGTGGTCGGCCTGATTGCCGGCGGGTCCGACGCGCTGGTGCGCTCGCTCGAAGGCGCCGAGGACGACCCGAAGATGGGCGCCAAGGCCCTGCAGGGGATCGGACTCACACCCGACGACGTGGTGGTCGGCATCGCGGTCAGCGGACGCACGCCCTATGTCATCGGCGGGCTGACCCATGCCAGGCAGATCGGCGCAACGACGGTCGCCCTCTCCTGCAATCCGGCATCGGCCATTGCCGGTATCGCCGACATCGCGATCTCGCCGGTCGTCGGCCCCGAAGTGCTCACCGGCTCGACGCGGCTGAAATCGGGAACCGCGCAGAAGCTGGTGCTCAACATGCTGACCACGGCCTCGATGATCCGGATCGGCAAGAGCTACCAGAATCTGATGGTCGACCTGAACCCATCGAACAGGAAGCTGGTGGCCCGGGCGATCAGGATGGTCATGCAGACGACCGGCTGTACCGCGCCGCAGGCGCGGCAGGCGCTCGACCGGACCGGCAAGGACGTCAAGTTGGCGATCCTGGTGACCATCACCGGCCTCGACGTGGACGCGGCGCGGGCCGCTTTGTCCAGGGCCGGAGGGTTCCTGCGAAAGGCGATCGGCGACGAAGCAACCTGAAGCCACTTTAGACAAGACGGCGTCAAGCCGCATAGACTGGGCCGACACTCCATAGCATGTGTGCCTTGGAAGCGGTCCTCGGAAACTGCAAGGCACCGAGTTCAATAATGGGAGACGAGAATGGTTCATCTTACAAGAAGGCTGCTTTCGGGCATCACCCTTGCCGCGATGCTCGGCATCGCGACGGTTTCGGCGCAGGCGGCGACGCTGCACATGGCCTGGTCCCAGGACGCCACCGGGCTTGATCCGCACAAGCAGACGGCCTTTTCCTCGCTGCGGCTTTTGGAGCTGATCTATGAGCCGCTGGTGCGCGTCGACGCCAGCCTGCGGATCATTCCCGCCATCGCCTCCTCCTGGGAGTTTTCGAAGGACGGCAAGGGGCTGACCTTCAAGCTCGATCCCAAGGCGAAATTCCAGGACGGCACCGCCGTGACATCCGCCGACGTCAAGGCGTCGTTCGAGCGCATTCTCGACGAGAAGACCGGTGCCGCTGCCCGCGCCAACTTCCTGTCGATCGCCAGCATCGACACGCCGGATGCGGCGACCGTCGTGTTCCACCTGTCGCAGGCCGACGCACCTATCCTGACGGCGATGAGCGACGTCAACGCGGCCATCGTTCCGGCGACCGAGATCAAGGCCGGCTCGATCGGCACCAGGACGGTCGGTTCGGGCCCGTTCAAGCTCGACAAGTGGGATCCCAACGCCAAGGAAGTCTTGAGCGCCAACAAGAACTGGGCCGGCGGCGCGACCGGCGTCGACGGCATCGAGATCAGTGTGCTGCCCGACGAGGCGGCGATCCTCGCCGCCATGCGCACCAAGCAGATCGATTTCGCCTTGCTCAACGATCCGCTCGTCGCCACGCTGGTGCCGAAGGAAGCCAACTTGCAACTGAACCGCGTGCCGGTGCTGGCCTACAACGTGCTGCAGCTCAACCCGTCGCGGAAGCCGATGACCGAGCTCAAGGTGCGCCAGGCGATCTCCTGCGCCATCGACCGGCAGGAGGTGCTGGACACCGCCGCGCTGGGCGAAGGCAAGGTCACCGGACCGCTGACCATCCCGGCGCTGGCCACCGATCCCAGCCAGTTGTTCTGCTACAAGCGCGATGTCGAAAGGGCCAAGAAGCTGATGGCCGAGGCCGGCTTTGCCGACGGCTTTTCGGCGACGGTGATCGGCGCCACGGGCGAGCCGCCGACGGCAGCGGCCGAAGCCCAGGTCATCCAGTCACAGCTCGCCGAAATCGGCGTCAAACTCGATATCAAGATGATGGAGCTCAACGTCTATGTCGACGCCTGGCTGAAGGGGGATTTCGACATGGCGATCGCGCTCAATGGCGGCCGGGCCGACCCCTATACCATGTACAACCGCTACTGGACCAAATCAGGCAATCTGCAAAAGGTGGCGAACTACATCGACGATACGCTCGACAGCCTGATGCAGCAGGGCCGCGCAGAGACCGATCCGGCCAAACGCAAAGCGATCTTCGCCGAATTCGAGAAGCACCTCGCCGAAATGTCGCCGTGGATCTGGCTCTACACCTCCTACAGCTATACGGCGCAACAGAAGAACATATCCGGGTTCGTGCCGACGCCGACCGGCACGCTGTTCAGCCTGAGCAAGGTGACGATCCAGTAGCTTCGGCAACGGGACGAGAGGTCTTCCTGGCGTGAACTATCTCCTGCGACGGCTGGCGACGTTTCCTCTCGTGCTGCTTGGCGTGTCCATCCTGGTCTTCGTCGCGATCCGGATGGTGCCTGGCGATTCGATCACGGCGATGCTGGGCACCGAGGCCGGCCTGCTGACGCCGGCACAACGGGATTCGCTCGCCGCCTATTTCGGCATCGACCAGCCCTGGTTCGTCCAATACTGGCGCTGGATCGGCGGCATCCTGCACGGCAATTTCGGCATATCCGTCACCTATGGCAGGCCGGTTCTCGACGTCATCCTCGAGCGCTTCCCGCTGACCTTGGAGCTGGCGCTCCTCTCTATGATCATCGCGCTCCTGGTCGGCATGCCGGCGGGAATCTACGCCGCCACCCACAGCGAGAAGCTGTCCGACCTCGGTGTGCGCGTCGTCGCCATGATCGGCCAGTCGACGCCGAGCTTCGTGCTTGGCCTGTTGATCATCTACACGCTGTCGGCGGGCTTCGGCGTGCTGCCGGCGATGGGCGAATTCGTGCCGCTCTGGCAGGATCCCTTGCGCAATCTCAGCCAGTTGATCCTGCCCGCCATCACGCTCGGCTTTGCCTTCGCGGCGTCGGTCACCCGCATTGCGCGCTCGGCAATGCTCGACGTGTTGAGCGACGATTATGTGCGCACCGCGCGCAGCAAGGGCGCTTCGGCGCGCAGCGTCATCTGGCGGCATGCGCTTCCCAATGCGCTGATCCCTGTCGTGACGCTGAGCGGCATAGAATTCGGCTACCTCCTGGGCGGCGCCGTCATCGTAGAACAGATCTATGCGCTGCCCGGCCTGGGGCGCATGGTGCTCGACGCCATCCTGCAGCGCGATTACGCGCTGGTGCAGGGCAGCGTGCTTTTCATCGCCTTCAACTTCATGACCGTCAATCTCCTGGTCGACCTCGCCTATGTCGCGCTCGATCCGCGCATCCGGCTGGGGGAACAGTGATGCGCATCCTGCGTGCCATCTTCGGCCATGGCAGCGGCCGCATCGGCGGCGTCATCGTGTGCGTCTATCTGCTGCTTGCCATCCTCGGCCTGCTCGGGCTGACGCCGCACAATCCGATCACGCAGTACCGTATCGACCGGCTGCATGCGCCCAGCGCCGCCTACTGGATGGGCACCGACCTGTTCGGCCGCGACGTCGCCAGCCGCCTGATGGCGGGCATCGGCCAGTCTTTTACCGTCGCCTTCTTCTCGGTGGCCTTCGCGGCGCTTGCCGGAACGATCCTGGGGTTGGCCGCCGCCTGGCTCGGGCGCCGCTGGGACGGCGTCGTGATGCGGATCATGGACGTGCTGCTGGCCTTCCCGGCGATCCTCCTGGCGCTGCTCATCGTCACCGTTGCCGGCCCCGGCACCTGGACTAGCGTCGTTGCCATCGGCATCGTCTACACGCCGATCTTCACCCGCGTGGTGCGCGGCCCCGCGCTGTCGCTCAAGACACGCGAATTCGTCGATGCCGCGCGCACCTTCGGCAGCAGTTCGAGCTATATCGTCACGCGCCACCTGCTGCTCAACCTCGTGGCGCCGTTGACTGTGCAGGTGACGCTGGCGCTCGCCTGGGCGCTGCTGACCGAAGCCGGCTTGAGCTTTCTCGGCCTTGGCACGCAGCCGCCCGCCGCGTCGCTCGGCCTGATGCTGAGCGACAGCCGCAATTTGATGGAAACGGCACCCTGGCTGCTGATCTTCCCAGGCCTGGCGATCATGATCAGCATTCTGGGCTTCAACCTTTTGGGCGACGCCTTGCGCGACATCCTCGACCCGAGGATGCGGAGCGCGTTCGCATGACCCCGCTCTTGTCAGTCTCGGACCTGCGCGTCGGCTTCGGCCGCGACCCCCGGGCCAACGAGGTGGTGCGCGGCGTCGGTTTCGATATCGCCGATGGCGAGACGCTGGCCATTGTCGGCGAAAGCGGCTCGGGCAAGTCGGTGACGGCGCTGTCGATCAACCGGCTCGTCGATTTCGGTGGCGGCCGCATCACTGGCGGCTCGATGAAGCTCAAGCGGGCCAATGGGACCGTCTTCGAGTTGACGACCGCGACCGAACCGCAACTGACCGGCATTCGCGGCGCCGAGATCGGCATGATTTTTCAGGAACCGATGACCTCGCTCAACCCGGTGCTGACCATCGGCACCCAGATCGAGGAATCGTTCCGCCTGCATCGCGGCCTGACCGGCCGGCAGGCTACTGCGGCAGCCAAGGACGCACTCGACCGCGTGCGCATTCCCGATGCCGCAAGGCGGCTGAAATACACGCCCAACCAGCTGTCCGGCGGCATGCTGCAGCGGGTGATGATCGCCATTGCACTGGCCTGCAACCCGCGCCTGCTGATCGCCGACGAGCCGACGACGGCGCTCGACGTTACGGTGCAGGCGCAGATCATGGCGCTGCTTGCCGAGCTGAAGCGCGAAAGCGGCATGTCCGTCATCTTCATCACCCACGATATCGGCCTGGTTGCCGGCATCGCCGACAAGGTGATGGTGATGCAGAACGGACAGGCCGTCGAACAGGGTGAGCTCAACCGGATCCTCGACAGCCCCCAGCATCCCTACACCCAGCATCTGCTGCACGCCGTGCCGCATTTCGCCAGCGGTCGCGCGACGCGCTCGGATGGGCAACGTGACAACGGCGCGAGCGCCGAACCGGCCTTGAAGGTCGATGGCCTCGTGGTTCGGTTTCCCCTCAAGAGCAGTTTCTTCAGCCGCGCCACCGGCGCGGTGCATGCCGTCGACGGCGTCGATTTCGACCTGATGCACGGCGAGACGCTGGCCATCGTCGGCGAGAGCGGTTCGGGCAAATCCACTGCCGCCAAGGCGGTGCTGGGGCTTGTGCGGCCGGCGCGCGGCAGCTTCTCGGTCGGCGCCCGAGCGGCCTCGCCGAGGCGCGGCGCCAGGCCCATGCAGATGGTGTTCCAGAACCCTTATGCCTCTCTCAATCCAAGGCTGGCGATCGAGAGCATTCTGGCGGAACCCGTGATCGCCACCGGCGGCCGGGTGGATGCCGAAACGCGGGCCAGAATGGCGCGCCTGCTGGAACGCGTCGGCCTGCCCAAGAACAGCCTCGAGCGCTATCCGCATGAGTTCTCCGGTGGCCAGCGGCAAAGGCTGTGCATCGCCCGCGCGCTGATGCTCAACCCGTCCGTCGTGGTCCTCGATGAAGCAGTGTCGGCGCTCGATGTGTCGGTGCAGGCCAAGGTGCTGGAGCTGCTGGTCGACTTGCAGCGCGAGTTTGGGCTGGCCTATCTGTTCATCTCGCATGACATGGCGGTGGTCGAGCGGATCGCGCATCGCATCGCCGTCATCTATGCCGGCCAGATCGTCGAGATCGGCGACGCACAGTCCGTGCTGTCGAAGCCGAAGCATTCCTATACGAAGAAGCTTATATCAGCCGTTCCGACCATCGACCGGCGACATGAGCGTTTCGAACTGGATACGCGCCAGGTGCCTTCGCTGGTGCGCCCGAGAGGGTTTGAGCCGGCGCCGGCGCGATGGGAGCAGTTTGGCGGGGATCATATGGCGAGGGTGGAGTTGTGATGGACGGTGCACTGGGATATGCAAGGTCGGCGGGACAGCACCCCCCTCTGGCCTGCCGGCCATCTCCCCCGCAAGGGGGGAGATTAGCAGCTTCGGCATCCCGCCCCTTCCTGCGACGTCGGCGATTGGCGAAAGCCGCTATTACGGCCAATCTCCCCCCTTGCGGGGGAGATGCCCGGCAGGACAGAGGGGGGTGCGAAGGATCGCCGACTTTTCCGTTTGACGACATGCCCACGTGCGGAGGCCGGCATTGAGCCCCCTCGCCCAGCTCTTCGACCGCGCGTTCCAACCGCTCGCGGCGGCAGTGGCGGCCAAGCGCATTCCCGGCGGCGTGCTCGGCCTGGTCGGCAGAAATGGCGAGCGCATCACCAGAGCGATCGGCTCCGCGCAGCTTGTGCCTAAGGTCAGGCCGATGACTGTTGAGACCTGGTTCGACCTGGCGTCGCTGACCAAGGTGATCTTTACCACGCCGCGTATCCTGGCGCTGGCGCAGGACGGCATCATCGATCTCGACGCGCCGCTGATCTCTCTGCTTCCCGACCTTCGCCAGTATGACGCGAACGCATGGGAGCGGGAGGTGACGTTTCGCCAGTGCCTGGGCCACCAGACGCCCTTTCCGGCCGTCGAGCCGATCTACACCTATGGGCGCGACCCCGAACTGCTGCGCGCCTTCGTCCTGCAGCGCGAATGGCGGGCGCGCGACCCTGTCTATTCCGACATCAACTTCATCCTGCTCGGCTTTGCGATGGAGCGGCTGTCGGGCAAGAGCATCCGCGCAGTGGAACCCGGCCCGGGCTTTGCCTGGTTCGCGGAACCCGATGCCGCCGCGGCGACCGAGGACTGCACCTGGCGCCATCGCGTGCTGTCCGGCGAGGTCCACGACGACAATTGCTCGGCGCTGCAGGGCGCCGGCCATGCCGGTCTGTTCGGCACGGCCGCTTCGGTGCTCGATTTCGCCTGGGGATTGCTGGACGGAACCGGCGCATCCGAACGGTTGATCGCGCTGATGCGCGAGCCCCTGTCGGCCACCCGCACCCATGGCTGGGAGCGCCCTTACCAAGGCTGGTCCGGCGGTGCGCTGTGCGGTCCGGGAACGATCGGCCACACCGGCTTCACCGGCACAGGATTGTGGATCGACTTCGACAAGGGCAAGGCGTGGACCTTGCTTACCAACCGGATCCATCCGACACGTCATTTCGACAGCGGCATCGTTCAGCTTCGGCAAGCGGTCGGCGACCTAATCAATGGAGCTCAATGATGGAACCAATCTGGGCCGTCGGCCTGATGACCGGCACGGTGCTTGACGGCAACATCGATGTCGCCCTGATCAAGACCGATGGCGAGCGGATAGACGATTTCGGCACTTACCGGCTGATGCCCTATCCCGCGTCGATCCGGTCGCTGCTGGAAGAGACGCTGGCGGCGGCGCGGGCCTGGAATTTCACTGGGCCGGAACCTGCGATTTTCCGCAAGGCCGAAGAGGCGCTGACGCGCGCGCAGTCGGCGGCGGTGAAGGAACTCGTGGAAGGTTACGGCATGACGATGGCCGAGATCGGGGTCGTCGGCTTCCACGGCCAGACCGTGCTGCATCGCGCGCCGCAGGTCGGACGGCTCGGCCAGACCCGGCAGCTCGGCGACGGCGAGCTCATGCATGCCATCCTCGGCACCAAGGTCGCCTACGATTTCCGCTCGGCCGACATGCGCGCAGGCGGACAAGGCGCGCCTTTGGCTGCCGCCTATCACACCGCGCTGATGCGCGGCGCCGGCGCCAGCGGCGAGGTGGCCGTGCTCAATCTCGGCGGCGTCGCCAACATCACCTGGTGGGACGGCGCCGACAATGTCATCGCCTTCGACACAGGCCCCGCCAACGCGCCGCTCAACGATTTCATCAAGTCGAAAGGGTTCGGCGAAATGGACCGCGACGGCGCACTTGGCGGCGCGGGAAAGGTGGACGAAGCCCGCCTCGCCAAGCTGCTGCAGCATCCCTATCTGACCAAGCCGTACCCAAAGTCACTCGACCGTTTCGACTTCGGCGCGGCCATGGCCGATGGCCTGAGCGCCGAGGATGGCGCGGCCCTGCTCACCGCCTTCACGGCGTCCGCTGTCGGCAAGGCGCTCGACCTTCTGCCCAGCCGGCCGAAGAAGCTGGTGGTCAGCGGTGGAGGTCGCCACAACCCGACAATGATGGCGATGCTCGCCAGCCGCGCCGAGGTCGAGGTCGTACTGGCCGAAAGCCTCGGCTGGAGCGGCGACGCGGTGGAGGCGGAGTGTTTTGCCTTCCTCGCGGTTCGCGTGCTGCGCGGCCTGCCGATCAGTTTCCCGAGCACGACGGGCGCGCCGCGGCCGATGCGCGGCGGAAAGCTGGCTGGCTGATCAGTCGACCAGTTTCTTCCGCAGGAAGATGCGGCTGCGGCCGACAGGGAAATCGGCCAGCGTCCCGAAAGGCTGGTAGCCTTGCCTCTGATAGACCTTGGCGGCGTTGGGATTGAATGTGTCGATCCAGGCGTTTTGGCAGCCGCGCGCCACGGCTTCGCGTTCGGCCGCGTCGAGCATCCGGCCTGCCATGTGCTGGCCGCGCAGCCCTTCGTCGACCCACAGCCACTGCACGTAGAGCCAGCCCCAGGCGGTGTAGCCTGAAATGCCGGCGACGATCGCCCCGATCTCGTCGCGCACGAACACCGCCAGCGCCTTCTTTTCGGACGCGCCGACATCGCCGTCGTTGAACGCCGTCAGCCGTTCACTGAGAAAGGCGAGTTCTTCCGGCAGGGGATCGGCGGTCGTTTCAAGTGTCGTGTTCATGGCTTTCGCGATACTCGCTTGGAAAGATCAAGAGGGACGGAAATCAGATGCGGCGATGCCATAGCGCTTGAGCTTGTCGTAGAACGTCTTGCGCGGCACGCCGAGCGCGTCGATGGCGCCGCGCACGTCGCCGCCATGGTCGCGCAGCGCGTCGCGGATGAGCTGCGCCTCGTAATGCCCGACCCGCTCCGGCAGTGCGGCGGCGGGCGCTGGCAATCGTGCGGGCGAGAACCTGGTTTCGTCATCGGGACCAAGACCGAGCGCGACGCGATCGGCGAAATGGGCGAGTTCGCGCACATTGCCCGGCCAGTCGTGCGACTGGAGATGATGGCTCACGGCGGCGTTCACCTTGGCGACAGGCCGGCCAAACCGTTTCGCCGCCTTGCCAAGGAAGTGGCCGAACAGCATCTCGATATCGCCGCGCCGCTCGCGCAGCGGCGGAATGCGCAGCGTCACCACGTTGAGGCGGAAATAGAGATCCTCGCGAAAATCGCCGCGCTGGTCCTGCCGGCCGAGATCGACCTTGGTCGCCGCGACGACCCGGAGATCGAGGCGCCTTGTTTCGTTCGAGCCGAGCGGGGTGAGGCTGCGCGTCTCCAGCACCCGCAACAGCTTGACCTGCAGGGCCGGCGGCATGGATTCGATCTCGTCGAGGAACAGCGTGCCGCCGCTGGAATGCTCTATGCTGCCGATCCGCCGTCGCTGCGCCCCGGTAAACGCGCCGGCCTCGTGGCCGAACAGCTCGCTTTCGATGACGGTTTCGGGCAGAGCGCCGCAGTTCAGTGCCACGAACGGCTTTGCACGCCGCCGGCCCCACCGGTGCAGGAGGTCGGCCACCACTTCCTTGCCGGTTCCGGTCTCGCCTTCCACCAGCACGTCGACGTCCATGTCGGCAATCTGGCGCAAGGTCTCGCGCAACCGCCTTATGGCCGGCGCTTCGCCGATCAACGGCATGCCGTCCGCGGCAAGTGCGGCGGCTTCGCGGAGCCGCCGGTTTTCCATCACCAGCCCCCGTTTCTCCGATGCACGCTTCAGCGCCTCCACCAGACGCTCCCCCGCATAGGGTTTCGGGATGAAATCATAGACCCCATCCTTGAGCGCGGCGACCGCAAGATCGACATCGCCGTGCCCGGTGACCAGGATCACCGGCAAGTCGGGATCAACAGCCTTGACGCGGTCGAAGAGTTGCAGCCCATTCATGCCGGGCATGCGGATGTCGCTGACGACCACACCCTCGAAGTCCCTGTCGACGACACCAAGCGCTGCCTCGGCGGCGTCGAGCCCGATCACCGTGAAGCCGGCAAGTTCGAGCAGTTGCGTGGTGGCATGCAGCAGATCCGCATCGTCGTCGACGAGCGCGACCAGCCCTGATCCCTGCGTCATTCGATCCGCCTCAAGTCGATGGTGAAGGATGCGCCGCTGGCGGTGCCGGGGTCGAGCCGCAGCGTGCCGCCCAATTCCTGGGCGATCTCCTGCGAGATCACCAGGCCGAGGCCAAGCCCCTTCTCCTTGGTGGTCTGGAACGGCATGAACAGATTGGCGGCGGCGTCCTGATCGAGGCCGGGGCCATTGTCGCGCACCGAAATCAGCACGCGGTCGCCGCGTTCGGCGAGGTCGATCTCAATGCGGGGATCAGGCCGGTCCTTCATGGCGTCCAGCGCGTTCTGCAACAGGTTCACGAGGATCTGCTCCAGCCGGATGCGGCTTGCCATCACCAATGGCGATGCGGTGCCGCCCGGCTTGACGATGGTGACGCCGGAATCGCGGATGCGGCCGGACAGCAGCGACAGCGCGCCCTCGATCGCCTCGCGTACCGGCAAGGGCGAGGCAGCGACGCCAGGCCGTCGCGCAAAGGTGCGCAGCGTGCTGGTGATCGCGCCGATGCGCTCGGTCATCGAGACGATCGAGGTCAGGTTGCCGCTTGCCGGTTCGGTCTTGCCGGCCTCGAGAAAGCGGCGGGCATTCTCGGCATAGGTGCGGATGGCGGCGACCGGCTGATTGATCTCATGCGCCACGCCGGCGGCGATCTGGCCGAGGATGGAGAGCCGGTTGGCCTGGGCAAGATCGTCGCGCAGCCGGCGGACCTTGGCCTCGGCGTTTTCGCGCTCGGCGATTTCGCCGGCAAGGGCCGTGTTCGATCGCGTCAGTTCGGCGGTCCGGGAACTGACCCGGCTTTCGAGTTCGGCATTCATGCGCGCCAGCGCCTCCTGCCGCAGCCGGCGTGTGCGCCGGCGCCGGGTGAACACATAGGCAAGCAGCCCCATCAGCAGCAGCCCGAGCAGTGTCGTCAGGCGCGCCGTGTTGGCGGCGGCGGTCAAGGCGGCATCGGCGGG
Organism: Mesorhizobium sp. BR115XR7A; assembly: GCF_020165315.1. Taxonomy (NCBI): domain Bacteria; kingdom Pseudomonadati; phylum Pseudomonadota; class Alphaproteobacteria; order Hyphomicrobiales; family Phyllobacteriaceae; genus Mesorhizobium; species Mesorhizobium sp. BR115XR7A. The sequence continues at coordinate 243,429 of NZ_JAIUHW010000004.1, forward strand.
CGTCAGCAGCCACAGGCGCCAGCCGGGGACGGCACCGGGCAAGTCCTGCACCACCTCGACGAACCGGCGCGATTTTCCGGCTTCTTCGATCGTCGCCAAGCCGTCACCGGCGCCACGCCGTATCGGCAGCGGCTCGAAGGCGGCGTCGACCAGTTGAAGCTGGTCATGCGCCGCGGCGGCATCCGCCGCGGAGAGCGGCGCCAGCGCATGGAACCGCCAGTCGGGCTGGCTGGTGGCCAGAACGACGCCGCGCTCGTCGGTGACGAAAACGAGAAAGCCGCTCGCCCGCCAATTGGCTTCGACACCGCCGAGTTCGACCTTCAGAACCGCGACGCCAAGCGGTTTGCCACCGTCGTCGACACGGCCGGCAAGGTAGAGTCCCGGCTTGCCGCTGATCGTGCCGAGGCCATACTGGCTGGCCGCGCCCTTGGCCATCGCATCGGTGAAATAGTGGCGAAAATTATAATCGATGCCGACAAAGCTGTCCGGCTGGCCGGCATTGCTGGCCGATATCGCCATGCCCGCCTTATCGATGACATAGATGGCCGAGGCCGACGCATCGCCGGCTATGGCCTTCAGCTTGGCGTCGAGCGCTGTTTCCTCGACTTTCCCGGCACGGCGGAGCGCATCACGCACCGCATCGTCGCGCGCCAGCACCAGCGGCACGAGACGTTGCTTTTCGATTTCGCCGGTCAGGGTTCCGGCCGCCAGCGGCAAGGCGGCCAATGCCCCGTCGCGCAGGTCATCGGCGGCCTGACCCTCGGCGATGCGCCCGGTGGTGGCAACCGCGCCGGCAAGCAGAGCGAGCGCTATTGCCGCAAACAGCCAACGGCCGCGCAGGCGCGCTACCGCTTCGCGCAGCAGGTCGCGGCCGGCAAACCCGGGGGATCCGCTATCGATGCGCTGTTGTGGCGTCGGCCCTCTCCCTTTGCTCCCCGGCTTTGCCCCCAGTCTAATGCGAAATTCCGCCCGGGCAAACAAGGCCTGTGCGGAAATCCGCACAACTCCCCGTCAAAGGCAAGGCAGGAACGGCTGAACCCAGGGATTCCGGCCTATCCGGCATCTGGCACAGCGTTTGCAAACATCCGTGCAGCGGCGGGCGACCGGAACGCCGCGATGGGAGAAGTCACGCAGGGCGGGTTCCGTCCATCCGGCCAGGGAGAGTTCGATGCATATCCCAGACCAATCCGCCGCGCCCGCCGCGCAGCGCAAGCCCCTCTATGCCCAGCTCTACGTCCAGGTGCTGGTGGCGATCACCGTCGGCATCCTGCTCGGCCATTACTATCCGGCGATCGGCGAGAGCATGAAGCCGCTCGGCGACGCCTTCATCAAGCTGGTCAAGATGATCATCGCCCCGGTCATCTTCCTGACGGTGGCAACCGGCATCGCCGGCATGAGCGACCTGCAGAAAGTCGGCCGCGTCGCCGGCAAGGCGATGCTCTACTTCCTCACCTTCTCGACGCTGGCGCTGATCATCGGCCTTGTCGTGGCCAATGTCGTGCAGCCGGGCGCCGGCTTCAACATCGACCCGGCGACGCTCGACGCCTCGACGGTCAACACTTACGCCGCCAAGGCACATGACCAGTCGGTCACCGGCTTCCTGATGAACATCATTCCCGGCACGATCGTCGGCGCCTTCGCCGACGGCGACATTCTGCAGGTGCTGTTCTTCTCGGTGCTGTTCGGCATCGCGCTGGCGCTGGTCGGCGAGAAGGGCACGCCGGTGCTCAATTTCCTGCAGGCGCTGATGGCGCCGATGTTCAAGCTGGTCAGCGTGCTGATGAAGGCAGCCCCGATCGGCGCCTTCGGTGCGATGGCCTTCACCATCGGCAAATACGGTATCGGCTCGGTCATCAACCTCGCCATGCTGGTCGGAACCTTCTACGCGACCTCGTTCCTGTTCGTGTTCGTCGTGCTCGGTGCCGTGTGCCGCTACAACGGCTTCTCGATCCTGTCGCTGATCCGCTACATCAAGGAAGAGCTGCTGCTGGTGCTCGGCACCTCGTCGTCGGAAGCGGCATTGCCCTCGCTGATGGAGAAGATGGAGAAGGCCGGTGCCAAGCGTTCGGTGGTCGGACTGGTCATCCCGACCGGCTATTCCTTCAATCTCGACGGCACCAACATCTACATGACGCTTGCCGCCCTGTTCATCGCCCAGGCGACGAACATCCATCTGTCGATATCAGACCAGATCCTGCTGCTGCTGGTGGCGATGTTGTCGTCCAAGGGTGCCGCCGGCATCACCGGGGCAGGCTTCATAACCTTGGCCGCCACGCTTTCGGTGGTTCCCTCGGTGCCGGTCGCCGGCATGGCGCTGATCCTCGGCGTCGACCGCTTCATGTCGGAATGCCGGGCGCTGACCAACTTCGTCGGCAATGCGGTGGCGACGCTGGTGGTGGCGCGCTGGGAAGGCGAACTCGACGAAGCGAAGCTGGCGAGAGCGCTGGCTGGGACCGCCGACGACAGCCTGCCGGCGGACATCGTTCCCGCCGAGTGATCCACGGTTTCATACGACGGACAATGGCCGCAAGCACGCCGCTTGCGGCCATGGTCATGTTTCATCGCTATCAGGCGGCTTTGCGCAGCGGTGGCACGGCCTTGCCATCTGCCACGAGGGGTCGCAGCGCGACGGACCGGCTTGCGGCGAGACAGGACCGCGCCAGCTTGAGCTCAGCCGTTGAAGTCCCTCCGCGTGTCCGGATATGTGCTTGGGCCGACAGGCATGGGAGCCGCCAACGTGCCCAAATCATCGAACAGGACGAGGCTGGCCGCGCCGACCAGCCCGGCATGGCGGCCGAGCCGGGCCTGGACGACCGGCACGTCGCGATAGGCGCGCATGGCGCGCTGGCGGATGGTCGCCCCGATGACGGGCGCCATCAGGTCGAAGCCATTGGCGATGCCGCCGCCAACGACCAGCACGTCGGGCGAATATAGGTGCAAAAGGTTGGTGAAGCCGACGCCCAGCCAGCGCGCCTCCTCCTCGAGCAGAGCCAGAGCGAGGTCGTCCTGCAGCCGCGCGGCCTCGACCACGTGGCGACCCATGACCTCGGCGTTGGCCGAGAGGCGGCGCAGCGTCGAACCGTCCAAAGGAGACGTTGCGGCATTGGCGCGGCGGCCGAGCGCGGTTCCCGAAGCGATCGCCTCGAAGCAGCCGACGACGCCGCACACGCAGCGCTCGCCTTCGTTGGTGATGGTCATGTGGCCGATCTCCGCGGCAAGACCGCGACGGCCGTGCAGGATGCGTCCGTCGGCGACGACGCCACCGCCGATCCCGGTCGAGACGGTGACGAAGACCAGGGAGCGCGCACCGTGGCCGGCGCCGAAGCGCCATTCGCCGAGCGCTGCCGCATTGGCGTCGTTCTCCAGCCGCACCGGCAGGCCGAGCCGCCGCTCGAGGATGTCGGCCAGCGGCACGTCCTGCCAGCCGGCCAGCGTCGGCGGTCCGACGGCGATGCCGGCCAGCGGATCGAGCGGGCCCGGCGCACCGACGCCGACGCCGAGGATCGACAGCCCCGGCGCTTCGGCATGAATGGTCGCGGCCAGCGCCTCGATCTGGCCGATCACCACGTCGGGGCCGGCCTGCGCCTGCGTCGGCACAGCCGCGAAGGCCAGGATCTTGCCGTCACGGTCGACCAGGGCGGCACGAAGCTCGGTGCCGCCAAGATCGATCGCGAGGGCGACTTCAATGCTCATCAGGCCGCGACCTTCAGACCATGCAGCCAGCCGATGCGGCTGGCGAGATCCTCGTCGCCGAAAGCGAGCGAACCGAGCACCACGGTCTCGGCGCCAGCGGCGCGCAGCAGCGGCACGGTTTCGTGGCGGATGCCGCCATCGGCGGCGAGCACCACGGCCGACTCACGACCAGCGTTCCTCAGGATGGCGCGGGCTTCGCCCAGCCTGTCACAGGCCTTCTCCGACAGGCCCTGGCCCTTGACGCCGATCGCGGTTCCAAGAAGCGTGACGAACGCCACTTCGGAGACGAAAGGCTTCATCGCCTCTACAGGGGTCTCCAGCCTCAGCACGACGCCGGCCTCGGCGCCGAGTTCATGCGCCAGCCGCACCGCGCGCAGACCCGCCTCGCCGTTCTCGGCATGGACGCTGATCATGTCGGCGCCGGCCTCGATGAACTGGCGCGTCTGTTCTTCGACGATTGCTTGGTCGACCATCAGATGGACGTGGACGGGCCTGGCCGTCAGTTTGGCGATACGGGCGACGAGATCGGGGAAGAACAGGAAGGACGGCGCGAAATGGCCGTCCGCGACGTCGATGTGGTGCACATCGACATAGGGTTCGATGCGCTGCAAGTCGCTCTCGAAATTGGCGAGATTGGCCGACCACGATGAGAATTCGGCGATCAGACGGTCGCGCGGCAGTGCGGCGATGGCGGCCGGGCCTGACAAAGGTTTCGAGATCATGATTGGTCCTGGTTGTTGAAATTTCTATCGAGAAAGCCGCCGATGGCGGCGCGGATTTCGGTGAAATGGCGATCCTTGTCGGCGGCTTTCGGCGTCACCTCGGTGAAGGCGGCGCCGGGGATGGTCTCAGCCAGTTCGCGGGCGGTCGCCAGGGGATGGACGAGGTCTATGCCGCTGCCGACGACGAGCGTCGGGATTGCGAGGCCGGTCGCCATCGCCCGCGTCACGCCAGGCCCGTCATTGGCGATCGCCTGCATCACCTCGGCAAAAACGCTCGCGTTTTCACGCGCGAAGAAGCCGAGCAACGAGGCGAGATTGTCCGGCGCCTCGCTGCGAAAGCGGGCCGCCGTTGCCGAAGCCGCGAAGATGTCGCGCGCCTCTTCCAGCGGGTGGTCGCGGATGAGTTCCGCCACTTCGACGTAAGGGCGCATGTTTTGCGGGGCCGCGTCGAAGGTCCAGGCCGGGCGCACCAGCACAAGAGCGGTGACGCGAGCCGGGTGGCGGGCCGCCAGGTGCAGTGCAATGGCGGCGCCCATCGAGATGCCACCGGCAACGAAGCGCTCAATGCCAGCTGCATCGGCAGCGGCGAGCACATCGTTGGCGAACATCCCGATCGAAAACGGACGCTTGCCGCCGGCACCTGAGCCGCCCTGCGCGCGGCATTCCACAGTCAGCCGGCGGCGCGACGGACTGTCGGGAAAGTTCAGCGCCACCTGCGCGGCATCGCCGCCGAGGCCATGCTGGAAGACGATGGGAAGCCCCTGCCCCGTGTCGAAGACGTGGAGCGCAGCGTCGTCGCGCAGCATGATCGTCGGCGCGGCACCCATCAGAGCAGCCCCCGCAGGATGGTTGCGACGCCAGGAGCCTCGTCGGCGGACAAGCCGTGGGTGACGAGCGCGCCATCGAAACCCACCCCCTTCAGCCGCGCGACGAAATCCGGGAAGTCGACGACACCCTGGCCTGATGTTGCGAAGCGGCCGTCGGCAAAACGATCCTTGGCGTGCGCCATGGCGATGTGGCCAGCGGCCTCATCGATCGCGGCGGCGACGATGGCTCTCGCTTCATCGGGCTTTGCATGCTCGAACAGGTTGGCGGGGTCGAGCACGATCTTCAGATGCTTCGAACCCATCTCGGCGATCAGCCGGGTCGCATCCATGGCCGAGGTGACGATGTTGGCCTGCTCGGGCTCAATACCGAGATCGACGCCGGCCTCCTCGGCCAGCGCCAGTGCCTTCGCCATTTCGACGGCCATGTCGGACCAGGCCGACGGATCGGCATTGTCGGGATGGTATGCCCATTGGTCGGCTGCGTTGCGCGAGCCGGTGCAGAGCGTCACCAGCGGGATGTCGAGCTTGACTGCAGTGTCGATGACCACCGCCAGGCGCCTCAGCCCGTCGTCGCGCGCAGCCTTGTCGGGATGCGCCATGTTGTAGGTGCCCGACAGCGCGGCCAGCGAAACGCCTGACGATCGCGCGGCGGCACCAATGGCGGCGACGGCATTCGCCGGCACGGCATCCGGCATCGACGGCAGGCCGGCGCAGGCGAGATTGAACTGCGTCGTCTCGTAGCCGGCCTGCTTCACGGCAGCCAGCACGGTGGCCGGGTCGGTGCCCGCAAATGTCTTGGCGAAGATGCCGAGGCGCATCAGGCCGCACCCGAAACCGAGGCAAGCTCGATCCGCTCGCCAGTCTCCACAGAGCGCGCAATTGCCACCATGGCGCGGATCGACGCAATGCCGTCCCCGACATTGGCGCCGCGCATCGGCGCGCCGGTGAGCACGGTGTCGGCAAGGCCCTCGAGCTGGCGACGGAAGAAGTGGCCGTCGGCACCAAGCGGTTTTCGCGAGGTCGCGTCCTTCTCATGGAAGATGTCGACCTCGCTGGCGCGGAAATACCAAGGATTGAAGGTTTTGGCGATGACGGAACCGTTCTCGCCATAGAGCTGAAACCCTTCGTGCCAGTCCATGCGCACGGCGACGGTGAGGTCGAGATGGCCGAGCGCGCCGCTGGCGAATTCGGTTTCGACGAACCAGCAATAGGCGCCGAAGCGCTCGTTGAGGCGGGCGCGCACGGCAACGATGTCGCCACAGAGGAAGCGGGCGGTGTCAACCAAATGCGATCCGTGCGCCAGCATGAAATATCGCCTGAGATCAGCCTTGGGATTTCCGCCGGGCTTTTTTGCGAGCTTGCTGGTGACTGGCAGCGGCTGCACGGCGTCGGTGTTGGTGTAGCGGTGGGTGGAGTCGCAATACCAGGCCTTCAGTGCCAGCACCTCGCCCATCTCGTCGCGAACGAAGTCGCGGGCGGCCTCCAGCGCCGGATCGAAGCGCTTCATGTGGCCGACCTGCAGCACCTTGCCGGAGCGCTTGACCGCCTCTGCCAAGGCCTCGCCTTCCTCGACCGAGGTACCGATCGGCTTTTCGCAGAGAACATGCTTGCCGGCATCGAGCGCCTTGATCGACATTGGCACGTGATAGGCATCCGACGTGGCGACGATGACTGCTTCGAGCTCGGGATCTGCGAGCATGGCGTCATAGTCGGCATACATCTTCTTTGGTTCATAGGTGGCGCCCATGCGGGCGAGCAAATCGGGTGCCGCATCGCAGATGGCGTAGAGGTCGGCATTGCCGGCCTTGACGCAGGATTCCAGATGCGCGAACTGGGCGATCGGGCCGCAGCCGAGCACACCGACCCTGAGGCGTCTGTCCTGTTTCTTGATCATCGTCTCAGGCCCCGTAGCCGCGCATCGTCCGGCGGTTGGTCTTGACCGCGCCGGCCGGATCGGCGGCGGCGGTGTCGGATTCTTCTTCCAGCACCAGCCAGCCGTTGAAGTTCGGCGCGGTACCGGCGATCTCGATGACCTGAGGCGTGTCGCATACGCCTTGGCCCAGCATCGCCCAGGTGCCGTCGGCATCGACGTCCTTGAGGTGGATGTAGCGGATGCGGTCGCGGTAGGTGGTGAGCGTGTCGGCCATGTCCCTGTGGCCGCGCAGGATGTGACCGGTATCCGGCACCCAGCCGACCAGATCGGGGTCGAGCAAGGCAAAAATCGCGTCGTAATCGGCGCGGTCGAACAGCAGCGTGTTGTGGTGCGAACTCGGATGCACCGCCACCTGGACACCCGCCTTGCGGCCGAGTTCGCCGGCCTTGTTGTAAACCTCGGCCGCGACAGCGAATTTGTCGTGGCGTGGCCCGTCGGAGACGACGGTGGCCGAGCCCATCGACACCAGCGCATCGGGAAAGTTTGCCACGAAATCGATCCAGCGCCTGGCGGTTTCGAGATCGGTGCCGATCCCGTCCTTGAGCGTGAAGCCGCTCCTGGAGCCGAAGGCGAAGGAAACGAGCGCCAGACCGGACGACTTCAGCGCGGCGGCGAACTCGGTGGGTTTGCCGGCATAGTGGCCGATCATGGTGTCGGTGATCTCGATGCCGGCATAGCCACCATCGGCGATCGCCTTCAACAGATCGTCGGGGCCGCCGGTGAACCGGTCTCCCAGCATTTCCCAGGTGAAGGTCTGGCAGCCGACTTTGAGGTCTTCCACGTTCATCCTTTCATTCCTTGATCCCGCCCATTCCTTGATGCCGCCCTGCGTCAGCCCTTCGATGATGGAAGAACGGCACGAGTGCAATCAGCGGAACGGTGACAACGGCAGAGGCGCGGCGATATCGCCCGCCAGCAGACAGGGTCCAATCATCCATTGCAACACACGGACCCGTCAGTCTCCTTGGGAGGGACATCCTATTTGACCGAGCCTGGGTCATGCGGATTCGAGCAAATGAGGCGTCAGCGGGACCTCCAAGGCATTTTCGCTGTCTGGCGTCGACGTGGTGATCACGGACGATGGCCTGCCCGGTCCAATACGCAGCCAGCTTGATAGGATCGGGGCCATGGTGATCTATGCCTTAACCCGTCGCGATCCCTGGCCGCCCTCGAAATATCCGAGGCCGAATGACCCACGGGCTTTGGCGCCCGCGATCGGCCGGTTTTCATGTCCGTCATTTTCTCCTCCCAGAGCCAGCAGCCTCCCGACACCGCGCAGGTATTTCCGCATGTTCTATAAAAATTTTACGCGCGTCAATATTTAAAACGTTGTATAGCCATTTCGAGCCCGATCCGGCACCGTCGCGACGGATCGGGCAGACGTGATCGCATGGGGAGGTACGACAGAAATGCAGGCAAACTCACAAGCCAAACTCGGCATCGGCGTCATCGGATGCGGCAACATCTCGATGACCTACCTGCGCAATGCCGCGCTTTTCGGCGGCATCGAATTGCGCGCCTGCGCCGATATTTCAGCCGAGATGGCGGCGCTGCGAGCCAAGGAATACGGTATCCGGCCCCTTGGCGTCGATGCGCTGCTGGCCGATCCCGAGATCGACCTCGTCCTCAACCTGACCATTCCGGCGGCGCATTTCGATATTTCATTCTCCGCCCTTTCGGCGGGAAAGCATGTCTTCACTGAAAAACCGCTCGCAACCTCGGCCGGCGACGGCCGCCGCCTGGTGGCGGAGGCGGCCAAACGCGGCCTGCTGCTCGGCTCGGCTCCGGACACTTTCCTTGGCGCAGCCGGACGCAAAGCGCGCGGCCTGATGGACGAGGGCGCCATCGGCCGCCCTGTCACCGGCACCGCCTTCATGATGGGGCGCGGCATGGAACACTGGCATCCCAATCCGCAATTCTACTATGAGCCGGGCGGCGGCCCGGTGTTCGACATGGGTCCCTACTATCTGACGATGCTGGTCAACCTGCTCGGCCCGGTCGCGCGCGTCATGGCGATGGCGACGAGAGGCCAGGAGGAACGGATGATATCGGCCGAAGGGCCGTTCAAGAACACCACATTCAAGGTCGGGACGCCGACCAATGTGCTGTCGCTGCTCGAATTCCGCTCCGGTGCGACCGTCACTTTCGGCGCTTCATGGGATGTCTTCAGGCATTCCAATCATCCGATCGAACTGCACGGCACGGAAGGCTCGCTGCGGCTGCCCGACCCGGATACGTTCGGCGGCACGGTGTCGCTGTCGGAACGCGGCGCCGACTGGAAGGATTTCGCCAGCGAAGGCGAACTCTACGGCGCCCGCAACTGGCCTTACGCGGCGCCCGACCGCGCCAACTACCGCATGCTCGGCGTCGCCGACCTGATGCATTCGCTGCAGACAGGCGCGACGCCCCGCGCTTCCGGCAACCTGGCGCTGCATGTGCTGGAGATCATGGAAGCGATCCTGCATTCGGGCGAGACGGGGAGTTCGGTCGCCATAGCAGGTGACGTCGTCCAGCCGGCCCTGCTTGGCGAAGACGAAGCGCGCGGCCTGCTCGCCTAAGCGTTCTTTGTTTTCACGCAATTCCGGACGGAAAGCCGCTGCACACTTTTCCTGGAATTGCTTTGACGGAGATGACGATGACGCTCGACCCAGATGCGCTGCGTGCCCTGGAAATCGGCCGTGCCGCCGGCGGCGAACCCTTCGAGAATGGCAGCGTCGCGGCGGCGCGGGCCACGTACAACGCTTCGTTCCCGACACTGCAGGGCGAGCATGAGCCGGTCGCGGCAACCGAGCGGCAGCAGATCGACGGGCCGAACGGTCCGGTGACGATCCGCATCCATCGCGGTGTCGGCGCGCCGCGGACCGGGGCGCGCGCCGTGCTCTATCTGCATGGTGGCGGCTGGGTGATCGGCAATCTCGCCTCGCATGACGAGATCTGCCGCTGGCTGGCCAATCTCGGCAACGCCGTCGTCGTCTGTCCCGATTACCGGCTGGCGCCGGAGTACAAGTTTCCCGCCGGGCTAGAGGATTGCGCGGCAACGCTGCGCTTCATGGCTGCTGGAGAACTCGGCATCGACCCGACCCGTATTGCCGTCGCCGGCGACAGTGCGGGCGGCAACCTTGCCGCCGTGCTGGCATTGCTCGCCCGCGACAGGCTGGCGCCGCCGCTCGCCGCCCAGATCCTGATCTATCCCAACACCGATGCCCGCCAGACGGCGGACAGCTACCGACGTTTCGGCGAAGGCTTCGGACTCACCGCCGCCACCATGGCCTGGTTCCGCGACCACTATGTGCGAACGCCCGATGATATCGCGGACTGGCGCGTATCGCCGCTGCTGGCCTCCAGCCTCGCCGGCGCACCGTCGGCCTTCGTCGTGATCGCCGGCCACGACATCCTTGCCGACGAAGGCACGGCCTATGCCGAGCGCCTGCGCGCCGACGGAGTGCCGCTGGCGTTGCGACACTGGCCGGGTCAGATCCACGGCTTCGTCTCGATGGGCCGCCACATCCTGGCCGCGCGGCAAACGGTAAGCGAGGCGGCGGCTTGGCTCCGCCTACAGACGCCGGAGCCGATCACTCAGGCCGACTGACGCATCACCAGGGTGGCGCCAAGCTTGACGTTGCGCGCCAGATCATGGCCGGACGGATCGGCCTCGTCCAGCAACGCCAGCAGGATCTCGACGCTGCGGCCGGCCATGGCGGCGAAGTCCTGCGCCATGGTGGTCAGCGCGGGACAGGTGTAGCGGCTCAACGGATGATCATCGTGGGCGGCGACGCGAAAATCGCAATCGGCGCGGCGGCCGATCTTCAGCCCGCGCGAAAAGGCGGCCGCCATCACACCGAAGGCGAGACGGTCATTGGCGCAGAGCAGCGTGCGGGCCGGCAGGCCGCCTTTCTCGAGCGTCCTGTCCATCCATTCATGGCCGATGCGCTCGAAGTCCCAGCTATAGTCGCCCGCCGCCTTGAGAACGGTGGGCTCCAGGCCCGCGGCCTGCATCGCGTCGATATAGCTCTGCAGGCGTTCGCCCGAATTGTGGTTGACGTGCGGGATGTCGACATAGACAGGCGGTTCGCCGGACCGGCAGAGATAATCGACGATGGTCGAGGTGCTCTGGTGGTTGTCATTCCCGACGAATGGCGTGTCGCCTTCGATATAGGTGTCGAAATAGACAATCGGGATGTCCTCGCTCATCCGTTCGAAGACGCCGGGTTCGGAGACCAAGCCCAAGGGCGCGACGATAGCACCCGCGACCTTCAGCGACATCAGCGTCCTGACCGATTCCGCCTCCAGTTTCGGCGAACCGTGCGAGGAGATGACGATCGGCCAAAACCCTTCGTCGCGACAGCGCCGTTCGATGCGGCTGACCATCTCGGCGTAGAACGGATCGGTGATCGCCGGTACGACGATGCCGACATTGCGGGTGCGCTTGCGGTTGAGGTTGCGGGCAAAAACATTCGGCTGATAGTCGGACGAACTAAGCGCCGCCTCGATGCGCGCCCGGGTCGCCGGCTTCACGCTGGCCGGATCGTCGAAATACTTCGACAGGGTCGGCCGCGAAACGCCGGACGCCCTGGCGAAATCATCCATCGTCCGGTGGGTTTTTTCCGCCATCTATATTTCAGGCCCCTTATCCTCGATGCCAGCCTTAACGCTCTGGCGAGAATCAGTCTTGCGATCGTCGCGGTGAGGCAGCATTGCTTGAGCCAACTTATTCAGTCAAATTTCCACGGTTTCCAGTACAACGCAGAAGCATTGCGCACGTCAAATTATTTATTGACGCTCCGAAAACGACAACTTAGGTTTTGAACATGCACGGATAAAGGAATTTCTGGCCAAGCGGAGGCCGTCCGTCCGGCAGATGGTGAGGACATGAAGAAACTGGTTTGTGCCGGCGAGATCCTGGTCGAGATCATGGCCGAGCGGATCGGCCAGAGTTTTCGCGCTCCCGGCCCGCTGGTCGGTCCGTTTCCCTCGGGCGCTCCCGCCATCTTCGTCGATCAGGCGGCGCGGCTCGGCCAGCCGGCGGGGCTGATCGCGGCAGTGGGCGACGACGATTTCGGCCATTTGAACATCGAGCGCCTGCGTGCCGACGGCGCCGACATCTCGGCCATCACCGTCCATCACGGTGCCGCGACCGGAACCGCCTTCGTCACCTATGAGAGCGATGGCAGCCGGCACTTCGTCTACAACATCAAGCAGAGTGCCGCCGGCCTGATCGAGATGGGCGCGGAAGCGCGCGCGCTGCTGGCCGGCGCCGACCATTTTCACGTCATGGGGACATCGCTGTTCTCGCCCGAGGTGATCGAAATTGCCCGCAACGGGATCGAAGCCGTCAAGACGCGCGGCGGCACGGTCTCTTTCGACCCCAACATCCGCAAGGAGATGCTCGATCTACCAGGCATGCGCGATGCCTTGCACTTCGTGTTGTCAAAGACGGACGTGTTCCTGCCGAGCGGGCCGGAACTCTTCATCTTCGCCGAGGCAAACGACGAGGAAAGCGCGGTACGCGAAATGCTGGACCGCGGCATCTCCACTATCGTCGTCAAGAAGGGCGCGCAGGGCGCCGTCCACTACGACCAGTCGGGGCGCACAGCCTCACCCGGCTTCGTCGTCGAGGAAATCGATCCGACCGGCGCCGGAGACTGCTTTACCGCGGCCTTCGTCTCCTTCTGGCTGCGTGGAGAGGCACCGGAAAGGGCACTGCGAATAGCCAATGGCTGCGGCGCGCTGGCGGTGACGAAGAAGGGACCGATGGAAGGCATCGCCTCGCTCGCCGCCGTCGAGGCGTTCATCGAGACCGCCCGGACCGGAGCACCGGCATGAGCCAGGCGACCGATCGACTGGCTAGCATCGCCACGCGCCGTGCGGCCGGCGAACGCTGTGGCATCGCCTCGATCTGCTCGGCCCATCCGCTGGTCGTCGAAGCGGCGCTGCGCCACGGCAAGGCGCGCGGCGCCGATGTGCTGATCGAGGCCACCTGCAACCAGGTCAACCACGAGGGCGGCTATACCGGCATGACACCGCGCGATTTCCGCCGCTTCGTCGAGACGATCGCCGGCAAGGCCGGCTGTCCCCTGGACAGGCTGGTGCTCGGCGGCGACCATCTAGGCCCCAATCCTTGGAAGCACCTGCCGGCGCCCGAGGCGATGGAAAAAGCCGCACGCATGGTGGATGCCTATGCCGAGGCCGGCTTCACCAAGATCCACCTGGACGCCAGCATGGGCTGCGCCGGCGAAGGCGCGGCACCGCCCGACGCCACCATCGCCGCGCGCGCCGCCGAACTGGCCGAGGTGGCGGAGGCCGCGGTTGAACGAACAGGCGGCACCAGGCCTGTCTATGTCATCGGCACGGAAGTGCCGGTGCCGGGCGGCGCACAGGAGGCCATGGACCATCTGGCGGTGACGACACCGGAGGCTGCGGGTGAGACGGTTCGCATCCACCACGATGCCTTTAGCCGGCGCGGCCTCGACCAGGCTTTCTCGCGGGCGATCGGCGTCGTCGTGCAGCCGGGCGTCGAATTCGGCAATGCCGAGGTCATCACCTACCGGCCGGAACGCGCCCGGGCGCTTGCCGGCACGCTGCGAGACCTGCCGCAATTCGTCTTCGAGGCCCACTCGACCGACTACCAGCCCGCTGCGGCGTTGAGCGCGCTGGTCGACGACGGTTTTGCCATACTCAAGGTCGGGCCCTGGCTGACCTTCGCGCTGCGCGAAGCCCTCTATGGTCTGAGCCATATCGCCGACATTCTGGTTCCCGACCCATCGCGGGAAAGCCTGCCGGCGGCCATGGAGCGCGTCATGCTGGCGGCGCCCGGCAATTGGAAGAATTACTATCACGGCTCCGAGGCCGAGCAGCGGATCGAGCGGCATTTTTCCTACAGCGATCGTATCCGCTACTACTGGCCTGCGCCGGCGGCGCGGCAGGCCGTGAACGCGCTGATGCAGGCGCTGGGCGAGCGCGACATCCCCTCACCCCTGATCAGCCAGTATCTCGGCCGCCTCGACAGCGCGGTAGCGAGCGGATCCGTCGCGCCAAAGGCCAGGGAACTCCTCATCGCAGGCGTGACGGACGTTCTCAAGATCTATGCCAGCGCAACCGGCTGATCCCGACTTTCATGGCTGTGGCACCAGGGCCCACGTGGTGCGGCGCAACGCCAGATCGCGATGCGCGTCAGCGGCGGCGTCAAGGGCTCCGGCTATGGTTGCTTCGGCGGCAAGGCCTCGATCGCCGAATTCACCGATTTGCGCTGGGTGACGATCGAGGAGCCGGGCCAGCACTATCCGTTCTGCAATGGCCTCGCTTCGGGCAAGTCGCGGCGAAGATCAAACAGCCAGCGACGGTATAAAGCGGACGCTTGCGGATTGTTTCTGGCCAGGGGCCAGCACAATGCAGCCGGTGTCGATGTCCTTGTCGCCCCTCCGGTTGAAAGCATCGGTAATGTTGCTGACCGGCTCGGCGCAAAAGAACGGTTCGCCCGGCGGCGTGTAGAGGGCGAGGAAGTCGAGCGGCGCCTCTGCCTCGATGTCCAGCTGCCGTCCGTGTTCGGGCCAGGTAATCCGGGCGCGGCGCGCCCATCCGGTGAAGACCGTGTCGAAGTCCACTTCCGATACGTCAAAGCCGATCGACGGGTCGGCCCCCACGGGCGGCGGGACATGCCGGATGGGCAGCACCTCCGCATCGGTTTCCCACACGCCTGATACCCGTGCCTGGACATGCGTCCACGGTGTCGACGGGAAGTAAGGATGGAGACCGAGGCCAACCGGCATCGGCGCGTCCGACAGGTTGCGCACGGCAACGGTCATGCAAAGCCTGCCTTCGGCCAGCGAGATCACTTGCTCGGCTTCATAGCTCCACGGCCAGGAATCGGCGGCGTGGCGATAGCGCAGGACGATCATGCTCGCTTCATGGCTCACGACCGTCCACGGGTGACGCCAGCCATGGCCGTGCTCATGGTGTGGATCGTCCGGGGCCGTCGGCAATCGAATGGGGCGCCCCGCGAATTCAAAGCGGCCATTCCTTATGCGGTTGGAATAGGGCACGAGCGGAAAGCAGGCCATGGCGACGGCATCGCCACGGCCGATCGCCGCCGGGTGAGCCGCACGCAGCCAATCCACGGCCGAACCATCCCGCCACCATCGATACGACGCCAGCGCTCCACCAGCGGCGGGAGCAATTTCGACCGTCGCGATGCCGTCGCTGATCGAGACCAGTTCCGTGTACTGCGCGACGGCCACAGCGAAATTCTTTGTCATCGGCACTCCCCCAATCCCTTGACTCCAATCCCCACGCCTATAAGACATATCATATGAATAGTATGAAGAATAGAAAATCATTCAGCACAGCCCGCACGTCACGAGTCGCGGTCGCGGTTTCCAGCGGTTCCACCGCGCTGCACGCCACCGTCGTCGAGCAGATCGGGCTGCGCATCGTGCAGGGCGACTTCCTGCCCGGCGAGGCGCTGCCTAATGCCGACGATTCCAGCGAGATGCTGGGGGTCAGCCGCACCGTGCTGCGCGAGGCGATCAAGGTGCTGGCGGGCAAGGGGCTGGTCGAATCCAGGCCGAAGACCGGCACGCGGGTGCGTCCTCGCGCCGATTGGAATTTCCTCGACCCCGACGTCCTGTCCTGGCGCTATACCGGCGGTGTCAGTGCGGAGGATGTGCGGGCGCTGTTTGAACTGCGCCGCGCCATCGAGCCGATGTCGGCGGCCCTTGCCGCGCAGCGTGCGACGCCGGCTCAGATCGCCGAGATCCATGCAGCGCTGGCTGAAATGGAAGCACTGAGCGATGACGGAGACCGCTTCGCTAAGCCCGATCTGGTGTTCCACCAGACCATATTGCGCATGACCGGCAACGAGCTGATCGGCTCGCTGGCCGCACTGGTCGAGACCGCGTTGGTAATGAGCTTTCGCCTCTCCAACGACAATCCGGAAGGGCAGCGCCATTCCTTGCCGCTGCACCGGGAAGTCGCCGAGAAGATTGCCGACGGCGACGCCGCCGGCGCGCAAAAGGCATTGCTGGTGCTTATCGACAATGCCGAGGATGACGTGCGCCGCAGCGTCGAGAACCGCAACAAACGCCGCAACGAGCGGGGCCTGCAATCGTGACCGAGACCAAACGCAAATTGCGGTCGGAAGCCTGGTTCGGCGGTGAAGGCAAGAACGCTTTCATGCACCGCAGCTGGATGAAGAACCAGGGCATTCCCGCTGACGCTTTCGACGGCCGCCCGGTGATCGGCATCTGCAACACGTGGTCGGAACTGACCCCATGCAATGCGCATCTGCGGGCGCTCGCCGATCACGTCAAGCGTGGCGTCTATGAGGCCGGCGGCCTGCCGTTCGAATTTCCCGTGATGTCGCTGGGCGAGAGCAACATGCGCCCCACCGCCATGCTGTTTCGCAACCTGGCCAGCATGGACGTCGAGGAATCCATCCGCGGCAATCCGGTCGACGGCGTCATCCTGCTTGTCGGTTGCGACAAGACCACGCCGGCGCTCTTGATGGGGGCTGCCTCGTGCAACCTGCCGACCATCGCCGTCTCCGGTGGGCCGATGCTGAACGGCAAGTTCCGCGGACAGGATATCGGCTCGGGCACGCATGTCTGGAAATTCGCCGAGGAGGTCAAGGCCGGCCGCATGCCGGTCGCCGACTTCCTTGCCGCCGAGCAGGGCCAGAGCCGGTCGGCCGGCAGCTGCATGACGATGGGCACCGCCTCGACCATGGCCAGCATGGTGGAGGCGCTCGGCATCGGCATGCCCGACAACGCCGCGATCCCGGCGGTGGATTCGCGCCGAAGCGTGCTTGCCCAGTTGGCCGGACGGCAGATCGTCGATCTTGTCCACCGCGACGTGACGATTGCAAAGATCCTTACCAGGCAAGCCTTCGAGAATGCCATTCGCGTCAATGGAGCGATCGGCGGCTCGACCAATGCGGTGCTGCATCTGATCGCCATCGCCAACCGGGTCGGTGTCGATCTCGGCCTCGATGACTGGGACCGCCTTGGCCGCGGCGTGCCAACCATTGTCGACCTGATGCCGTCGGGCCGGTTCCTGATGGAAGATTTCTACTATGCCGGGGGGCTAGCTGCGGTCATGGCGTCGCTTGATGAAGTGGGGCTTCTTCATCGCGACGCCATGACCGTCAGCGCCAAGACCATCGGTGAACTGATCGACGGCGCGCCCAACTATAACCGTGAGGTCATACGGCCGCTGCGCGAGCCGCTGACCAAGGAGGGCGGCATCTCGATCCTGCGTGGCAATCTGGCGCCCAACGGAGCGGTCATCAAGCCGTCCGCGGCAACGCCCGAACTGATGCAGCATCGCGGCAAGGCGGTCGTTTTCGAGAACATCGAGCATTACCATGCCCGCATCGACGATCCGGAGCTGGATATCGACGCCTCCTCGGTGATGGTGCTGAAGAATTGCGGACCGCGCGGTTATCCCGGGATGGCCGAGGTCGGCAACATGCCGCTGCCAGCCAAGCTGCTCAGAGAAGGCGTTTCCGACATGGTGCGCGTTTCGGACGCGCGCATGAGCGGTACCGCCTACGGCACGGTGGTGCTGCATGTGGCGCCGGAGGCCGCGGCCGGTGGTGTGCTGGCCCTGGTGCGCGACGGCGATCTCATCGAGCTCGACGTCGCAGGCCGCCGTCTCGAGCTTTTGGTTTCGGACGAGGAACTGGCGATCCGCCGCCGTGACTGGAAGCCGCCGGAGCCGCCGCAGGGTGGCTACCAGAGCCTCTATGTCGAGCGCGTGCTGCAGGCCGACAAGGGCTGCGACTTCGACTTTCTCGTCGGTCGGCGCGATGCCGGCATTCCCCGGCATTCCCATTAGAGAGGGGCGCGATGACGGATCAGATCGGCAGCTACGCGACCTACCCCAGCCTGAAGGGCCGCAGCGTGTTCATAACCGGCGGCGGCAGCGGCATCGGTGAAAGCCTGGTGCGCCATTTCTGCGCGCAAGGCAGCCGCGTCGCCTTCGTCGATCTGGCCGAGGAGCCTTCACGGCGCCTGGTCGATGCGATCGCGGCCGAAGGGCATGCCGCGCCGCTGTTCATTCCCTGCGACCTGCGCAATGTCGAGCAGCTGCAGGCGGCGACCGTCGAGGCGATGCGGCACAACGGCCCGATCCAGGCGCTGTGCAACAATGCCGGCAATGACGACCGCCACCAGACCAAGGACGTCACGGTGGCCTATTGGGACGACCGCATGGCGGTCAATCTGCGCCACCAGTTCTTCGCCGCCCAGGCGGTGCGTCCGCAAATGGGCTCGCTGGGCGGCGGCTCGATCATCAATTTCGGTTCCATCACCTGGATGGTCGGCGATCCCGACTGCCCTGCCTATGTCACCGCGAAAGCCGCTGTCTACGGCATGACGCGGGCGCTGGCCCGCGAACTCGGCCCCGAGCGCATCCGCGTCAACTGCATGGTGCCTGGCTGGGTGATGACAGAGCGCCAGATGCGGCTATGGCTGAACCCCGCCGGCGAACGCCAGATCGCGGAGCGGCAGTGCCTGCCCGACCGGCTGCAGCCATCCGACATTGCGCGCATGGCGCTGTTCCTCGCCGCCGACGACAGCCTGATGTGCACGAGCCAACAGTTCATCGTCGACGCGGGCTGGGTGTGACCCCGTACGGCCTCTAGGGAAGAAGGGTATTTGATGCGTCTTGTTCAGTACACAACGATCGATGGCGGCAGGCGGGTCGGCCGCGTTTCCGATGACGACGGCAATCGCCTGCATCCACTCGACAAGACAAGCACCGTGCTGGAGCTCGCCGAAGCGGCGATCGCCCAGGGTGCGTCGATCGCGGCGCTGGTCGAGAAGCGGACGGCTGCGGCCACGATCGACTATGGCGAACTGCTGCGCGGTGGCCGCGTGCTCGCTCCCGTCGACCATCCGGAACCGGCGCGCTTCCTGGTCACCGGCACCGGCCTCACCCACACCGGAAGTGCCGCCGCGCGCGACAAGATGCATGTGCTGACCCATGGCGAGGACGCCGAGGAATCGGATTCGCTGAAGATCTTCCGCATGGGCCTGGACGGGGGCAAGCCCGGCGCCGGCAAGATCGGCATCCAGCCCGAATGGTTCTTCAAGGGCGTCGGCACCTGTGTCGTGCCGCCTGGCGCCGATCTGCCGATGCCTGCCTTCGCGAAAGCCGGCGCGGAAGAGGCCGAGATCGTCGGCCTTTACCTCAATGGGCCGGATGGCCGCCCCTATCGCATAGGCTATGCGCTGGGCAACGAATATTCCGACCATGTGACGGAGGCCGAGAACTACCTCTATCTCGCCCACTCGAAACTCCGCTCCTGCTCGATCGGACCGGAGCTTTTGATCGGCGACCTGCCCGAAGAAGTGCGTGGCCATTCCCGCATTCTGCGCGACGGCACTGTTATCTGGGAACAGGAATTCCTGTCGGGCGAAGCGCACATGTCGCATTCGATCGCCAATCTCGAACACTTCCATTTCCGCTACCCGATGCACCGCAGGGCGGGCGACCTGCACGCCTATTTCTTCGGAGCGGCGGTGATGAGCTACGCCTCCGGCGTCAAGACGGCTTCCGGCGACGAGTATGAAATCCAGGCACAGACATTCGGCAAGCCGTTGCGCAACCGGATGGTGTCGGTGCCGGACGAGGGACTGGTCGCCGTCACCCAGCTATGACGGCGATAGCCCCGGAAATTACGGTCCACCAGAACGACAATGGGAGATTAAAAATGGGACTGAAGAAAGCGTTTCTGAGACTAGCGACCATCGGGCTCGGCATCGGCCTGATGACGTCGGCGGCGCTGGCCGCGAACCTTCGCGTGCTGGCCTGGGACGGTTATGCCGACCCGGACTGGGTGAAGGACTTCACCGCCGCCACCGGCATCGGCGTCGATGTCGTCTTCATCGGCAGCGATGACGAAATCTGGGCCAAGATCAAGGGCAGCGAAGGGCAGGACTTCGACGTCTTCGCCGTCAACACCGCCCAGTTGCAGCGCTACATCAAGGCCGATCTGGTGTCGCCGATCGACATCACCAAGCTGCCGAACCAGAAGGACGTGCTGCCGCGCTTCCGTGATCTGTCTCAGGTCAGCGGCGACACCAAGGACGGCAAGGTCTACGGTATTCCGTTCTGCTTCGATTCCATCGGGCTGATCTACGACACCGACAAGGTCAAGCCGGCGCCGACCTCGATGTCCGTCCTGTGGGATCCGGCTTACAAGGGCAAGATCCTCGCCTACGACAATGGCGAGCACAATTTCTCGTTCACCGCGCTGACGCTCGGCTACAAGGATCCGTTCAACCTCGACGAAAAACAGATGGCGGCGGTCAAGGCCAAGCTGGTCGAGCTCAAGCGCAATGTGCTGAGCTTCTACACCACCGCCGACGAGGCGCAGCAGATTTATCAAAACAATGATGTTGCGCTGATCTGGGCCAATTATGGCCAGCAGCAGGTGAAGGCACTGCAGAAGATCGGCGCCCATGTCGCCTACGTCAATCCGAGCGAAGGCGCGCTTGCCTGGCTCGACAACTGGGTCATCTCCAAGGGTGTCCGCGACAATGCCGCGGCCGAGAAGTGGATCGACTTCATGCTGACGAAGAAGGTCAGCGGCGCGCTTTCCGAGCGCACCGGATTCGGCAACACGGTGGTCGAGTCGAGCAGTGCGGGCGGCAACGACAAGCTGGTCTGGCTCAACAATGTCGAGGATCCGCTCAAGCGTTCGGACTTGTGGAACGAGGTCAAGGCGACGCCCTGATCCCTTCCGCGCCTGACTTCGAAGGACCCGGCGGTCCGGACGTTCCGGACCGCCGAAGCGTATGCGAGAATATCCCATGAGCCAGAACACCGACCTCTTGACGCTGCGGTCCGTCTCGAAATCCTACGGCACGGTTCCCGTGCTGCACGGCATCGACCTGTCGCTCCGGGACGGTGAGTTCCTGACCGTTCTTGGGCCGTCGGGTTCGGGCAAGACCACGGTCCTGCGGCTGATCGGCGGGCTGGAGCCGCTGACGTCAGGCGAGATCCGGCTGGACGGCCAGGACATCAGCCGCATGCCGATCAACAAGCGGCCGTTCAACACGGTGTTCCAGGACTATGCGCTGTTCCCCCATATGACCGTCTCCGGCAATGTCGGCTATGGGCTTTCGGTGCGCCATATCAAGCGCAAGGAGATCGCCAGCCGCGTGGCGCAAGCCCTCGATCTGGTGCAGCTCGGACGTTTCGCCGAGCGCTTTCCGGCACAGCTTTCCGGCGGCCAGCGCCAGCGTGTCGCGCTCGCCCGGGCGCTGATCTGCCAGCCGCGCCTGATCCTGCTCGACGAGCCGCTGGCGGCACTCGATCTCGAATTGCGCCGGCAGATGCAGGAGTTCCTGAAATCCATCCAGCGCGAGATCAAGACCACCTTCCTGTTCGTCACCCACGACCAGGAAGAAGCGATCGGCATGGCCGATCGGATCTGCGTCATGCAGGCCGGCCATATCCGCCAGCTCGGCACGCCGCATGAGCTCTACTACAAGCCGAATTGCGAATTCGTGGCGCGCTTCTTCGGCGAGAACAATCTGGTGGCCGGAAAACTCGGTCCGGTGCAAGGCGAGCAGCGACCGATCGAGACGACACTTGGACGGCTGGTGTGCTCGATCAGCGACCAGCCGCATCTGAAGATTGCCCCGGATGGCGCCGCGGCTTTCGCGGCGTTCCGCCCCGAAGCCTTGCATCTCGCGGACGCCCGTGATGGCGCCAATCGCTTTTCCGGTGCCATTGCCGATCTCGCCTTTGCCGGCTCGTCGACGGTCGCCACGATCATGGCGGGGCCGGACGATGCCGCGCAGCGCCTGCGGCTGCGCATGCCGAGCCGGATCGACGGCAGCATCTTGAAATCCGGCGAGACGGTCTCGCTTTCGTTTGCGCCGCATGAAGGCCATCTGGTGCTGGCATGAGCGGAACCGGCTCGACACACGCCGCGCAACGGCGGCTGTCAGGGCTGGTGACGGTGCTGGCATTCGCCTTGCCGGTTATCTTCGTCCTCGTGCCGCTGGCAATCTTCCTGGTCTACAGTTTCTTCAGCGTCGACCAGGGTACGATCGTCCATGCACCGACGGTCGGCAACTATGTCAGGTTTTTCACCGACCCGATCTTTCTGCCGGTGTTCTGGAACACCATCGTGCTGTGCGTATCGGTGGCCGTCATCTGTATCCTGCTCGCCTATCCCGCCGCCTACTTCCTGACGACGCTGAAGGGGCGGTGGCGCTACGCCCTGCTGATGTTGCTGCTGGTGCCGCTGCTGATGAGCTACGTCATCAAGATCTACGCGATCCGCAGCATCCTCGGCCTCAACGGCTTCCTCAACAACGCGCTGGTGGCGCTCGGCATCCTGGATCAGCCATCGACGCTTTTCGTCTTCAACATGAACGCCATCCTCTTGACGCTGAGCCTGCTTTTGATCCCGTTCGCCATCCTGCCGATCTTCCTGTCGCTGGAGCGGATTCCGCAGACCTTGCTGCGCGCCTCGGATGACCTGGGCGCCAGCAGCCTGCAGACATTCCTGCGCATCACCTTGCCGCTGAGCCTGCCCGGCGTCGCCTCGGCGGCGAGCTTCGTCTTCGTACTGGCGATCGGCGATTTCCTGACGCCGCAAATGGTCGGCGGGATCAGCGGCTTCACCTTCGGCCGCATCCTCTACAGCCAGTTCGGCACGGCCTATAACTGGCCGTTCGGCGCCGCGCTGTCGGTGGCGCTTGCGATCGTGGTGATCGCCGCCATTCTCATTGGCGAACGGTTCGGGCGCAGCCGGGGGACGTCGGTATGAGCGCGCTGCCCCGGCCTTCCACTGTCTTCCTGGCCGCGATTACGACGCTGGTCGCGGTGCTGCTTTACAGCCCACTGTTCGTGCCGATCGTGTCGTCGTTCTTCACCATTTCGCATGGCAATGTCGACTGGTCGTCGCCGACCTTTTCGACCTATGTGGCGCTGGCTGAAAACCATGACATCCTGACCGCGTTGCGCACCACGCTGATCGTCGGCGTCTGTACCGTAATCCTGTCGGTGGTCAGCGGGACGCTACTGGCGCTCTACTATCACGGCCGCCGCTCGGGACGTTCGGTTCTGCAGTTCATCATCTTCCTGCCATTCCTGATGCCGCCTATCATCAGCGGCCTGGCGCTGCTGATCTTCTTCCGCGAGATCGGCCTCGAACGCTCGCTGCTGACGGTTGTCATCGGCCACACCGTGTTCGTGCTGGCGATCGTCTACCGCACTGTGCTGATGCGGC
Source organism: Mesorhizobium sp. BR115XR7A (assembly GCF_020165315.1). Taxonomy (NCBI): domain Bacteria; kingdom Pseudomonadati; phylum Pseudomonadota; class Alphaproteobacteria; order Hyphomicrobiales; family Phyllobacteriaceae; genus Mesorhizobium; species Mesorhizobium sp. BR115XR7A. Next base: position 266,850 of record NZ_JAIUHW010000004.1, read on the forward strand.
TGCAGTCGATGAGCCGCACGCTGGTCGAAGCATCCTACGATCTCGGCGCCAGCGGTTGGCAGACCTTCTGGCGCATCATCCTGCCGAACCTGTCGAGCGCCATGGTCGGCGGCGCCATCCTGGCCTTCGCGCTGTCGTTCGACGAGACGATGATCACCATCCTGGTCACCGGCACGCAAAGCACGCTGCCGGTCCGGCTGTGGGCGATGATGCGGCTAGGCTTCTCGCCCGACATCAACGCTCTGGTGGCGCTGATCCTGATGTTCACCGTGCTGCTGTGCGTGCTCGCCGCCCGTTTTCTCATTCCCAGGCAAATGGCGACGGAACGTACCTGAGTTTCAAACGGTTGGGTCAAGGTCGAAGACTCGTCCGGGATTGAGGATGTTCTTCGGATCGAGCGCCGTCTTCAGCCGCCGCATCGTGGCGATCTCGGCGTCACTGCGCACCAGATTCAGCCACTGCTTCTTGTCGAGGCCGATGCCATGCTCGGCCGACACGCCACCTCCGGCCGCCGCCACGCCGCGATAGATGATACCGTAGGCCGCCGCCGGGTCCGCCGTCAGCACCTGATAGTGCAGGTTGCCGTCCCCGAGATGGCCGAAGACGTAGATGTCGGCACCGGGATCGACCGCGTGGATGGCGGCATCCGCTTCTTGCAGGAACGCCCCCATTCGCGCCAACGGGATGCTGATGTCGACGCCGATCAGGCCTTTCATCGAAAACAGGACGCGGTTGGCGTCCTCCCGCACATCCCACAGCGCGCGGAATTCGCGCGGCGATTGGGAGACGACAACATCGTCGACGACGCCGTCCTCGACCGCCTGCATCAAGACCTCGGCGAAGCGCTCGCCGTCACGTTCTGGCTCACTGCCCTGGATTTCGGCCAGTACATAGACGGGTGATCCGGCCGGAAGCGGCGCCGGCATGGCCATGCTCGCGACCATGACGTCATAGAGCGGCGCGATATTGACCTCATAGGCGGACAAAAGCGGGCCGAGCTTTTGCCGCAGCAGCCCAAGCAGGCCAATCGCCGCATCGAGCGAAGGCAGCGCGCAGAAGGCGTTCACCTCGGATGCTGGCTTGGGATGCAGCCGGAGCGCGGCGCGGGTGACGACGCCAAGCGTCCCTTCCGCGCCGATGAAGAGTTGGCTGAGGTCGTAGCCGGAATTGTCCTTGGGCAGGCCCTTGAGCGACGTCAGCACGGTGCCATCCGCGAGTACCGCCTCCAGCCCCAGCACCTGTGCCCGGTACATGCCATAACGCAGCACGCGGATGCCGCCGGCATTGGTGGCGATGTTGCCGCCGACCGTGGCGGAGCCGCGCGCGCCGATATCGACGCCGAACATCAGCCCGGCGCCGTCGGCCGCTTCCTGCACCGATTGCAGCGTCGCGCCAGCTTCGGCGACGATGGTGGCGGCTTGACAATCCGGGGCGGCAAGGCCGGTCATGCGCTCCAGCGACAGCACGACCTCGCCCGGCTGGACGCGCGCGCCACCGGCCAGCCCGGTGCGCCCGCCCTGGACGACGACCGGCTGGCCAAGAGCGTTGCACGCGGCGAGTGCCGCCGCGACACCCTCGGCATCGCGCGGGCGCAGCACGGCTTCGGGAAGCACGCCGAGCTTGCCGTCGGGATCGTCACGATAGCGCTGGTCCACGTCGGAGCCGGCGAGCACGCCGCCCGCGCCCAGTCTGTTGCCAAGCGCGGAGAGCAGCCGTTGTATTTCAGGTGACATCCGGCTCAGGCGCCTGCGTGACAGGGCGCATCGTCAGCGTCCAACAACCGGATCGCCCGATGAGTATCCTTGTCCAGCACGCTCGCCATCCCCTGAATTGCAGCCGGCCGATCCTATTCGCGCCCGCTTGTCGTGCAAGCGATATCGAGCTGCCTCAGGCTATGCCGGCATCGATCGCGATGGGCGAGATCGATGCCGGAAGTACAGCGTCGGCTTACTGGAGCTTGGCCTGCAGCGCGTTGACGTCATCGGTGGTCATTTCACCATCGGTCGTCACCTTGCCGTCGGCGATCTTCCACAGCCGGAACGGGCCAGTGATGTCGCCAAACTTGTCGAAGGCGACGGGACCGATGACGCCTTCATAGCGGATCGGCTTGCCGTCCTTGATCAGGCCGAGCGCCTTGGCGAATTCTTCCTTGCCGGCATAAATCGGCGTGCCGGCGGGATCGACCGCCTTGTACATGGCGTCCTTGATCTTGGCCGGGTCCTCGGAGCCGGCAATCGCGATGGCGAGCCCGACAATGGCGCCGGCATCATAGGAGCGGTCTGCCGCGGGATTTGACGGTTCGATGCCGGAAAACGCCTTGTAGTTCTTGGTGAAATACTCCGTCGAGGCGGTCGGGCTGGTGCCGGAAGACGTGCCATAGGCGTCCTTCAGATAATCGGCGCCGACGGACTCGATGAAATCAGGGCTGTTCATGCCGTCATTGAGCAGGAATTTCTGCACGCCGCCCTGCGAAATCCAGGTGCGGGCGATGGTGGCGCCGTCGACGGGCGTGCTGACCAGGTACAGTCCATCCGGTTCGCCACCCATCGCCGCGGTGACTTCCGAGGCGTAGCTCGACTGCTTCTCGTTGTAGGGGGTGTCGGAGACGATGGTGCCGCCGAGCGCTTTGTAGGCACGCGAGAATTCGGCCACCATGTTGACGCCGAAGTCGTTGTTGACGTGGATGATCGCCAGCTTCTTGAAGCCCTTGTCGACGGCGTATTTGGCGGCGGCGACGCCCTGCAGCGCATCCGAGGTGATGGTGCGGAAGAAGATGCCGTTGGTCTTGCCGTCGCGGCCGAGTGTCGTCAGCGTCGGCGAGGACGACGCCGGCGAGACCTGGACGATCTTGGCCGGCGCGGTCACCGAGGTCAGGATCGGGATCGACACCGAGGAAATGATGCCACCGATGATCACAGGCACTTTCTTGACCTGCACCAGCTGGGTGGCGGCATCGACCGCGATGTTGCCCTGGCTCTGGCTGTCGCGCGTGTCGGTGACGAGATCGCAGCCGCGCACGCCGCCGGCTTGGTTGATGTCGCGGAAGGCCATTTCGACCGATTTGGCGCCGGCCTGGCCGTATTCGCCGGCCGGACCGGTCAGTTCCATGACGAGGCCGACGGTGATCTTGCAGTCGGCGGCCTGTGCGGCACCCGCCATCGTCACGAGAGCAAGTGCCGTGGTGAGCTGGAGTATCGTCTTTCTCATTGTTGTTCCCCTTGAGTTACACGAACTGATTTGACGTCTGGAAAGTCTCAGTGTTCCGGCACCTGCAGCCAGGTTTCATGCAGATGCCGCCATTGGACGCCGTTGGGCGCCGATGAACGGGTGGTGAAGACCGCGCTCGACTGGCGGCGGCTGTGCTTGCCCGCGCGCAGCTGCGCCTCGACATAGAGGACGACGATCGTGTCGCCATTCTGCCAGCCGGGCCTGATGTCCTCGATCGAGATGGCAAAGCCGTCGTCGCAAGTGGCACGGCTGGAGCGCACATGGTCGATCACGGCATCGCGGTCGAGGATCTGGCCGCCTGGTGCGATCATGGTCAGGCCTTCGCCCATGACAGCTTCGAAGCGGCCGAAATCCACCTTGTCGGCGCGCGAGGCGACAAACCAGTCGACGAAAAAGCGATGCAGATCGACGACTTCGGCGCTGGCCTGCGAAAACAACCTGTCGTCCATGGTCTTCATATCCGGCCCGCGTTGAGATTGTAGTGCATGATCGAGCCGTGGCGGCCGTGGCGGTCGCGCTCCAGCGTGTAGACATCTCCCTCAAGGCCGTTGCCCCTCGCTATCACGGCTGCAATCCGCGCACGGTCATCGGCGTCGAGTACGACATCCATGATCTTGGCGTTGGCCAGCGCATGCGCCTGGTTGCGGGCACCGACGATGACCGCGGCCACTCGCGGCTGCTCCAGCACCCAGGCGCTGGCGATGGTGGCGATGTCGACGGCGTGGCGGTCGCCCACCACCTTCAGCGCGCGAAGCAGTTGCTGGAACAGGTCCCAGCCGCCGAAATCGTCGATGATCAGCTTGTACTTGACCAGCGAGCGGTTTTCGAGCGGCATGCCGGGTTCGGCGACACCAAGCCATTTGTCGCTGAGAAAGCCGCCGGCCACAGAACCGTAGCAGAGGAAGCTGACGCCGTTTTCCTTCGCAAGCGCCGCGAGGCTGTTCGCCGGACGCTGGTCGAGCACCGAATATTGCAGCTGCTGGCTGACCAGCGGTATGCCGGCTGACAGGATTTCGGCAAGCCGGGGCGTATCGAAATTGGTGGTGCCGAGATTGCGCAGCTTGCCCTCGCGCCGAAGCTCGTCGAGCCAACCCATCGCCTCGACATAGCGCGGCTGCGCATAATCCCACCAGTGAAACTGCACGAGGTCGAGCCGCTCGGTCTTGAGCCTGCGCAGCGACTGGTCGACGATGCCCCTGATATAGTCGCGGCTGATCGTAGCGAGCCGTTCAAGGTCGGGCACGAGCTTGGTGTGCACCTTCATTTTGGCGGCTGCATCGAGACCACGCTCATTGGCCAGCCGCAAGCGCGCGGCGCCGATCAATTCCTCGACGCCGGTGTAGATATCGGCGCAGTCATAGGTCCAGATGCCGGCATCGAAGGTGGCGATCAGGTCGCTTACGGCCTGACTGCGATCGATGGCGCCATGGCCGCCGGCCAGTTGCCAGCCACCGCGTATGACGCGCGAAATCGCGTAGCCCGGGCTGAGCTCGAATGCCTTGGCGGTCATGTCAAGTCATTCCCCTTCGGCAGCGGCACGGCCGTGGTTTCGGCATGGCTGAACCGCCGCTTGGCCAGCCTGACGATCCGCAGCCTGCTGGCGCAGTTCGGATCAGGACAGGCGATCTCCGCGTCCGAGGTCATCCAGTCATTCGGGTGGGTCGGGCGCTGCTTCGCCGCCAGCAGCGGCAGCACCGCCGAGATCGAATAGATCGAAAAGCCCTGCCCCGCCGGCATCGACAGCATCTCGCCCTTGAGCTCGAAATAGTCGCCGGCCCTGGCGCCGCAATAGATCGGCTTGCCCTGCGGAATGACCGCCTCGACGCGAAGATCGAAAAGCTCGAAACTGTCGTCAGCCATTTCAGGCCTCCACCAGGCTGAAGGTGATGTCGCAGGCGCCGTTGCGGCGGATGATGCCGCAGGCAGCCGCGAATTGATCGCGCTCCTCGAGTCTCACCTGCGCGACGACGCTGCCGGCCAGCCAGCCGATCGGGAACAGCAGACGCGCGCCCTGCCCGTAGAACAGGCCGATGTCGAAGATTGCGTTGGGGTTGCCGCCCCACATGCGCGGCGGCACGTAGGACAACACGATGTCACCTGGCTGCGGCGTCAGGGTCGCGTTCTCCGCCGGCAGCGGCTGGGCATAGGCCTGCCCCTCGAGATCGGCTGATGGAACCGGAGAGGAGATCTCAGGTCCCGTCCACATGGCGTGAATGGCGGGGACGACACGTGGCGTGGCGAGATAGGCTGTGAGAAAGGCCGCATTCTCCGGCGCCTTTTCCGGCAGCAGCAGCGCAGTGACGGAAAGCTTGGAGCGGGGCTCGCTGATCCTGATGGAGGTCATATCTGGCCTTTCGCGGCGGCGGATTGCAGTTTGCTGCGCAGGAAGGTGAAGGGCCGGCTGATGTCGGCGACCAGTGCTTCGCGCGCCGCCCGAGCATCCTGCGTGGCCAGCGCCTCGACGATGCGGCGGTGATACTGGGCGGTGTCGACCTCGCCGGCTTCCGAGAAAGCGTAGATGGCGACGCGGATGCATGGACCTGATTGCAGCCACAGGCTCTCGATCATCGGGATCAACACGGCCGAGCCGCAGGAGCGATAGATCTCGAAGTGAAAGCTCTGGTTGAGCGTCACTTCGCGGTCGACATCCTTCTTGTGTTTCAGCGCCCGCATCTCGTCCCACTCGCCGAGAATGGTTTCGATGGTGGAGATCTGGCGCGGCCCCATGCGGGCGGCGGCCAGCGCGATCGCCTCGCCCTCGATCAGGACGCGGGCACGCAAGAGATCGTCGAGGCGCTCCAGCGTGATTGGCGGCACCCGCACCGAACGGTTGGGCAGCGCCTCCAGCGCCTTTTCCGTGATCAGCCGGCCAAGCGCCTCCCGCACCGGCATTGTCGAAGTGACCAGCGCATCGGCCAGCCCACGGATAGTCAGCACCTGGCTTGGCTCGAACAGGCCGCCGATCAAGGCCCGACGCAGCTCGGAATAGACGCGATCCTGCACCGTCTCGCGGCCGACCGGAGCCAGCTGGGCCGCGATCGCCTCGTTGTTTTTCTCGATGGCAGCCTTTTGCATGGAATTCCGTTCTCGGCGGGTTTTCGGCTTGCGGATGAAATTAAAGCCGAATAGCGTGATCAAAGCAAGTGTGATCACAAATCATAATCAGAAGACGGCGACGACCGTCTTCGGCCAGAGGGTTTGATGAGCGAGGCAGCGGAAAGGCAGGGGAAGGAGACCCGTGTCCCGGTTCTGACGGCAAGCAACGTCGTCAGGCGGTTCGGCGGCCTTGTCGCCGTCAACGATGTCTCGTTTCATGTCAAAGCCGGCGAAATCCTCGGCCTGATCGGACCCAACGGGGCCGGCAAGACGACCATGTTCGACCTGCTCGCAGGCAGCATCCTGCCGACCAGCGGCGACATCCTTCTCAACGGCACGCGCGTCTCGGGCGAAGCCGCTCATTTGCGCATCGGCAGAGGGCTCGGCCGCACCTTCCAGATCCCGCGCCCGCTACCCAATCTGACGCTGATCGAAAACATCATGCTCGCGGCACAGGGCCAGGCCGGCGAAAAGCTGCTGGCTAACTTCCTCACGCCGTGGCGGGTGGCGGCACAGGAAAAAGCCGCCCGGACGAAAGCCCTCGACCTGCTCGAACTCGTCACCCTCAGCCATCTCGCCCATGAGCCGGCGCGCGTGCTGTCCGGCGGCCAGCGCAAGCTGCTCGAACTTGCCCGGGTCATGATGGCCGACCCGGCGATCATCCTGCTTGACGAACCCGCCGCCGGCGTCAATGCGACGTTGCTCGAAGTCATCATCGACCGCATCCGCGACATCAACGCGGGCGGCATCACCTTCCTGCTGATCGAGCACAACATCGACATGGTGACGCGGCTCTGCCACCGCGTCCTTGTCATGGCGAGCGGCCAACTGCTGAGCGAAGGCACGGCAGAAGAGGTCGCGCGCGACCCGCGCGTCATCGAGGCCTATCTCGGAGGCACCGCATGAGCGAGACCGTTCTCGATGTCCGCGACCTCGAAGCCGGCTATGAGCCCGGCGTGCCGATCGTGCGCGGCGCCTCGATCACCGTCGACAGAGGCGAGATCGTCGTCGTGCTCGGCCCCAACGGCGCCGGCAAGTCGAGCTTCATCAAGGCGATCGCCGGCCTCGTGCCGATCACCGGTGGCACGGTGCTGCTGGACGGCAGGGACATCACCGCCGCGCCCGCCCACACCATGGTGCGGCTTGGCCTCGCCTTCGTGCCGCAGACCGAGAACATCTTTCCGCTGATGTCGGTGGAGGACAATCTCAAGGTGTCCTGCGGCATCCTCGAGCGGCGCGAAATCCCGGCCCGCATCGAGGAAATGTACGCCGCCTTCCCCGACCTTGTCCGCCAGCGCCGCACCGCCGCCGGCAATCTGTCGGGAGGCCAGCGGCAGATGCTTGCCGTGGCGCGGGCGCTGATCGTCCATCCCAAGGTGCTGGTGCTGGACGAGCCGTCCGCCGGCCTGTCGCCGAAGTTCGTCGCGATGGTATTCGAGATGCTGGCCGGCATCCGCAAGTCCGGAGTCACCATCCTTTTGGTCGAGCAGAACGCCAAGGCAGCGCTTGCCATCGGCGACCGCGCCTATGTGCTGGCCGAAGGCAAGGACCGGCACGAAGGCATAGCCTCCGAATTGTGGAACGACCCTGTCGTCGCCGAACTCTATCTTGGCCAGCGCCCTTCTCACGTAGGTAAGGGAGGCGCGGCATGAGCCTGCAATTCATCGTCGACGGATTGCTGACCGGCTCGATGATCGGCCTCGGCGCAATCGGCGTGACGCTCACCTATTCGATCCTGCGTTTCTCCAACTTCGCCCATGGCGACTTCATGGCCTGGGGCACCTATGCGACGCTGGCCGTGGTCAGTGCCATCGGTGCGATGTTCGGCAAGGTGGCGCCGATCGGGCCGCTGTCCTTCGGCTGGCCGCTTCTTGTTGCCCTGGTCGCCGGCATGGTATTCACCGCCCTGCTTGCACTGCTGCTCGACAAGATCCTGTTTTCGCGGCTGCGCTCGCAGGGCCAGGCGATCATCGTGGTCATGGCGAGCTTCGGGGCCTCGATGGCGCTACGCAGCCTGCTCGAATTCACCTTCACCTCACGGCCGACCTATTTCAGCCGAGCGATCCAGATCGCCATGCCGGTCGGCTTCGGCATCCGCATCACGCCCGACCAGATCGCGTTGCTCGTGTTGACCGCCATACTCGTGCTCGGCGTGCATCTGTTGATGACGCGCACGCAGACTGGCCGCGCCATGCAGGCCTTGAGCCAGAACGCGGCACTGGCCCGCGTCGTCGGGATCGACGTTGTCAGCGTGGTGCGGGTGACGTGGATCATCGGCGGCGCGCTCGCCTGCGTGGCTGGCGTGATGATCGGCATCCTGGTGCAGATCCGCCCGTTCATGGGCTTCGACATGCTGCTGCCGATGTTCGCCGCCGCCATCCTCGGCGGCATCGGCAGCATCCCGGGCGCGGTGCTCGGCGGCCTGATCATCGGTCTCGCCGAAGCCGGCGCGGTGCAGCTGATCGGCGCCGAATGGCGCGCCGCCGTTTCCTTCATCATCCTGATGGCCGTGCTGTTCGTGCGGCCGATCGGCCTTTTCGGAGTTCGGGAAAGATGATCGATCTGGTCGGATACGGCGCCTTCTTCCTGACCACGGCGCTGATCTTCTCACTGGTCACGCTGGGGCTCAACCTGCAATGGGGCCTGACCGGCCTGTTCAATGTCGGCCTCGCGGGCTTCGTCGCCATCGGCGCCTACACCTCGGCGCTGCTGACGACACCGGACGATCCCGCGCGGCTCGGCGGCTTCGGCCTGCCCATCCTCGCCGGCTGGGTGGGCGCCATGTTCGTTGGCGGCATTGCGGCCGCGCTTACCGGCATGGCGACGTTGCGTCTTAGATCCGACTATCTGGCGATCACCACCTTCGGCGTTGCCGTCGTCGTGCAATTGGTCGCGCTCAACGCGCAGAAACTGACCGGCGGACCCTTCGGCATCGGCTTCATCCCGCGCCCCTTCGGCGGCCTTGCGGAGACGCCGCTGCTGTTCAACCTGTCGAACCTTGCGGTCGTCTGTGCTGTGACGCTGATTGCCTATCTCGCCTTGGAGCACCTGTCGCGCAGTCCGTGGGGCCGTGTGCTGAAGGCGCTCCGCGAAGACGAGCGGGCGGCGATTTCTCTCGGCAAGAGCGCGCGCTTCTACCGTGTCCAGGCGTTTGCCGTCGGCGGCGCCATCATGGCGCTGGCCGGCGCGCTGCAGGCGCATTTCACCGGCTTCATCGCGCCGGACAATTACCTGCCGATCCTCACCTTTCAGGTCTGGGTGATGCTGATCGTCGGGGGCTCGGGCAGCAATCTCGGCGCGGTCATCGGCAGTGTCCTGGTCTGGGGGATTTGGGCCGGATCGGGCACGCTGACCAGCGTGTTCTTCCCGCCCGAGCAGCAGGCGCGCGCCGCTTCGCTGCAGATCGTCGCCATCGGCGTGATGCTCTGCGTGATCTTGCTGATGCGGCCGAACGGATTGTTCGGCGACAGGCCGCTGCGGACGCGCTTCGGCAAGCGCACGCGGATCGCCACGGACAAAAGCGGTTCCGGTTCATGAATGCCCTGGTCCGGCAGAGTGCGAACGGCACTTCGCTTTGGCATGCCATCAGCCGCGATCGCCGCAAGCGGCCTGCGCTGAGTGGCAACCTCGATGTCGACCTTGCCATTGTCGGCGGCGGATTTTCTGGCCTTTCAACCGCATTGCACGCCGCCGGAAAAGGACTTTCCATCGCCGTTCTCGAAGCCGAGATCATCGCCTGGGGCGCGACCGGCAGGAATGCCGGTTTCGTCGTGCCGAACTTCGCTAGGATGGACCCCGACAGCATCCTCGCGCATCTTGGCCCCGAGCGCGGCGAACGCCTCATCGATTTTGCCGCCGGCAGTGCCGACCTCGTCTTCGGCTTGATCCGGCGGCACGGCATCGACTGCGACGCGGTGCAGAACGGATGGATCCAGCCGGCGCACTCGCCGGCGGCCCTGGAGAAGGTCAAATCCCGCGCGGACCAATGGGCGCGGCGCGGCCGGCCTGTCGTCACCCTGGATCGGCAAGAGGTCGAAGCGCTGACCGGCGCACGCGGCTATGTCGGTGGCTGGATGGATCGTTCCAGCGGCGTGCTCAATCCGGTCGCCTATGCGCGGGGGCTCGCCGATGCGGCGGAGAAGGCCGGCGCGAAGATTTTCGAGCACACGCCGGTCACCTCGATCGATCGCGTCGCCGATGGTTGGGCTCTTCAAACACGGTTGGGCCTGGTACGCACGGCCAAGGTGCTGATCGCTACCAACGCCTATGGCGGGTCGCTCGATCCGTTGCTGCGGCGAACCTATATTCCGCTGAAGGTCTTCCAGATCGCGACCGCGCCTCTGCCGCAGGAAATCCGAACGCGTCTGCTGCCTGGCGGACAAGGCGTCGGCGACACCAGGCGCAACCTCTTCACCTTTCGCTTCGACGCCGATAACCGGCTGATCAGCGGCGGCATGCATATTCTTGGCGCCGGCGCCGATACGCGCGTGCCGCAAACAATCTGGCGACGGCTCGGCCGGCACCTCGACCTGCCTGATTTGCCCCCCCTTGCCTACAGCTGGTCGGGGATGGCGGCGGTCGAACCGGATTTCCTGCCGCATCTCCTGGACCTCGGACCGGGGCTGATCGCCGGTCGCGCCTGCAATGGACGCGGCATTGCCATGACCACGGCGATGGGCAAGGTGCTGGCCGACTGGGCCGCTGGAACCGAAGCGCGTGATTTGCCGCTGCCCTTCGCACCGCCGGCGCCAATTCCGTTCCATGCCCTGCTGCGGCACGCGCCCAACATGCTGCTCGGCTGGAGCATCCTGCGCGACCGGATGGACGAGACGGCTTAGGCCGACCGAGCCTGCGGTCAGTGCGCCATGTGAAGATTGTCGCAGAGGACCGCGGCCGCCACGGAGATATCCTCTTCAAGGGAAGCCCGAACGGCCGGGCCGTTGCGCTGTTCCAATGCAGCGACGATCCTGCGGTGTGCGTCATTGGATTGCGGAATGTAGCGATCGGCCCGCATCAGGAGCTTGAGATAGGGTCCGACGCGCCCCCAGAGATCTCGGATCATGTTCAAGAGGATCGGCGCGCCGGCGTGCTCATAAATAGCAAAATGGAAGGCTTCGTTCAGGGCCAGATAGGCCGTGGCGTCCTGCGTCTCGATGGCCCGCTGCATGCCGGCGAGCGCGGCTTGGATGTCGGCCAGCCCGCTTTCAGTCATCCGTGACGTGGCCATCTCGCCTGCCAGTCCCTCGACGGCGATGCGGATGCGCGTCAGTTCCGAGAAGGCGGGCGCGGAGAGCAAGGGCACGATGATCGAGCGGTTGTTCTGCGTTTCCAGAAGTCGCTCGGCGACCAGTCTTTGCAGCGCCTCGCGGATCGGCGTCGTCGAAATGCCAAAGCTCTCGGCAAGCTTGCGGATGACCAGTATCTGGCCCGGGCTGAAGCCGCCCGAGATCAACTCCTGCTTGAGCGCGCCGTAGGCCCGGTCATTGAGGGTTTGATGCTCGAGCTTCAGCATGCGTACCCGCTCAGCTCACCATTTCGACAATGCGCGATCGAGCGCCTCGGCCAGCTGCTCGGCGTTGTCTCTGGCAAAGGGCAGCGGCGGCCTGATCTTCAGCACATTGCCGCGCGGACCGCACGACGAGATCAGCACGCCGTCCTCGCGCATGGCTTCAACGACGGATGAAGTCTTGGCAGCAGCCTCATCCTCCGCCATCAGCTCGACGCCGAAATAAAGGCCGTTGTGCCTGACATCGGCGACCATGCCGTGACGGCTCTGCAAGGCGTCCAGCAATTCTCCTGTATAGGCGCCAACCGTCCGCGCGTTCTCGATCAGCCCCTCGCCCTCGATCACATCGAGCACGGCGATGCCGACCGCGGCGGCGACCGGATTGCCGCCGAAAGTGTTGAAGTAGCCGGTGTTCGAACCGAACGAGCTCACCAGCTGCGGCCGCACGATCACCGCGCCCATGGGATGCCCGTCGCCGATCGGCTTGCCCATGGTGACGATGTCAGGCGCGAGGCCATAGTTGGCGAAGCCCCACATGCCCTGGCCGAGCCGGCCGAAACCGGACTGGACCTCGTCGGCGATGACGATGCCGCCGGCCTTCCTGACATGATCGGCCGCCTCGCGCATGACGGAAGCCTCGGGGAAGAAAATGCCGTCGCTGGAAAAGGCGGAATCAAGCAGCAGCGCCGCCGGGCGGATGTTTTGCGCGCGCATATCCTCGATGGCAGCGGCGACATTTCTGGCGAAATCATGCGCGGCGCGGCCGCCGTCGCGGAACGTGTCCGGCGCTGCCACGGCCCGATGCTGCGCGGGCACGCCCGCTGCCCCCACCGCAGCCGGCGACAGCTGTGCTGTCGCGATGGTGGCGCCGTGGTAGGCGAAGTCGGTGATGATCACGCCGGTGTTGCCGGTCGAGTGCTGGGCGATGCGGATGGCGAGATCGTTGGCCTCGCTGCCGGTGCAGGTGAACATGGCATGGCCGAGATGGGAGGGAAGCGTACCGAGCAGCCTTTCCGCGTAGTCGAGGATGATCTCGCTGAGATAGCGCGTGTGCGTGTTGAGCGTGGCGGCCTGCCCAGACAGCGCCTCTACGACGCGCGGGTGGCAGTGTCCGACGGAGGCGACGTTGTTATAGGCGTCGAGGTATTTTCGGCCTTGGGCATCGTAGAGCCAGACACCGCTGCCACGCACCAGATGGATCGGACTGCGGTAGAAGGCGCGATAGGTCGGCCCGAGCAATCTGGCGCGACGTTCGAGCAGCGCTTGCTCGGATGCCGCCGAATCGACATTTGCAGGATGTGGCGAGGACAGGGACACGGCATCTACTCCGGCTTGGAATGGTCGAGAAAATAGCGGCGGGCGTCCGCGGACGACAGTCCGTCCAGCCGCTCAAGCGAGGCCCAGACCTCGGTGATGAGGCGCAGGACATAGTCGCGCTTGGCTGGAAAACGCTCGGCCTGCCAGCTGGCGATGTTGGCGATGAGTGCGAGGCGGGCACGAATGAGGTGAAAGAGGATGCCAAGTTCTTCGATCTCGAGCGGCTGCACGGACTGATAGCCGGCGACGAAGCGCGCGGCGGGCGCCAGCGGATGACCTTCGGCCGGCCAGCGATAGACGGCCCCAATGGCGAGATCGCAGATCAGCGGCGAATGGATCATGTCGCCGAAATCGAGGATGCCGTTGACCATTTCCGGTCGCGAAGCGTCCATCACCACATTGTAGGAGTTCATGTCGTTGTGGACGATCTGGGCGCGCAGCCCGGGAATAACCGGCGCCGCGTGCTCCTCGTAGGCGTCGATGGCGCGCTCGACCATGGCGCGATGGCCGGCATCGACGATATGCGCCAGCATGGGCCGCGTCTTGGCGACCTTGCGGATGTCCCACAACAGGTCACTGCCGGCGGCCGGATGGAAGAAGCCGCGAAGCGCCCGGCCAAGCCGGGCGAGGAAGATGCCGAGATTGCGATCCTGTGCCGATGAGGTGAGCGAGCGCGAAAGCAGCTGTCCCGGCAGATAGGTGACGAGCCGCACGATGCGCGGCGCCGATCCGCCGATGCCGACCATGAACTGCGCTTCGCCTTCGAGGCTCTTGCGCACCGAGGGAACCGGCAAAGCCGGGTCGACCGTCAGTATATGGTCGAGCGCCTTGTTCTGGAAATCGGTGAAATCAGCCTCTTCCGCCGGATGCGAGACCTTCAGGACAAATTCACCCTCGCCTTCTGTCTGGATGTGAAAATTGTGGTCGCGTTCGCCTGGCAGCGTGCGCGCGCTGCCAGTGAGCCCATAGTGGCGACGCAACAGGGCAAGCGCCTCGGCGATCGAGACGTCGGGCGCATCGTCCGCGAGCGTCTCGCCGAAAGCATCCGATACGGCCGCGTTCATGGCCTGACCTCGGCATCGATGGGTTCGAGGCCGCACCAGTCGGCGATGAAGAGCGCAATGGTCTGGGTGACCTTGCGCACGGAATCGAGATCGACAGCCTCGTCATAGCCATGCGGCATGCGGCAGATCGGGCCGTAGACGATTGCCGGCGTGTCGGCATAAAGGCCGAAGAAGCGCGCATCGGTGGTGGCCGAGGTGACATGTTCCGTCAACGGCTCACCCCACACGGCGGTGTGGCTGCGGCGCAGCACGGCTTCCATCTCGTCGGCGCCTTCCAGCACATAGCCCTCGGCCATGAAGCCGTTATAGGTCATCCTGGGCGGGCGATTGGCGAGGAACGGATCGGCGCGGGCGGCATCGGCGATGCAGGCCTCGAGTTCGGCCCTGGCGTCCTCGAGCTTCTGGCCGGGATAGGTCGCGACCCGCATCTCGAAGACGCAGCGGGCGGGAACGCTCGATGTCCATTCGCCGCCTTGGATCTTGCCGAGGTTGAATCGGATCGGGTGCGGGTGATTACAGAAATGCCTGTCGTCAACCTTTCTGGCATTCCAGACGATTTCGAGTTGCTTCAGCGCCTGGATGATGAGAAACGCCTTCTCGATGGCATTGGCGCCGGCGGAAAAGGCGCCCGACGCGTGCTGCGGATCGCCGTCGACCTCGACCTTGAACCAGATCGGCCCAACCTGCGCCCGCATCAATCTTGGTTCCAGCGGTTCGGGAATGAAGGCGGCGTCGGCGCGATAACCGCGCTGCAGGCAAGCGAGCGCGCCATTGCCGGTGCACTCCTCCTCGACCACCGACTGCAGGAACACTTTCGCCGCCGGCTGATAGCCGAGGCCGCGCAAGGCGGCCAGCGCATAGAGACAGGCCGACAGGCCGGCCTTCATGTCGCCGGCGCCGCGCCCATGCATCCAGCCATCCTCGATCGCCGGATCGTAGGGATCTCGCACCCAGCGGTCGAGCGGTCCGGTCGGCACCACATCGATATGGCCGTTGAGGATCAGCGAGCGACCGGTGGCGTTTTTCGGCGTGTGGGTGGCGACGACGTTGAACGCGTCATCGTAGGAAACCGCTACGGGCGAGAAACCAGGCAGGTCGCGGATCGCATCGACATCGACACGCCACATATCGACCGCATAGCCGTTGGCTTCATAGGCAGCCGCCATGAAGGATTGCGCGGCGTGTTCCTCACCGCGCTGCGAGGGAAAGCGTACGAGGTCCGCCAGGAAGGCGAGCTGGCGGTCGAAGCCATCGTCGACCGCCCGCAAGATGGCCTCGTCCGCAATTCGCTCAGGCATGATATTCCGCTTCTCCAGGGATGGTGTATCATATCTCATATGCCATTCTTCGAAAAGGCAAGGCGACAGGCGGGTCAAAATCATGGCCCACCTCTGGAGCTACTTGGCAGGCGGTCGCAGAGTTGGCATCAGCTTCTTGACATGCCGGCCAGGCTGCGCGGCGGAGGACCGAGGACAGATGCAAGTCACTGAAGGCTCATTGCCGGATGAAACCACCGATCTGGCGCCGGGTTACCGGCGCGTGCCGGCAGGCAAAATCATCAATGCGGTGACGTGGATGGAGGCGCGTGCCCCGGTGCCCGGTCTCGCGCATCCGCTAGCGATGACCCGCGTCACCAAGCCCGATCCCGCCATCTACCGCGCAGTCTTCCTCGAGATCGGCGCTCCCTGGCTCTGGGACCGCGCCGCCGAAATGTCGGACGCCGACATCGCGGCGCATTTCGCCGACCCACGTCAGCATCTCTACTACGGCCGTGATGAGAGTGGGGGCCATGTCGGCATGGTCGAATTCTCGGTCGCCGACAGCAACGAGATCGAGATCACCTATTTGGGCCTGTTTCCCTCCTTGACTGGCCAAGGCTTCGGCAAACGGCTGATGGCGGGCGCGCTCGACCAGGCATGGCGCCTAGGCCCCATCCGCATCTGGCTGCACACCAGCAGCTTCGATCATCACAGCGTTATCGGTTTCTACCGGGCTTGCGGATTTGAACCCTATGCAACCGGTTTCGAAATCACCGATGATCCCAGGATCAAGGGCACCCTGCCGCGCGATTGCGCGCCGCAAATTCCGCTGATCGAAACGGAATGGGTGCCCGGCGCCAGATGAGACCGTCGTCGCAACCCGCCAGCCTGGCATCGCCTCACCATCGCCGGTGGGTACGGCGCGAGAGCATCTTGTCGAGGCTGGAGCGGCATGTCGACACGCGCATCGTGCTGTTCGCCGCGCCCGCCGGCTTCGGCAAATCGACGACGATGGCGCAATGGGCGGCCGAAGTCGCGCGCCACGGCCGGCTGACGGCCTGGCTGTCCTGCGAGGCGACGGACAATGACGAAGGCGCCTTCCTGTCGCATCTGGTGGGGGCGTTGCGCCATCTCGTCCAGAACCCGGCCGAGCTCGACCTCGCCTTCCAGTCGAGCCCCATCCCGCAACTCGACGTGGTGCTTGCGGCACTCGTGTCGGGTTTGGCGGCACGCCACGCCGACATCACCCTGTTCTTCGACGACTATCACGCCATCGATGCACCGGCGGTGAAGCGGTTCATGGAACGGCTGACCCGGCAGGCACCAACCAATGTCGTCTTCGTCATCGGTTCGCGCAACCTGCCCGAGCTGCAGCTCGGCAAGCTCAGGGTGCTCGGCGATATCTTTGAAATCGGCCCGGACGATCTGCGTTTCGCCTCGTCGGAAGCCGAAGCCTTCTTCAACGACAAGCTTGGCCTCTCTGTCAGCAGCGGCACGGTGGAAACACTGTGCTCGCGCACCGAAGGCTGGGCCGCCGGCCTGCAGCTCGCCTCGCTGTCGCTCGGTGCGGCCCATGCGCCCGAAACAGTCATCGGCAATTTCACCGGCGCCAACCGCAACGTCGCCGACTTCCTGATGGGAGAAGTGTTCCTGGAACTGCCGCCGGCGCTGGCGAAGTTCCTGCTCTATTCCTCGATTTTCGAGCGCTTCAGCGCCGAGGCCTGCCGGGCGGTGATGCGGGCGGCGGACGCCGAGGTTGCCATCACCGAGATCGAGACCCGCAACCTGTTCCTGGTGCCGCTCGACGAGGAACGGCGCTGGTTCCGCTATCATCACCTTTTCCACGACTTCCTCAGCCGTGAAATGGAACGGCGCGAGCCGGAGATGATCGCACCGCTGCACCTGGCGGCTTCGGAATGGTTCGGCGAACGCAAGATGCTGACCGAGGCCATCGGCCATGCGCTCGCCGCCGGCGACGAAGCCCGCGCCGCGGTGTTCATCGAGAACAACGCGCTCGAACTCATCGCCCAATGCCAGCTTCTCTATGTGCGCCAGCTGCTGGCGCTGCTGCCAAGGAAACTGATCGACCAGCGCATCCGGCTGCAACTCGTCGTGCTGTGGCTTGCGGTGCACAGCAGCCAGCCCGAGATTGCCCAGCAGACCCTCGCCAATGCGCGCCAGCTCGTCGAAACCGGGCCGACCGATAGCAAGGATCCGGGCACGCTGACCGGCACGACCATCGAGGCGGAACTCGAGGTCCTTGCAGCGGCCGTGCACAGCACGCTGGAACAGTTCGAGGACGCGCGCGACACCGCACTGGCGGCCCTGCGCATCATAGCCCCCGATGCGTGGTTCATGGAAGGCGCGACGGCAAACGTCATCGGCTACAATCTATACGCGCTGGGCGACCTTGAGGGGGCACGCGCTGCTGTGGATGCGGCGCGCAAGGCCCATGAGCGAAGCGGCAGCCTGCTCGGCGTCACCATCGCCAACTGCTACATGGCCGTCATCGAGCGGTCGGCCGGCCGCCTGCCCGCGGCCGAACGGCTGCTGCGCAACGCGATCATCGAGGCCAGGACGCGGATCGGCGCCAACTCCTATGCCGAGGCCCTCGCCGGAACGCTGCTTGCCGAACTCGCCTATGAGACCAACGCATCCGGCGAAGCACTGGCGCTGGTCGAGAATCTCGGGCCGCTGATCGAGGGCGCAGCGGTCATTGTCTATCCCCTGGCCAGCGTGCCGACCTATGCCCGGGTGCTGCAGCTGACCGGTCGCGGCCAAGCCGCCCTCGACATGCTGGAGCGCGTCTACCAGCGCGTGCGCGGCTCCGTCTACCGCCGCCTCGCTTCGGTGCTGGTGCACGATCGCATCCGGCTGCTTCTTGACCAGAACCGCACCCCGGAAGCCCGCGCGCTGCTCGACGAGCATCGCCGCGAAAGCGCTGAAACCGCCTCTACCGTCGCCAATGAATTCGAGTTCTTCGCCGAAGGCCGGCTGCTTACGGCGGAAAAATCCTACGCGGCGGCGGCGGCGATTTTCGACGCGCTGCTGGAGCGAACGAAAAGCAGCGGGCGCATGCGCCGGCACATACTGGCGCTGATCCTGCGCGCCAAGAGCGCCGGCCATGACCAGCGGGAAGCAGACCGCCATCTGCACGAAGCATTGCGCCTTGCGCAACCCTCGGGCTTCATCCGCTCCTTCGTCGACGAAGGCAAGTCTGTCGTCGAGGGTTTGATGCGGCTCCGGGCGGCCCAGGCAAAGGCCGACCCGTCACTGTCGGCCTATGCGACGCGCATCATCGATGCCGCGCAGACGATGCCCGTGACGACGCGCAAAACAGCCGCCCCGACGGTCGAGAAAGAACAGCTCACCCAGCGCGAGTCCGAGCTGCTGCACTTTCTGTCGGAAGGCATGTCAAATCGCGATATCGCCGTTGCACTGTCGGTAAGCGAAACGACGGTGAAGTGGCATTTGAAAAACATCTTCGGCAAGCTCTCGGTATCGAACCGCGTCCAGGCAGTGCGCGCCGCGCAGGTCGCCGCAAACCTCCGCACCCCTCCGAAAGGAGGGGCATAGATGACTGACATGGCCCCTCTTTAGGGTCGGGCCGGGCGATTGTTAGCCTGCTAGCGTCTGGTTTTTAGAGGATGCCGCGGATGGCGACAGGCTACGTTTTTCACGAACAGCTGATGTGGCATGATACCGGCTCCAGCGCCGACATGATGCCTCCCGGCCGTTTCGTGGAACCTGGACGCCACCTGGAATCGCCTGGATCCAAACGACGGCTCAACAATCTCATCCAGGTCAGTGGCCTGGCACGCCATCTGGTTCCGATCATTGCCGAACCGGTAACGGTGGAAGACCTGCTGCGCGTCCACACGCAACGCCACGTCGATGATATCAGGATGCTGAGCGAAGGCGGATCCGGTTTCGCCGGGCCTCAGGCACCGATCGGCCTCAACAGTTTCGACATCGCGCTGTTGTCCGCCGGCACCACCTATGCCGCGATGCGTGCGGTGCTGACCGGCCGCGTCGACAACGCCTATGCGCTGGCGCGGCCGCCCGGGCACCACGCCGAACCCGACCAGGCCATGGGCAATTGCCTGTTCTCCAACATCGGCGTCGCCGTGCGGCGGCTGCAGCACGAGGGCCTGCTCGGCCGTGCCGCCGTGGTGGACTGGGACGTGCATCACGGCAATGGCACCGAGACGGTGTTTTATTCCGATCCGTCGGTGCTGACGATTTCGCTCCATCAGGACAATCTATACCCGACCGGACGCGGCGCGCTGGCCGACAATGGCAAGGGCGAAGGCGAAGGCTATAACATCAACATCCCATTGCCGGCCGGCAGCGGCACCGGCGCCTATGAAGCCACGTTCGACCGCGTCATCGGCCCTGCCTTGCGCGCGTTCAAGCCCGATCTCGTCATCGTCGCTTCCGGTTTCGACGCGTCCGGCTTCGATCCGCTCGGCCGCATGATGCTCAACAGCGAATGTTTTCGCCGCCTTGCCGCGCGCATGGTGGCGTTTGCGGCCGAAGTCTCGAACGGACGGCTGATGATGAGCCATGAAGGCGGCTATTCCGAGGGCTATGTGCCATTCTGCGGCCACGCCGTCATAGAGACGCTGGCCAATCACCGCACCGAGGTGGTCGACCCGCTGTCGGACCATATCGACGAGTGGGCGGGGCAGGACCTGCAGCCGCATCAGGCGGCGGTGATCGATGCCGCTGAAGGCCTGCTCACGGGCTTGCGCCAACGCCTCGCCAGCGCGGCCTGAAGCGATGGATTTCGCCATCACGACATTGCTCAATGCGCTGACGCTGATCAGCATCCTGATGCTGGTCGGGCTCGGGCTCGCCATCAGCTTCGGCCTGATGAACGTGACCAATCTGGCGCATGGCGAGTTCGTCACTGTCGGCGCCTTCGCGGTATACTTCATCCAGAGCATGGGCGGTTCGTTCTGGCTGGGCCTGGCGGCGGCGCCGATCGCCGGTGCCGTGGTCGGCTGCATCCTGGAATTCGCCATCATCCGCCATCTCTATTCGCGGCCGGTCTCGACCGTGCTCGCCACCTGGGGCGTCAGCCTGATCCTGCAGCAAGGGCTGGAGCTGACCTTTGGCCTCGGCGCCAAGCCGGTGACGCCGCCGATCGAGGGCACGCTCGACCTCTTCTTCACCGTCTATCCGGCCTATCGGCTGATCCTGATCGGCATCGCCATGCTGACCCTGCTCGGCGTCATCCTGCTGATCAGCCGCACATCCTTCGGCCTCGATATCCGCACCGTCATCCAGAACCGCGAAATGGCGGAGGGCGTCGGTATCAACACGCGCCGCACCTACGCCATCGCCTTCACCTTCGGTGCGGCAATCGCGGGGCTGGCTGGGGGACTGGTCGCGCCGCTGGCGATCGTGCTGCCGCAGATGGGGGTGAACTATCTCGCCAACGCCTTCTTCGTCGTCATCGTCGGCGGGGTCGGCTCGATCGGCGGCCTCGTCGCCGGCAGCGTCTTCGTCGGCGGCCTGACCAGCATCCTCAACTACCAGATATCGCCTTCGCTGGCGCAGGCCGTCGTGCTGCTGGCGGCCATCGTCGCCGTGCGGGTGCGGCCCAACGGCCTGTTCAACGGGGCGTCGCGATGATCGCCCGGGACCGCAACTGGCTGCTGATCTTCGCCGTCTGCGTGGCGCTTGCCATCGCCTATCTCTTCTTCGCCGACGGCTACCAACTGACGGTGATCCGCGACGCGCTGATCTTCGGCCTGTTCGCGGCGAGCCTCGACTTCTTCTGGGGCCGCACCGGAATCCTGTGTTTCGGCCACGCCGCCTTCTTTGGCATCGGCGGCTACATCATGGCATTGGTCACGCTCAATGACGCGATCCCCTTCGCCAGCCTTGTCGGCATCACAGGCGCGGTCGCGGGGGCGGCCTTCGTCGCCGCCATCATCGGCTACTTCCTGTTCTTCGGCGGCATACGCGGCAGCTACTTCACCATCGTCACGCTGGCCATGGGCGTTATCTGCCAGCAGGCGGCCATCTCCTGGAGTTCGGTCACCGGCGGCGATAGCGGCCTGATCGGGATCCCGCCGATCGAATTCGATTTTGGCGGCCGGCATGTCGATCTCAGCCAGGACCTGTCGAGCTATATGTTCGTCGCAGCCATCGTGACGGTGGCCGTTTTGTCGCTGTGGTCGATCAGCCGTGGCCGCTGGGGCACGGTGCTGACCGCCATTCAGGACAATGAGGTCCGGGCGGCGGCACTCGGCCACAATGCGCCGTTACGGCTGCTCGTCACCTTCATCCTTTCGGCAGCCATCGCCGGGCTTGCTGGCGCGCTCTATGTCTGCATGGCCGGGCTGGTTGCCCCCGATCTGTCCGGACTGCTTCTGTCGACGGAGGTCATTGTCTGGGTGGCGGTCGGCGGGCGCGGCACGCTGCTTGGCCCAGTGCTGGGCGCAATCTTCATCCAGCGCGCACAGCAGACGATCAGCAGCTTCAATCCGAGCCTGTGGCCGCTGCTGCTGGGCTGCGTCTTCGTCATCATCGTCTTTGTCCTGCCGGACGGCATCCTGTCGATCTATGCGCGGCTGAAGAGCCTGTTCAAAGGCAGGAGCCAGGCCTGATGAGCGACGTCCTGCTCCAAGCCGAAAATGTCGGCATCCGCTTCGGAGGGTTGCAGGCCCTCGAAGGATTGAACCTGACGGTCCGCGACAAGGCGCTCTGCTGCATCATCGGCCCGAACGGCGCCGGCAAGAGTACCTTCCTCAACGTGCTGACCGGCACGTTGCGCCCGACCAGCGGCAGCGTCCATTTCCTCGGCCGCGACATTGCCGGCCTGCCGCTGCATCGCATCGCCCGGCTCGGCATTGCCCGCAAGTTCCAGATCCCGTCGGTCTTCCCGAGCCTCTCGGTTGAGGACAACCTCAAGGTCGCACGATGGGGTGCCCCCTCCCCGGCGCGGCCAATCGGTGAATTGATGGAACTGGTCGCGCTGACCAATCGTGCTGCCACATTGGCCGGCGAACTGGCGCACGGCCAGAAGCAATGGCTGGAGATCGGCATGGCGCTGGCCATCGAGCCACGGCTGCTTTTGCTCGACGAGCCAACCGCCGGCATGACGCCGCAGGAGACGCTGGCGACGGCCGAAATGCTGCTGCGGCTGAAGGGCGAGTTCTCGATCGTCGCCGTCGAGCACGACATACGCTTCGTGCGGGCGCTGAATTGCGAAACGCTGGTGCTGCACCAGGGTCGCCGGCTTCGCAGCGGTCCCTTCCACGACATCGAGGCCGACGAGATGGTCCGCGACGTCTATCTGGGGAGGCGCTGACCATGCTGCGGACACTTGCCGTGTCGGCCGGCTACGGCCTGCTCCCGGTGCTGAACGGCATCGACCTCGGCGTCGCGGCGGGCGAAGTGGTCGGCCTGCTCGGCCGCAACGGCGCCGGGAAGACAACGCTGCTGCGCGTCATCGCCGGGGGCCTGAAGGCGAGCGGCGGTGCGGTGGTTCTCGGCGACCGGGATCTCACCAATGCCCCGGCCTTCCGCCGCGCGCGGGCGGGCATCGCCCATGTGCCGCAGGGCCGCGGTATCTTCAACCAGCTGACGGTGCGGCAGAACCTGGAAGTCGGCACGCGCGCCGCCAAGGATCGTGGCGACGGCGACATTCCAGCCGACATCTTTGGCTATTTTCCCATCCTTCGCGAGCGCGAGGCGCAGACCGCCGGTACGCTCTCGGGGGGCCAGCAGCAGATGCTGGCGATAGGCCGCGCGCTGTGCGGCCTGCCGTCGGTGCTGCTGCTCGACGAGCCTTCGGAAGGCATCCAGCCGAACATCGTGCAGTCGATCGCCGAGCTGGTGCCGCGCATCGCGCGCGAGCGCGGCATCGCCATCGTCCTGGTCGAGCAGAATCTCGATCTCGTCCTCAAGGCGGCGGACCGCTGCCTGGTGATGGAGAAGGGCAGGATCGTGCATGAGGGCACGCCGGAAGCATTCGCCGACGAGACCCTGCTGAAGGACCTCTTGGCTTTGTAAGGCGTGCATGGGGCGCGCCTGGACTGGAAGGGAACACGACAATGATAAACAGAAGAACTGTTCTGAAATCCGGCGGCGCCGCGGCCGCCTTCGCAATGGTCGGCGCGCCGGGAATCCTGCGCGCCGCAGACACGGTCAAGGTCGGGCTGTCGATCCCGATCACCGGGCTGCAGGCGATCCTCGGCGAGACGCTGCTCAACTGCTACAAGCTCGCCGCCGCCGAACTCAACGCCGCCAACGGCATTGGCGGGCGCCAGGTGGAGCTCTTCATCGAGGACAACCAGACCACGACCAAGGGCTCCATCGACAAGGCCCGCAAGCTCCTCAACGAGGACAAGGTCGACGTAATCATGGGAACGATCATTTCGCCCGAGCGCAGCGCCACGCTTTCCGTCACCTCGAAGGCCAAGAAGCTGTTCTTCTACCCGACCAATTTCGAGGGCGGCGAATGCAATCGCTACTTCGTCGCCACCGGACCTATCCCGATGCAGCAGGTAGACCCGATGATGCCGTGGGTGGCCGAAAACCTCGGCAAGACCATCTACATCATGGCGTCCGACTATGCCTGGCCGCAGAAAATGACCGAGGCGATCACAGCGGCCTATGAAAAGGCCGGCGGCAAGATTGTCGGCGCCGACTATTATCCGTTCGGCACCACGGATTTCGGCCCGGCCTTCCAGAAGATCAAGTCGCTGAAGCCCGACGTCGTGTGGTCGATGGTGGTCGGCAACGACGCCGTCACGCAGCTCAAGCAGTATCGCAGCTTCGACATCAAGCAGCCTCTGATCGCACCGCTCGACGAGGTCTTCAACAAGGACGCGCTGCCGCCTGGCGTCGCCGCCGGCACCTACGCGCCGCAGCCCTACTGGATGGCGCTCGACAACCCGGTCAACAAGAAGTTCATCGCGAACTTCCGCGAAAAATTCGGCCAGGAGAAGATGGTCAATGGCATCGGCGAGGCCGGCTATAACGGCCTGCATCTCTACGCGCTGGCGGCGGAGAAGGCCGGCTCGCTGAAGGACGACGATGTGCTCAAGGCGCTGCCGACGATCGAGTTCGATGCGCCACAAGGCAAGATCCGGGTCGATGCCAGCAACAACCACACACTCTGCCATTCCTATGTCGGCAAGGCGGCGGCGGACGGCATCGGCTACGAGATCGTCAAGGATTTCGGCACGATCGCGCCGGTAACGCCTTACTGCAAGCTGTAGGCATCAACCGATCCTGACGGCGGCTTTGCCGCTGCCGTCAGGGTGCCTTTGGCGCCGGCAGTCGCTCGCGCAATTCGTCGACGAGCACCCTGGTGTTTTCGGAATAGTCGATGGGCACCACGACGAGATGCACGCCGCCGCCGGCGAAGGCCTGTTCCAACGCCGGTTGCAGGTCGGCTATCGCGCCAACCCTGGTGCCCCTGGCGCCATAGGCTTCGGCGTATTTGACGAAGTCGGGATTGCCGAAGGTCATGCCGAAATCCGGGAATTCGTCGACAGCCTGCTTCCAGCGTATCATGCCATAAGCGTGGTCTTCCAGCAGCAGGATGACGAGGTTGAGCTTGAGCCGAACAGCAGTCTCCAGTTCCTGGCTGTTCATCATGAAACCCCCATCGCCAGCGATAGCCATGACACGACGCTGGGGATAGAGCAGTGCCGCCATCATCGCCGACGGCAGGCCGGCACCCATGGTGGCCAGCGCATTGTCAAGCAGCAGCGTGTTGGCCATGCGCGTGCGGTAGTTGCGCGCGAACCAGATCTTGTACATGCCGTTGTCCAGCGCGAGGATCCCATCCGCCGGCATCACGGCGCGCACGTCATGTACGATGCGCTGCGGCGTGAAGCGGTCTTCGGTGGCGCGCGCGGCGATGCGGCTCAAAATGCCTTCGCGCAGCGGCAACAGGGCCTGCGCATTGGGAATCCTGCCCTCGACGCGGTCCGCCAGCAGCGCCAGCGATGGGCCGAGGTCGCCGACGATCTCGGCCTGCGGGAAATAGACCTGCTCGACATCAGCCGTCTGGTAGCCGACATGAATGACCTTCGGCCCCTTCGCCCCCATGATGAAGGGCGGCTTCTCGACCGTGTCGTGGCCGATGGTGATGATCAGGTCGGCCTGTTCGATGGCCTCGTGCACGTAGTCGCGTTCCGAAAGAGCCGCCGTGCCCATGTAGAGTTCGGTGCCGCCGGGCACCGTGCCCTTGCCCATCTGCGTGGTAAAATAGGGAATCTGCGTTCGCAGCACGAACTGGGCGACATCGGGAGTCACCCGCGGGCGCGACGCCGCGGCGCCGAACATCAGCAGCGGACGCTTGGCCTCGATGATCATGCAGGCGGCGCGATCGAGCGCGCCAGCGCTGGCCAGGGGCAATTCGACGGGATGTGTCGGCACCAGCGCGATCGGCTCGCATTCCGCCGCCGCAATGTCTTCCGGCAGTTCGAGGTGCACGGGGCCGGGGCGCTCTTCCTGGGCGACGCGGAAGGCTTCGCGCACCAGCGACGGGATCATCCTAGGCGAGACGATCTGGCGCGACAGCTTGGTCAGCGGCTTCATCGCCGCGACGATGTCGACGATCTGGAAGCGCGCCTGCCGGGACGACAGGATGCCCTTCTGGCCGGTGATCATGATCATCGGCATCGCGCCGAGCAGCGCATAGGCAGAGCCGGTGGTCAGATTGAGCGCGCCGGGGCCAAGTGTTGTGATGCACACACCCGGCTTGCCGGTGAGCCTGCCATAGGTGGCGGCCATGAAGGCCGCCGCCTGCTCGTGGCGCGTCAGGATCAGCTGGATCGACGAGCGGCGGATGGATTCGACGATGTCGAGATTTTCTTCGCCCGGAATGCCGAAAATTCGTTCGACCCCTTCATTTTCGAGGGCCGCCACGAACAGATCCGAACCCTTGGTCATCAACCGTCTCTCCTGCGATGCGCACACCCTATCAGCCACCTTCATATGGCACCGGAACGTCACGCCTCAAAGAGCGCAAGCCGTCTGTTGGCGCCATCATTTTCGGCAAGGCGGCCGCCAGTGCGTCGACGGCCAACCGGACCTTGAGCGACAGATGCGGCGTCCGCAGCCAGAGCGCATGGCAATCGTAGGGATAGCGTGGCTGGTCCGGCAACAGCTCGACCAGCGTGCCGGCCTGGATGCGCTTGCGAGCCAGCCAGTAAGGCAACCACGCCAGCCCCATGCCGTCGACGGCCGCATCGGCGATGGCATCCAGATCGTCGAGCCGCAGCCGGCCGTTTGGGGTGACCTCGAGCGCAGTCTGTCCCTCGCGCGGAAATAGCCACGGCTGAACGATCATGCCGGGCCGGTGGTAGACAATCGCCTGGTGATCGGCGAGGTCCTCGATCCGCCGTGGTTCGCCATGAATTTCCAGATAGGAAGGCGCGGCACAAACGACCATGTCCTGGCGTGCAAGGCGACGCGCGATCACGCCAGCCTTATCGTCCAGACCGCCGGTCCGGATGGCGAGGTCAAAACCGTCCTCGGCGAGATCGGCGAAGCGGTCGCTGAGCGACAGGTCGAGTTGCAGCATTGGATATTGCCCTGCCAGCTTCAGCAGCACGGGGGTGACGCAATGGCGCCCGAAATGCGCCGGCATGGTGACGCGCAGTTTTCCGCGCGGTTCCGCGAGCTGGTCGGCGGCGAGCGCATCGGCGGCTTCGGCCTCGGCCAGCACCAGGCGGCACCGCTCATAATAGGCGCGGCCGAAATCGGTCAGGCTCTGGCGGCGCGTGGTCCGGTTGATGAGACGCATGCCAAGCCGCTCCTCGAGAAACCGGACATGCTTGCCGACCATCGGTCCGGATAGATCGAGCGCGGTGGCCGCCGCCGCGAACGAGCCAAGATCGACCGCCCTGACGAACACGGCCATGCTCTCGAGCCTATCCATATTCGAAACTCCTGGTTTCTACTGAACAATCCAAACAGCCGTTTATCGCACAAAGCTTTCGCGTCATAGCTCATTCAGTGTCAGATATTTTGGAGTGAGCCAAATGGCCCGTATCATTCGCTTCCACCAGCATGGCGGTCCCGAGGTCCTGCGCATCGAGGAGGTCGACCTTCCGCCACCGGGCCCGGACGAGGTTCAAATCCGCGTCAAGGCGCTCGGCCTCAACCGCGCCGAGGCGCTGCTGCGCGCGGGCAGCTACATTGAGACACCCGTCCTGCCCTCCGGGCTTGGGCTGGAAGCGGCGGGCGTCATCGAGGCAATTGGCGAAGGCGTGATGGGGCTGGCACATGGTGACGCCGTGAGCGTCATCCCGCCGCAATCGATGGTTCGCTGGCCGGCTTACGGTGAGCTTGTCACCTTTCCCGCGGGGCTCATCGTCAAGCATCCGGCGTCCCTCGACTGGCAAACCGCGGCGGCGGTCTGGATGCCGTACCTCACCGCCTACGGCGCCCTGATCGACATCGCCAGGCTGCGCCGCGAAGAGGTCGTCGTCATCACGGCGGCTTCGAGCAGCGTCGGGCTTGCGGCGATCCAGATCGCCAACAGCGTTGGCGCGATAACGATCGCGGTGACGCGGACATCGGTGAAGAGGCAGGCTCTGCTCGACGCCGGCGCGGCGCATGTCGTGGTCCTTGAGGAAGAGGAACTTGCCGACAGACTGAGCCAGATCGCCGGGCCGCAAGGCGTGCGCGTGGTGCTGGATGCGATCGGCGGGCCGATCTTAGAGCCGCTGACGGCGGCGATGTCGCGCGGCGGCATTCTGATCGAATATGGCGGCCTCAGCAGCCAGCCGACGCCGTTCCCGTTGCCTGCGGTACTGGGCAAGACACTGACATTGCGCGGCTATCTCGTGCATGAGATCACCGGCAACCCGGAGAAGTTGGAGGCGGCCAAGGCATTCATCCTCGAAGGCCTCGCGGACGGCGCGCTCAGGCCGATCATCGACAGGATCTTTCCCTTCGACCGGATCGTCGAGGCGCATCGCTATCTCGAATCGAACGGGCAGTTCGGCAAGATCGTGGTGACTGTTTGAGCAGCAAATCGTTCTCACCGGCAACATTGCCCCTTGAAGGCTTCGCCCCGCATTCCTAACTCCCGTGTGCGGGCCGGGCCCCTCTGACTGTCGCTTTGGCGACCGTGATGTCGGACCGCTTCAACGGGCCCGTTTCCATTCGTTTCGGTTAAGCGGGCTCATTCCTTTCTGGTTAGGAGCCCCGCATGACATCTTCCCTCCTTGGCATGGTTTGCCCCTCCTGCCGCGTCGCCCTCGTGATGAGCGAACGCCAGGGGATCGAGATCGACTACTGTCCGCAGTGCCGCGGCGTCTGGCTCGATCGTGGCGAACTCGATAAGATTGTCGAACGGTCCGGCAGGGACGCGTCGCCCGCGCCGCAGCCACAGCCGGCGCCGTTTGCCCAGCCGCAACACGGCCGGGACCGCGATGACGACTATTCCCGCTCGCATGGCCACCGCTATCCGAAGCGAAAGAAATCATTTTTCGAAGAGCTGTTCGATTGACCATATGAGCCCGGTCTTCCCGAGGCCAGCCCTTTGCCGAAAACGTCCGAAACCACAGCGATAAAGGTCACCCCGATGATTTCCCGCACAAGCCGATTTGCCACCCTCTTTGCCGGCCTGTTCCTTGCATTCTCCATGGTCGCGATCGACCATGCCGAGGCGCGGCGCGGCGGCAGCTTCGGCAGCCGCGGCACACGCACGTTCCAATCGGCACCGCCGACCCGGACCGCGCCGGCGCCGACCGCGCCGGTCGAGCGTTCGATGACACCCAACACCGGCGTGAACAATGCGGCCCGGCAGCCGCAGGCCGGACTGCAGAGGCCCGGCTTCATGAGCGGCTTCGGTGGAACGATGATGCGCGGCCTGCTGATCGGCGGCCTGATCGGACTGCTCCTTGGCCAAGGTTTCGGCGGCCTCGCCGGCATGTTCGGATTCCTGCTCCAGGCCCTGCTCATCGGTGGCGCGATCATGCTGGCCATCAGGTTCTTCCGGTCGCAATCCGCGCGTGGCCCCGCGCCCGCGCTCGCCGGCATGGGCGATGCCCAAGCTTCACGGTTCGAGAACCGCGCAACGGCACAGCAGAACACGAGCAGCGCTGGCTCCTTCACAATTCCCGGGTTTGGCGGCGGATCGGGCGGAGGCTACGAGACCACCCGATCCGAAGAGATCACGCTGGCCCAGGCCGACCTTGACGCGTTCCAGCAGCTGTTGACCGATGTCCAGGAAGCGTTCGGGCGCGAAGACCATGCGGCATTGCGCCGGTCGGTCACGCCCGAGATGGTATCCTATCTCTCGGAAGAGCTGGCCGACAATGCCCGGAAAGGTCTCAGGAACGAAGTGTCCGACGTCACCCTGCTGCAGGCCGACATCGCGGAAAGCTGGCGCGAGGATGACCGCGACTACGCCACGGCGGCGTTGCGCTACGAGTCTCGCGACGTGATGCGCGAACGGGCGAGCGGCAAGGTCGTCGAGGGCGACGAAGAGCATCCGACGGAGACGACCGAGTTGTGGACGTTCACGCGCCAGAATGGCTCGACCTGGAAGCTCTCGGCCATCCAAGAGGCTTGAGCCCGGCTAGTCTGCTGGCCGGCGGTCACGCGACGATCTTGACACACATCGGCGTGCCGATCTCGATGCTGCGCCCGGTATTGGTCAGCATGCCGTTGCCGGCGTCGCGGACGAAGATCGAAATGCGGTCGGCATTCTGGTTGGCGGAGAACAGATGGCCGCCCGAAGGCGTCAGCGCCAGGTTGCGTGGCGTGGCGCCTCCGCAAGGGACATAGCCGACAAGACTTAAGCTGCCGGTCTGCTGGTCGACCGCCATGATGACGACGCTGTCGTGGCCACGGTTGCCGCCATAGACGAAACGGCCGTCCGGCGAGATCTGGATATCGGCGCAGTGATTGCTGTCGCGGGCCTCGGCCGGCACCGCCGGCTTGGTGTCGATGATCGATAGCCTGCCGGTCGCATTGTCGAGCGCCATCGACGCGACGGTCGAATCCAGCTCGTTCATGACAAAGACAAAGCGGCCGTTCGGGTGCAAGGCAATGTGACGCGGGCCGGCACCCGGAGGGAGCGCGGACTCTGCGAGCTTCACCAGACTTCCGTTCTGTCCGATCCGATAGGACACCAGCCGGTCGATGCCGAGATCGGCGACGATTGCCGTTCCACCGGCAATGGTTTCGGTGACGCTGTGGGCATGCGAGCGTTCGTGCCGCGTCGCGTTGGGGCCGGTGCCTTTGTGCGAAACGCTGGCCAATGGCGCGGACAATGCGCCCTCCCCGTCGAAACCATACACGGCCACCGCACGGTCCGGACCACCCTCGCCCATGCCGTAATTGGCGACGAGGAGTTTGGTGCCGTCGCGCGTGACGGTATTGTGCGCCGTGATGCTGCCCAGCGATGGCTGTTTGTTCAAATAGGCGAGCGTGCCCGAGCCGCGATCGAAGCTGTAGGCCGAGACCGTGCCCTCGCGCCAGGAGAAGACTTCCGAATTGGCGTAGATGCGCGAGCCATCCGGCGTCAACGACAGGAAGGTCGGGTTGTCGATATCATTCGTCTCGGCCAGCTTTCTTGTTTCCAGCGTTTCCTCGTCGAAGCCGTAGACACCAAGGCCGACGCCTCGCGCACCCTGAAAATAAGGCGCTTCGCGGTTCAGGCTGCCGACGAAGACCAGACAGGCTTTGCGCATGTTTTCCCTCCCTGCCCGCCGGTGCTCAGTGCCGTGGGACCGCCAAAATTTCGCTTGTCCTCGCTTGCAACGCGACCCCATATGTGAAAATAGTATTTACAAAAGAAGATTGACGGGAGGAGACGTCGTGCACCCAGGCGCTTTGAAGCGTGCTCGAATGGCTGGATGGGCGCTCTCGCGAGCCCGGTGGACTACGCCATGAGCGATTTCGCGCCAACCGTTGGCGTTGTCTCGACGCATCCCAGGAATATGCCCGCCGATCATGCCGCCCTGCCGGTGTGGAACGCCGAGAACTGGTTCTATGAGGACTGGCCGGTCGGCCAGAAAATCCGCTCGCTGCGTCGCACCATGGCCGAGGGCGACTGTCACCTTTTCAACACACTGGTGCTCGACATCCATCCTTACGTGCAGGACCAGATGTTTGCCGAGAGCGAGGGCATTTTCGGCAAGCGGCTGATTGCCGGCGCGTTCGTCTTCTCGGCGGGCCTCGGGCTGGTCGCCACCAACTGCGTCAACGCTTTTTCCTATGGCTATGACAAGCTACGATTCATAAAGCCTGTCTTCATCGGCGACACGATCTATTCGATCCGTTCCAACCTCGACAAACACCCCCGCTACAAGGAGATGGGGCTGATCCGCGCCAGCTACGAGGTGTTCAAGGGCGAAGGCGAGCTCGTTCTTTATTGCGAGCATCTGCAGACGGTGAAGTACCGCAACCCTGCCGATTTCGTCGGCAAGACGGAGAAGTAGAAATGCCGGCAGCAGCCGAATTGCCGCTAGCCGGTCTCGTCGTCGTCGACATGAGCCAATTCCTGTCCGGACCCTACTGCTCGCTCAGGCTGCTCGATCTCGGCGCCCGCGTCATCAAGATAGAGCGTCCTGACGGCGGCGACCTGTCGCGCCGGCTCTATCTCAGCGACACCGAGATCGGCGGCGATTCCACCATCTTCCATGCCATCAACCGGGCCAAGGAAAGCCTCGCCATCGATCTGAAGAACGAGGCGGACCTCAATACATTGCGCGGGCTGCTGGCCAAGGCCGATGTGCTGATCCAGAATTTCCGACCGGGCGTCATCGAGCGCCTTGGGCTCGACTACGAGACCGTCCGCCAGATCAATCCGCGCCTGGTCTATGCCTCGATCAGCGGCTATGGCGAGGATGGCCCGTGGGTGAAGCGCCCGGGCCAGGATCTGCTGGCGCAGTCGCGCTCCGGCGTGATGTGGCTGAACGGCGACGAAGACCAGGGACCGGTGCCGTTCGGCCTCGCCATCGGCGACATGCTGGCGGGTGCGGCCTGCGCGCAAGGCATCCTGGCCGCACTGGTGCGGCGCGGCATCACAGGCCAGGGCAGCCATATCGAGACCAGCCTTCTGGAAGCGCTGGTCGACTTCCAGTTCGAGGTGCTGACCACGCATCTCAATGACGGGCGCCGCCTGCCTAGGCGCTCGAGCTTCCGCAGCGCGCATGCCTATCTCTCGGCGCCTTACGGAGTTTATCCGGCCAAGGACGGCTATCTCGCCATCGCCATGACGCCGATCCCCAAGTTGGCCGACCTTTTGTCGCTCGATGAATTGGCTCCCTATCGCGACAAGCCGGCATCCTGGTTCACCGCGCGCGACGATATCAAGGCAATCATCGCCCAGAGGATCGCGACCAAGACCATCGACGACTGGCTGGCCATTCTCGAACCCGCCGACATCTGGTGCGCCAAGGTGCTGACCTGGCCGGAGATGCTGGCAAGCGAGGGTTTTCAGGCCCTCGACATGCTGCAGACGGTGACGCGCGAGGACGACGTCTCGATCCTCACCACCAGTTCGCCGCTGAGGGTCGACGGTATCAGGGCCAAGGTCGACCGCGCGGCACCCCGTATCGGCGAGCACAGCGCAAAAATCCGCGAGGAGTTCGACCTGTGAGCCTCAAGCTTAGGGGTATGACCTGGAGCCATCCGCGTGGCTATGATCCCATGGTTGCCTGCTCGGCGCTATGGCGCGAGCGGACGGGAGTTGCCATCGAATGGGACAAGCGTTCGCTGCAGGATTTCGAGTCCTTCCCGGTCGAGGAGTTGGCGCGCGCCTACGACCTCATCGTCATCGACCATCCGCATGTCGGCCAGATCACCGCGGAGCGCTGCCTCGAGCCTCTCGACGTCGCCGGCCCCGAGGCGGAACGCGCCGCGCTTGCGTCGGGGAGCGTTGGCCAGTCCTATCCGAGTTACACATGGCAAGACCGGCAATGGGCGTTTCCGATCGATGCGGCCAGCCAGGTGCAGGCCTGGCGGCCGGACGCGCTCGATGCGCCGGCAGCGACGTGGAGCGAAGTGCTCGATCTCGCCCGGCAAGGCCGCGTGCTGCTGCCGCTGCGACCGCCGCATTGCCTGATGACCTTCTACACGCTGGCCGGTAATCTCGGGCATCCCTGCGCGACCGATCCGTCGGGCGATCTCATCGCTGTCGAGACGGGCTGCGAAGTCTTCGAGACGATGCGTGAGATCGCCGCGCTGGTCGACCCGACGTGCTTCGACATGGACCCGATCGCCGTTTCGGAACGCATGGCCGAGGCTGGTTCCAGCATTGTCTGCGCGCCGCTGATCTATGGCTACGTCTCTTATGCGGCGTCGGGTTTTCGCGCCAACAGGTTGGCTTTTGCCGACATCCCGGCGGTCGGTTCCAATGGTCCGATCGGCTCGGCGCTCGGCGGCACAGGCATAGCCGTATCAGCCTTCTCCAAGGCTAAAGAGGCAGCGATCGATTTTGCCTATTGGGTCGCCAGCGGCGATGTCCAGCGTGGCATCTATGCCGCCGCCGGCGGCCAGCCGGGCCATGCGGCTGCCTGGGAAGACCAGACTATCAATGAAGTGGCCGGCAACTTCTATCGAGGCACGCGCGCGACGCTGGAGGGCGCCTGGGTGCGGCCGCGCCATGACGGCTACATGGCGTTCCAGCAGGCGGCGTCAGACCGCATCAATTCCGGCCTGACCTCCGGCCATCCTGCCGGCCGGGTCGTCGCCGATCTCATCAGCCTGTTCCGGGCCAGTTCCCCCTCGCCTGGCGAGAGCTGAGCGAGGTCGCTATTTCAACCGCCAAAGCTTGCGGGCATTGCCCGACAACAGCCTGTCACGCTCCGAAAAGCTGCAACCCGAGAGCAGCGCATGGGTCGCCGCCACCCAGGTCGAGAGACCGCCACCAAGCGTGCAGACCGGCCAGTCGCTGCCCCAGACGACACGGTCCCAGCCGAACGAATTGATGGTGTGTTCGACGTAAGGCCGCAGCGTATCGACGGTCCAATTGGCGGCGTCGGCATAGGCGACCACGCCGGAAATCTTGGCCATCACGTTCGGGCGCCGTGCGATCTCGCTCATGTGTTCGCGCCAGGGATGCTCGGCTCCGCCCTTGATGTCGGGAACGCCGCAATGGTCGAGGACGAACTGGACGTCGGGCGCCAGTTCGGCGAGCGCGATCGCCTTGGGAATCTGATGCGGCAGCACGACGAGGTCGAAGGTCAGGCCGGTGCCGCCAAGCCGCTTGATGTTGTCACGGAACAGCGCGCCTTCCGAAAGATCGTCCGGCACGACGTGAAGGACGCGGCGGAAACCCTTGACGAAGGGGTTTGTCCGCTGGCGTTCGAGATAAGCCTCAAAGTCAGCGTCTTCGGGACGGCAGGATGCTATTGTCCCAGAGAGCATGCTGCCCGCTTGCCGCGAGAGGCCCTCGACACGGGCGGTCTCCGCCTCGATGTCGGCCGGGTCGACATCGACCTCCATGTGCAGCACGCGTTCGACACCGGCACGCTTTGCCTCCGTGGCGTATTCCTCATAGGAGAAATCGCGGTTCAGTGCCGGTACGCCGGCAAGCCAGGGGTAGCGAAGCGCCGAGCGATCGATGAGATGCAAATGGGTGTCGATGATCATGGCGGGCTCCTCCCCTATATTTTTCACATCATCTCACGGAGGAATTCTTCATTCAAATAAGAATTATGTCGATGAGCCGACGGCCGACCCGGCCAAACGCGAAAGCTTCTCACACGTTGCCAGCAGCAGCTCGATGGTGCGCGTTATGTCCGGCGCGGACGGAGCGTTGACGACGGTGATGTAAGGAATTGAAAGCGCCGCGATGGCCTTGCCGTCGGAACTGCGCACCGGTGCCGACAGATTGTAGACGCCGGCGGTCTGCATCGAGGCCATCATCTCATATCCCCGTTCCCTAATCTGGTCCAGGCGGGCAAAGAACTCGGGCGGCTGCGCCGTATTGTCGGTGCTGCGGACATGTTCGGAGATCATCATCTGGCGCTCCTCCTGCGAACGGAAGGCGAGCAGCACATGTCCCGAACCGGTGTCGAACAGGCTGATGTGGGAGCCGACCCGGATCGAAATCCCCCAGTAGTTTGGCGCTTCCTGCTGGCCTATCACCACAGCGGAACCACGATCAAAGACAACGAGTTGATTGGCCTGCTGCGAGGTCTCGGCCAGCTCCCGCATCAGCGGCGTCGCATAGGAAACCAGCCGCCGCACCGGCGCGTGCAATTGTGCCAGGCCAAACAGCTTGAGCGTCAGCGAATAACGGTCGCCATCGAGCCGCGTGACGTAGCCGCGCCGTACCAGCCGGTCCAGCATGCGGTAGAATTCATTGGGGCTGCGGTCGAGCTTCTTGGCGATTTCCGCCTGGGTCAGGCCACCGTCCACGCCCGCTAGAAGCTCAAGGATGTCGAGCCCCTTGTCGAGGGCCGGCGCGCGATAACGCTCGTCTTCGCTGTCGTCCATGGCTCATCCCTCCAGTGAATTCAACTCTTCATATACGCAGGAACGAGGCCGGCGGAAACAAATTTCGCCTTGACGTACGGGTGAATGTTTTGTTTGTATATGAATGTAGCATTTCTTGTCACGTGACGAGTTGCGGGCGCCACCGAGGCGCACCCAGGGAGGATACCAATGAACAGACTGCTTTCCGGCGTATGCGCCGGCGCATTGATGCTTGCGTCAGGCGCAGGCACCGCCCTTGCCGGCGACCTGCCCGGCAAGTTCGACGGCGTGACCGTCGACGTGAAGCTGATCGGCGGCCAGCAATATGAGAAGCTCTACGAGCGCATTCCCGAATGGGAGAAGGCGACAGGCGCCAAGGTCAACATCCTGACCAAGAAGAACGGCTTCGACATCGACAAGGAATTGAAGTCCGACATCGCCTCGGGCAGCACCAACTGGTGCGTCGGCTGGAATCATTCCTCCTTCGCGCCGCAATACACCGGCCTCTACACCGACCTCAGCAAGCTCCTGCCGAAGTCGGAGATCGACGCCTTCGTGCCATCGACGATCAAGGCGGCAACCATCGACGGCAAGCTGGAAATGCTGCCGCGCGCGCAGTTCGACGTCTCGGCGCTCTACTACCAGAAGAGCCTGTACGAGAACGCCGACAACAAGACCAAGTTCAAGGCCAAATACGGCTATGACCTGGTGCCGCCGGACACCTGGAAGGAAGTCACCGACCAGGCTGAGTTCTTCGCCAACCCGCCCAATTTCTACGGCACGCAGTTTGCCGGCAAGGAAGAGGCGATCAATGGCCGCTTCTACGAAATGGTCGTCGCCGAGGGCGGCGAATATCTCGACAAGAACGGCAAGCCGGTCTTCAATTCCGAAGCCGGCATCCGGGCGCTCGACTGGTTCGTCAACCTCTACAAGGCCAAGGCCGTGCCGGCCGGAACCACCAACTACCTCTGGGACGATCTCGGCCAGGGCTTTGCCTCGGGCACCGTCGCCATCAATCTGGACTGGCCGGGCTGGGCCGGCTTCTTCAACGATCCGAAATCGTCCAAGGTCGCGGGCAATGTCGGCGTCAAGGTCGCGCCGAAAGGCTCCGCCGGAGTGCGCACCGGCTGGTCAGGCTTCCATGGCTTCTCGGTGACCGAGAACTGCCCGAACAAGAAGGCAGCGGCATCGCTCGTATGGTGGCTGACCAACGAGGACAGCCAGAAGCTCGAGGCCACCGCCGGCCCGCTGCCAACGCGCACCGCGGTCTGGGATTGGGACCTGCAGCAGGCCGCCAACGACCCTTACAAGAAGGAGGTTCTGTCGGCTTTCCAGGAAGAAGCCAAGCACGCCTTTGCCGTGCCGCAGACGCCTGAGTGGATCGAGATCTCGAACGCCGTCTATCCCGAGTTGCAGGCCGCGATCCTCGGCGACAAGACCTCCAAGCAGGCACTGGACGAAGCCGCCGACAAGGCGACGCAGATCCTGCAGGACGCAGGCAAACTGTAAGCATTGCTCACAAGATTGCCTCCCTCATCCTCAATGGGGGAGGTAATCGCCTTTTGCCGGCGTTGTCCGTTTCATCATATCGGGCCTCGGGCCAAAATCTGAATGCCAGACACCAGAGGAGCCCGATGAAGGGCCTCAA
Source organism: Mesorhizobium sp. BR115XR7A (assembly GCF_020165315.1). Taxonomy (NCBI): domain Bacteria; kingdom Pseudomonadati; phylum Pseudomonadota; class Alphaproteobacteria; order Hyphomicrobiales; family Phyllobacteriaceae; genus Mesorhizobium; species Mesorhizobium sp. BR115XR7A. The sequence continues at coordinate 304,386 of NZ_JAIUHW010000004.1, forward strand.
GCCACCCGCGCCGTTCCTGTTGCTGCTTCCGGCCATCGTCGTTCTGGCGGCGGTCGTCGTGGTGCCGCTGCTTCTGTCGCTCTATTCAAGCTTCACGCCGTTCCGCCTGACCAAGCCCGAGACGTTCTTCGTCTTCATCGGCCTCAGGAATTACCTGTCGATCCTGGCCAACACCGATTTCTGGTGGGCATTCGGCCGTACCGTCCTGTTGCTGACGATCGCGCTCAATCTTGAAATGCTGCTTGGCCTTGGTCTCGCCATGCTGGTTGAGAAGGCGACGCGCGGCCAGCGCATCCTGCGCACGCTGATGATGTTTCCGATGATGTTCTCGCCGATCCTCGTCGGCTTCCAGTTCAAGTTCATGTTCAACGACAATATCGGCCTGGTGAACAATGCGCTGCAGTCGCTTGGCATCACCAGGGACGCCATCCCGTGGCTGATCGAGGGTCACCTCGCCTTCATCGCCATCTCGGTTGCCGAGATCTGGTCGTCGACGGCGATCTTCGCCATCCTGATCCTCGCCGGGCTGCTCGCCATGCCCAAAGAGCCGATCGAGGCGGCGCGCGTCGATGGCTGCACGCCGTGGCAGACCTTCCGTTATGTGACCTGGCCGTTCGTCATGCCCTTCGCCTACATCGCCATGACCATCCGCTCGCTCGACGTGGCGCGTGCCTATGACATCGTCAAGATCATGACCGATGGCGGTCCGGCCGGCCGCACGGAGCTTTTGTGGACTCTGGTCGCACGCACCGCCTACAGCGACGGGCGCATGGGCATGGCCAACGCCATGGCGTATTTCTCGATCCTGCTGTCGATCGCCTTCACAGTCTACTTCTTCAACAAGCTCGCCGCGGCGCGCACGCAAATCGGCGCGGAGTGGTGAAGATGGACGAGAATTCTTCCGCCCGCCTTAAGCGCAGGCTGCTTGATATCGTCTATCGCATCGGCCTGTTCCTGGCGATGCTGACCATCTGCCTGCCGGGCTTGTGGATCGTCCTGTCGTCGCTGCGGCCGACGGTCGAGATCATGGCCAAGCCGCCGGTGTGGATCCCGCAGGATATTTCGTTCGACGCCTATGTCGCGATGTTCTCAGGCATCGGCAAGGGCGGCATCCCTGTCATCGAATATTTCCGCAACTCGCTGATCATATCGGTGACTTCGACGGTGATCGCGGTCGCCATCGGCATGGCGGGCGGCTATGCCTTCGCGCGCTATCGCTTTCGCGGTAAATCGAGCGTCTTCCTCGGCCTGATGCTGACACGCACGGTGCCCGGTATCGCGCTGTCGCTGCCGCTGTTCTTCCTCTATGTGCGGCTCGGTATCATCGACACGCATTTCGGGCTGATCCTTGCCTATGTCGCGCTCAACGTGCCTTTCACCATCTGGCTGATCGACGGCTTCTTTCGCCAGGTGCCGAAGGATCTCGCCGAGGCAGCACAAATCGACGGCTGCACGCGCTGGCAGGCCTTTTGGCAGGTCGAGTTCCCGCTCGCCGGACCAGGCATCGCATCGGCCGCGATCTTCGCCTTCCTGACCTGCTGGAACGAGTTCGCGCTGGCCTCCCAACTGACCCGCTCGGTCAGCGCCAAGACGCTGCCGGTCGGCCTGCTCGACTACACGGCCGAGTTCACCATCGACTGGCGCGGCATGTGCGCGCTCGCCGTGGTGATGATCATTCCGGCGCTCACCCTCACTTTCATCGTCCAGAAGCACCTTGTCGGCGGCCTGACCTCCGGCGCGGTGAAAGGCTGATCTCATGGCAACGGTTTCCCTCAAAAAGCTGACCAAGCGCTACGGCAATATCGAGATCGTGCATGGCATCGACCTCGACATCACCGACCGCGAATTCATCGCGCTGGTCGGTCCTTCCGGCTGCGGCAAGTCGACGACGCTGCGCATGATCGCCGGGCTGGAAGAGATCAGCGCCGGTTCGATCGAGATTGGCGGGCGCGTCGTCAACGATTTGCCGCCGCGTTCGCGCAACATCTCGATGGTGTTCCAGTCCTATGCGCTCTACCCGCATATGACGGTGCGCGAAAACCTCGGCTTCTCCTTGAAGATCGCCGGCGCCGCCAAGGACGACATGGATCGCCGCGTCGCCGAGGCCTCGGCTATCCTGGGGCTCGATGCTTTGCTCGACCGTCGGCCGTCGCAACTGTCCGGCGGCCAGCGCCAGCGCGTCGCCATGGGTCGTGCCATCGTGCGCGACCCCGACGTCTTCCTGTTCGACGAGCCGCTTTCCAATCTCGATGCCAAGCTCAGAACGCAGATGCGCACCGAGATCAAGAAGCTGCACGCCAAGGTGCAATCGACGGTGATCTACGTCACCCACGACCAGGTCGAGGCGATGACGCTTGCCGATCGTATCGTTATCATGCGCGACGGACATATCGAACAGGTTGGCACCCCAGATGAAGTGTTCCGCCGGCCAGCCACGCGCTTCGTTGCCGGCTTCATCGGCTCACCGCCGATGAATTTGCACGAGGCGACGGTCGACGACGGCCAGCTGGTTTTCGCCAGCGGCGCCAAGCTGCCCCTGCCCGGTCAGTTCAAGGCCAACGTCGCTGGCGGCGCCAAGGTCGTGTTCGGGTTGCGGCCAGACGACATCTATCCGACCGGCCATGGTATCAGCTCCGGCGGCGCGGCCGACGTGCATCAGATCGAACTGCCGATCACCGTCACCGAGCCGCTCGGCAACGAGACGTTGGTGTTCGTCGAGTTCAACGGCAGTGACTGGGTGTCTCGCATGCTGAACCCCAGGCCGCTGAAGCCAGGCGAGCGCGTCGCCATGAGCCTCGACCTGTCGCAGGCGCATCTGTTTGCCGCTGAGACCGGAAAGACATTGCGGAGCTGACCGACATGGCCAAGATCGAAAAGATAGAATTGCGCATGGTCGACCTTGTGCCCAAGGTCAAGCGCACCGACGCGATCCAGAGCTTCGTCAGCCAAGAGACGCCAATCGTCACCATCACCGATTCCGACGGCGCGGTCGGAACCGGCTACAGCTACACGATCGGCACCGGCGGCTCGTCGGTGATGCGGCTCCTGTCCGATCACCTGGCGCCGCGCCTGATCGGCCGCGATCCTGATATGATCGAAGCGATCTGGCACGATCTCGAATTCGCCACCCACGCCACCACGATCGGCGCCATCACGGCAATCGCCATCGCGGCGATCGACACGGCGCTCTGGGACCTCAGGGCGAAGAAACAGGGCCTGCCGCTATGGAAGCTCGCTGGCGGCGCCAAGGACCGCTGCCCGCTTTACACGACAGAAGGCGGCTGGCTGCACATCGAGACGCAGGCGCTGGTCGACGATGCGGTGGCCGCCAAGGCCAAGGGGTTTCGCGGCTCGAAAGTGAAGATCGGCAGGCCGCATGGCTCCGAGGATCTCGCGCGGCTGTCGGCGGTGCGCAAGGCGGTGGGCGACGGCTACGAGATCATGACCGACGCCAATCAGGGTTTCTCCGTCGACGAGGCAATCCGGCGTGCGGCGAGGCTTCGAGAACTCGATCTCGCCTGGATCGAGGAGCCGCTGCCGGCCGACGACATAGACGGGCATATCAGGCTGTCGAATTCGACGCCGACGCCGATCGCCATTGGCGAGTCGCTCTATTCCGTCAGGCACTTCCGCGAATACATGCAGAAAGGCGCCTGCTCGATCGTGCAGGTCGATGTCGGCCGCATCGGCGGCATCACGCCCTGGCTCAAGATCGCCCATGCGGCGGAGGCCTTCGACATTCCAGTCTGCCCGCATTTCCTGATGGAATTGCATGTCAGCCTGACCTGCGCTGTTCAGAACGGCAGGTATGTCGAGTACATTCCGCAACTCGACCAGTTGACCGGCAAGCACATGCGCATCGAGGATGGGCATGCGCTGGCGCCCGACGAGCCCGGTATCGGCATCGATTGGGACTGGGACGCGGTCAAGGCCATGAGCATCGCCGAATTCACCACGGCGATCACGAGATAAGGAGCTGATATGCAGCGGATGGGATTTGTGCTTGGGCTGAAGCCGGAGAAGGTCGAGGACTATGTTCGCCTCCATGCCGCCGTCTGGCCGGACGTGCTGACCATGATTTCGGCATGCAACATCAAGAACTATTCCATTTACCTGAAGCGGCCGGAGAACCTGCTGTTCAGCACCTTCGAATACCACGGCATCGACTACGAGGCCGACATGGCCAAGATGGCGGCCGATCCGAAGACGCAGGAATGGTGGGCCGTCTGCATACCTTGCCAGGAGCCGCTTGCGACCCGCAAGGAGGGTGAATGGTGGGCTTCGATGGACGAGGTCTTCCATCATGACTGAGGCCGGTTTCGACCCTGCCTCACTCGTCCAGGCCTGGGCCAAACCCTCACGACCCCGACCGATCGTCACTTTCGGTGCAGGGTCGATTGTCGGCGACGCGCATTTCCCGGCCTACCGAAAAGCGGGGTTTCCGATCGCCGGTCTTTACGATCCGGACCAGGCCAAGGCGCAGGCCCTGGCCGATAAATGGGACGTGACGGCGTTCGGATCGGTGCAAGAAGCCGCTGGAGCTAAGGACGCGATCTTCGATCTGGCAACGCCACCGGGGCGGCACGCCGACATCCTGAAGGCTCTGCCCGGCGGTGCGGTCGCCCTGATCCAGAAGCCAATGGGCAATTATCTCGGCGAGGCAAGCGAAATCCTCGAAATCTGCCGCGCCAAGAAGCTCAAGGCGGCGGTGAATTTCCAGCTCCGTTTCGCGCCGATGATGCTGGCGCTGAAGGACGCCATCGCCAAGGGCTGGCTCGGCGAGATCGTCGATTTCGACGCCTGGCTGGCGCTGGCGACGCCGTGGCAGTTGTGGGAATTCCTGCTCAAGGCGCCGCGCGTCGAGATCGCCATGCACTCGATCCACTATCTCGACCTGATCCGGCAGTTGCTCGGTGACCCCAAGGGCGTGCATGCCAAGACGCTGGGCCATCCCAATCATTCCGTGGCGCAGACGCGCACCAGCGCCATTCTCGACTATGGCGACACCGTGCGCTGCGCGCTATCGATCAACCACGACCACAAGTTCGGGCGCCGGCATCAAGCCTGCGAATTTCGCGTCTGCGGCACCGAGGGTGCCGCCTATCTCAAGCTCGGTCTCAATCTCGATTATCCCCGGGGCGAGCCGGATATTCTGGAAATCTATCCGAAGGGCGGATCGGACTGGATCGCGGTGCCCTTGGCCGGCGAGTGGTTTCCCGACGCCTTTGTCGGGCGCATGGCAAATGTCCAGCGCTTTGCATCCGGCGAAGACGCCGAACTGATCAGTTCGGTCGAGGATGCATGGAACACAATGGCGCTGGTGGAAGCCGCCTATCGTTCGAGCGCGGCGCCGGCGACGCCGATCGCGGAAAGGCCCTGATGGAACAGATCCAGTATTTCGAGGAGTACGAGATCGGCTCGACGCGGCTGACCAACGGCCGCACGATTACCGAGACCGACTTCATTGTCCATGCCGGTCACACCGGCGATTTCTTCCCGCACCACATGGACGCCGAGTTCATGAAGACAACACCGTTCGGCCAGCGCATCGCGCATGGCACGCTGGTGTTCTCGGTCGGCATCGGGCTGACGGCAACGGTCATCAATCCCGTCGCCTTTTCCTATGGCTACGACCGGCTGCGCTTCATCAAGCCCGTGTTCATCGGCGACACGATCCGCACACGCACCACCATCGCGGCCAAGGAGGACGACCCCAAGCGACCGGGTTCCGGACGCGTGATCGAGCGCTGCGAAGTGATCAACCAGCGCGGCGAGGTGGTGCTGGCGGCCGACCACATCTACATCGTCGAACGCCAGCCGGCCTGAGGCAATGTCCGCTATGCGCCGGTAGCGCGCTTGGTGATGCGCTCCAGACCGAGCAGCAGGACCAGCGTTGCCGCCACCAGGATCATGGTGAGCGCCGCCCCGGCAAAGATGTCGCCGCGATCGGTCAGTGAGAAAATCGACACCGGCAGCGTCACCCAACCCGGCGGATAGACCATCACGGTCGCGCCAAGCTCGCCCATGGACAGCGCGAAGCTCAGCCCGAAGGCCGCGACCAGATAGGGTGCGAGCAAGGGCAGCGTGACATGCCGGAGCCGATAGGCAGGGCGTGCGCCAAGGCTCGACGCGACCTGCTCGAAGTCGGGCGACAGCCGCGCAAGCCCGGCCGAGACATTGCCGAAGGTGAAAGCCGAGATCAGCACGAAATGCGCGATCATGACGATTGCGATCGTGCCGTTGAGCAACAGCGGGGGATGGCTGAACGCAACCAGCAGGCCAAGGCCGACCGACACCGAAGGCACAGCGCTCGGGATGAAGAACAGCAGGCCGAGTGCCCTCGCCAGCGTGGCGCCCTGGATGCGCAGCGCAAGTGCTGCCCAGGTGCCGCTGACCAGCGCCAGCGCGCTGGCCAGGAAGCCGGTGACAAGGCTGGCCTTGACCGCGTTCCAGGCCGCGCCGCGCGCGACATCGGTGTAGTGCTCCGTGGTCAAGCCATTGGGCAGCACGCCGTTCCACTGGTCGGCCAAGCTGGACAGCAGGATCACCGCCAGCGGCGCCAGGAACAGCACGCCGAAGACCAGCGCGAAGATCACCCAGATGACGAAGCGACCGGAACGCGACCAGACCAGCATCGCTAGACTCCCAACCGGCCGGCAGCGAACCGGTAGAGACCGAACAGGCCGAGCGACAGGGCTATGTTGACCACGGCGATGATGCAGGCGACCTGGTAGGCCGATTCCTGGATCGCCTTGCCATAGATCAGCAGCGGCAGCGTGATGACGCCCTTGGCGCCGATGAACAGGACGATGCCGAATTCGTTGACGGTGAGGAGCAGGCAGAGGCTGCCGCCGGCGATGAGCGCGGGTACCGCCGCCGGCAGAATGACCTGGCGGACAATGCGGAACGGTCGCGCGCCAAGCACGCTTGCCGCTTCGATCTGGCCGCGATCGACCAGCGAAAAGGCGGCAAGCAGCGGCCGCAGGATGAAGGGCGTGTAGACCGTGACCTCGGCCAGAACGACGCCCCATTTTCGAATAAAGGAAGTCGACCGGCGGCAGCGGCAGCGAGAAGGCTTCCATCAGCCCGGAGTTGAGCATGCCGGCGGAGCCGTAAAGGAAGGTGAAGGCCAGCGTCACCAGGAAGGTCGGCAGGGCGATGAAAGTGTCGATCAGCCTGGCGATGAAGCCGCTGCCTGGAAACGGCACGAAGGCAAGGATCAGCGCCAGCACCAGGCCGACGACCAGGCATCCGGCCGTCGCCGTGACCGAGATCGTCACCGTGTTGAACAGCGCGTTGAGGAAGAAGCGCGAATGCAGGACGCGGACGATCTCGGCGACATTGGCGACGCCGCTGTCGTCGAGGAAGGCCTGGCGTACAATCAACGCCAGCGGGTAGAAGAACAGCAGTGCCAGCAGGGCCGCCGGCGGCACGATCCACAGCCGGCCCGGCTCTCGCTTTCTGGCCGTCGGCATACCAATGGCGAGCGCTTCAGACACCGGCGTCTTCCGGAAGAAGCGACGTATCGGCCGGCGCAAAGAACAGCGGCACCTCTGTGCCGGGTTCCGGCAAGGCCATTGGCAGTTTCGTTGCCGAGACGCGCACCGGCGTGCCGTCAACATCGAGCACCAGATGCGTGAGTTCACCCTGCCAGTGCACTTCCCTGAGCGTGCCGACAATGCGGTTGGTGTGCTCGCTGTCGGCCGTCAGGCTCAGATGCTGCGGCCTGATGCAAAGCAGGCTCTTGTCGCCAACCTTCTCGCCGCGACCGGCACCGGCGAGCACGGCATCGCCATGCCTGGCCGTGGCAAAGCCTTTCGGGCCGGCAGCATCGGCAACCGTCACCGGCAGAAGGTTGGCACGACCGAGAAACTCGGCGGTGAAGCGGTTTGGCGGACGGCGATAGAGTTCGGTCGTCGGTCCATGCGAACAGACCCTGCCGTCGCGCATGATGGCGATCTTGTCGGCAAGCGTCAGCGCCTCGGTCTGGTCGTGGGTGACGTAGAGGATGGTCAGGCCCGGCAGGCTGCGGTGCAGACGGGCGATCTCCTCGACCATGTTGCGGCGGATCTGCGCGTCGAGCGCCGAAAGCGGTTCGTCAAGCAGCAGCACGCGCGGCCGCACGGCAAGCGCCCGCGCAATCGCGACGCGCTGCTGCTGGCCGCCCGAAAGCTCGCGCGGATAACGCCGGGCAAAGGTCGCCATGCCGACGGTGGCGAGCGCATCCTTCACCCGCTCGCCGATCAGCGCCTTGTCGGCGCCTTGTGCCCTGAGGCCAAAGGCGACGTTGTCCTCGACCCGCATATGCGGGAACAGCGCGTAGTTCTGCACCACCATGCCGAGCCCACGCTCATAGGGCGGCAGATCGGTGACGTCGGTGGCGCCGATGCGGATGCGGCCGCTTGCCGGTCGCACGAAGCCGGCAACGGCACGCAGAGCGGTCGTCTTACCGGAGCCGGACGGGCCTATCATCGCCAGGATTTCGCCAGGCGCGATGTCGAGGGTCAGCGGATGCAGGACGACATGGGCGCCATAGGCGACAACGACCTTGTCGAAGTGGACGTTCGAGCCGGCGCCGCGAACCTTCGCGGCGTCGATGTCCGTGACACTAGGGCCCGTGAAGGCGGCGGCCGACATGGCATTGTTCTCCGGATTGCTTCCCGTGCGGATCAACTTCCGGTCGCTTCGTTCCACTTCTTGACGTAGTCGGGAAGCTTGCTCAGCGCCTCGTCCCAGTTCGGCGACCAGATGGTCAGGCCTTTCATCGCCTCCTGCAGCTTGGCGAAATTGGCGTCGGACGGCGTCACGTCCTTGCGGGCCGGCATGCCGAGGGCAACGGAACTTACAGTCGACTGTGCCTCCTTGGACAGCAGGAAGTCGATCAACTTCTTGCCGTTGTCGCTATTTGGCGCACCGGTGACCAGGCCGATTTCATAGGGCAGCGCAAAGGTGGAGCGGGTGCCATCGGGGCCAGCGGGCAAGAACACCTTGATGTTGGGATTGTCTGCCATCTGCGACATATTCATCTGCAGGTCGCCATTGGCCACATGCAGCTCGCCCTTGTTGACCAGCGCGGTCAGCTTGCCGGTCGAGGCGGACGGGCCGACATTGTTGTCCTGCAGCTTCTTCATGAATTCGAAGCCGGCATCCTCGCCGCCAAAGGCATGGATGATCTGCAGCATGACGGCCGTCCCGTCTCCAGCCTGGCCGGGGGTCGAGTACTGGATCTTGCCCTTGAACTTCGGATCGAGCAGATCGTTATAGCTCTTCGGCGCTTCGGACAGCACGGCGCTGTTGTAGATGAAATTCATGTAGTTATTGACCAGCGGCCGATACTTGTCGGTGCCGCCGTCGATCTGGGATGCGGCTTCGGGTTTGTAATCCTGCAGCAGACCGTCCGCGGCGGCGCGCTGGATGAAGGGCGGCAAGGTCACCAGCACGTCGGCTTGCGGGTTCGACTTTTCCTTGGCGACGCGCTCGACGACGCCGCCCGAGCCTGCCTCTATATACTGAACGGTGATGCCGGTGGCCTTCGTGAAGGCTGCGAATTCGGTCTCGTACCAGCTGCCATTGCCGTCATGCAGCCCATCGGCGGAGTAGACGGTGACGACGCCGTCGGCGAGTGCCGGCCCAATGAGAGCCGCCGATGCGAGCAATGCGGCGAAGGCCGCGACCATGGTTGCGTTCCTTGATTTCATAACCAGTTCCCCTTTGATTGAAGGCACATTCTGCGATGCACTAGAACCAACCGGCCTTTGGGTCTCTGGCGGACGTTGAGCCGGTTGGATGTCTTCGTTGTGACAACTCTGGGGATTGGGCATCGATAAGTAAAATCTATTTATTTTATGAGAGCCAAACTTTCTCTGATATTTGTCATGGAACTGTCGCATCGATGTCGTGGATACAAGCATGCTGCGCCGATGGCGGCTATCGGTTTGAAAATACAGGTTATCGGCCGAACGCCACGCCTGCGGTCTGTGCCCGTAATCGCGGATCATGCGAGCGGATGGTCACTGGCCGGCCTTCGAGAATTTCGAAACAGCGCGCGAGCGTGTCGTCTTCCAGCCGGCGCATCGCCTCGTAGGTGAAGAAGGTAAGATGCGGAAACAGGATCACATTGTCGCGACCGAACAATGCGCTCATCGGATGGCCTGACCTCGCCAGCGGCTCGACCGAATAGACATCGAGCCCGGCACCACCGATGCGACCGGCAACGATCGCCTCGACGAGCGCCGCCTCATCGATCAGCGCACCGCGCGAGACATTGACGATGATGGCCGACGGTTTGAGGCAGGCGAGCTCATGCTTGCCGATCAGGCCGCGCGTCTCGTCGTTCAGCACGCAATGCAACGAAACGAAATCACAGGCACGCAACATGGCGTGCAGGTCGTCGGCCTTCTCGATGCCGGCGGCGCGCATCGTCCCGGCATCTACACCGGGATCAAAACCAATGACGCGCGCGCGAAATCCCTGGCCGGCCATGCGCGCCATGCTGCGGCCGATCTTGCCGCAGCCGACCAGCCCAAGCGTGGCGCCTGATATATCGCGTCCCAGCCAGCGCTGTTCGGGCCAGATCCAGCCGTCTCGCGTCATTGCCTGGGTGATCCCCGGCAGCCGCTTGGCGAGCGCAATCATCAGCGCGAAGGCGCCTTCGGCGACGGTTTCCTCGGCATATTCGGGCACGTTCACGACGGGGATACCGCGCCGCATGGCGGCGGGGATATCGATGGCGTCGATGCCGACGCCATATTTGACGATGCCCTTCAACCTGGGCGCCGCGTCGATCACCCCCGCAGTGATTGGCGTGTAGCACATCAAGAGCAGATCGGTGTCGGCGATCGCGGCTTTGAGCTCCGCCTCGGGGATGCCATCCGGCAGCGTTACCAGCTCGACGCCCCTTGCCCGCAAGCCGGCATCGATGCCTGGGCATTCGAGCTCGCGGTCGGTGCGGACCGCTTTCACGGTCAGGCCGTCAACACGGCGCGTTCGACGATGTCGAGCGCACGGTCGAGATCGGCTTTCGAAATCACCAGCGGCGGCGAGAGCGTCAGCACATTGCCGTGGCTCACCTTGAAGCTCAGGCCTTGTTCCAGGCAGGTGTAGAAGACACGTTCGGCGAGGTCCCGCGCCGGCTGTCGCGAAGCACGGTCCTCGACGAGTTCGACGCCGACCATCAGCCCCCTGCCCCTGACGTCGCCGACATGGGGCGAGCGCGCCATCAGGTCCTGCATACGTGCAAGCATATGGCGGCCAAGCTCAGCCGAACGCTCGACCAGCCCCTCCTCCAGGATGATGTCGATGGTCGCCAGCGCCGCACGCGTTGTCACGGGGTTTTTCTCATGGGTGTAGTGACCGATGGCAAAGCCGCCGGTGACGTCGAGGTCGCGGCGGGCGATAACGGCGGCGATCGGCAGGATGCCGCCGCCGAGTGATTTGCCGAGGACGACGATGTCGGGCGTTACGCCGTCATGCTCATGGGCGAAGAATTTTCCGGTCTTGCCGAGGCCGGTCGGGATCTCGTCGAAGATCAGCAGCGTGCCATGCCTGTCGCAGGCCTCGCGCACGCGCTTCCAGAAACCGGGCGGAGGTGGATTGGGCGTCGCGCGCATCGGCTCGGCAACGACAGCCGCCACGTCCTGCTCGCGGCCGAGCACATAGGCGATCATGTTGGCGCAAGCGAGCCCCGATGCCTCCAGGGAATCGTGACCATAGGGACAGCGATAGCCATCCCAGGGCGCGACATGCTCGGTGCCGGTCATCATCGGGCCTGCGATATGCGAACGGAAGGTCGCTTCGCCGCCGACGCTTGCCGCGCCAAAACCGGCGCCGTGAAACGCGTCCCAGAACGACACCGTCTTGAAGCGGCCTGTAGCGGCGCGCGCGATCTTCAGCGCGACCTCGATGGCATCGGAGCCGCCGGTGGTGAACAGCACCTTGCCGAGATCGCCGGGAGCCAGCGCGGCCAGCTTTTCGGCCAGTTCGACGGCGGGCTCGCAGGTGAAACGACGCGGCGCGAAGCAGAGGTCGTCGAGCTGCTTCTTGATCGCCGCCACCAGTTTTGGGTGGCCGTAGCCGAGGTGATGCACGCTGTTGCCGTGGAAATCCATGAAGCGGCGGCCGGCGGTGTCCTCGATCCAGATGCCTTCCGCCCTAGCGATCGTCGAAAGACAGGGGCTGGACAGGCTCTGGTGCATGAACGCGGCGGCATCGCGATCGAGCAGGCCGCGAATGCGGGGATCGTTCTGGCCGGTATCCCAGCGGCCGCGCGCCGCCGTCGTGTTGGAATCGCCTTCGGTATGCACAAGCTCTGGTATCGCGGCCATCATTGTCTCCGAAATGCGAATGAGGGAGCGTGGGACGCTCCCTCGGTTTGTTCCGCCAGCTTATGTGATCCGGTCAGGACCAAGGCAGCGAAAATGTCTTCACATTGGTGTAGCTCTTCATCGCCTCGATGACGCCTTCCTTGTAGCCATTGCCGCTGTCCTTGATGCCGCCGAAGGGCGACATCTCGATGCGGTAGCCCGGCACTTCCCAGATGTTCACCGTGCCGACCTGCAGGCCGGCGATGTATTTCTGCATGCGGGGAAACGAATTGGTGCAGACGCCCGACGACAGGCCGAAGGCGGTCGAGTTGGACAACGCGATCAGTGCTTCATCGTCATCCGGCGCGCGCACGATCGGGATGATCGGCCCGAACGTTTCTTCCATCACCAGTTCGGATGTGTGCGGCACGCGGTCGACGACGATTGGCGGCAGCAGCGCACCCTGACGACCCGGATTATAGAGGATCTCTGCCCCCTGCTCGGCCGCCATGTGGACGCGCGCTTCGAACAACGCCGCCGCCTTCTCATGCACGACGGTGCCGAGATCGGTCGAGCGGTCCATCGGATCGCCGAAGCGGATCTTCTTCGCCCGCTCCAGCACCAGCGGCACGAAGCGGTCGGCGACGCTTTCCTGGACGAGGATGCGCTTGACCGCCGTGCAGCGCTGGCCGGAGTTTTTGGTCGCACCGGCGATCGCGAGATCGGCGGCCTTGGCCAGATCGTCATCTGAGAGATCGTTGAGGATGATCAGCGGATCGTTGCCGCCGAGTTCCAGCACCTGGCGCCTGTAACCGGCGGTGCGGGCGATCATCTTGCCGACCGGCACGCCGCCGGTGAAAGTGATCAAGTCGATATTCTCGTTGGTGATCATCTCGTTGCCGATGTCGACCGGCCAGCCGGTCACCACCGAAAGCATTTCCGGCGGCAGGCCGGCTTCATAAAGAATGTCGGCCAGCACCAACGCCGTCATCGGCGTCAGTTCGGTCGGCTTCACCACCACGCAATTGTTGGTGGCGATGGCGGGCGCCACCTTGTGCGAGACCATGTTGAGCGGATGGTTGAATGGCGTGATCGCCGAGATAGCCTTCAGCGGCTCGCGCGTGGTGAAGATCTTGCGCGCCTTGCCGTGCGGGGAGAGGTCGCAGGAGAAGATCTGGCCATCGTCCTGGATGCACATCTGCGCCGACAGCGTGAACACATCATAGGCGCGGCCGACTTCGTAGAGCGAGTCGGCCTTGGAGATACCGAGCTCGAGCGTGATCAGATCGGATATTTCTTCCCGGCGCGACGCCAGTGCTTCCGCCGTGCGGAACAGAATCTGCTGGCGCTCGTAGCGCGTCAGCTTCGACTTGTAGCCTGCAGCGATCTCGAAGGCCTGGCGGGCGTGTTCGACGCGGCCGGCGGGGACGGTGCCGATGACGGTGTCGTTCCAGGGGTAACGCACCTCGACAACACCACCGGCATCGACCTTCTTGCCGGCAATGCGCATCGGCTCGTGGCGAACTTTGATGGCAGGGTCAAGCTTGGTCATGTGCTCTGCTCCGGCAGATTTGTGAGCGTTGCGGCAGAGGGTCGACCCCCACTCGACATCATCAGGCTCGGCCTATGCCAATGCAGCCGCCATGGTGGCGTAATAGAACGCGTCGAAATTGCGCAAGGTCGGCTCATTGGGCATATCCGGCAGCACGCGGTTGACTATGAACGGCACTTCCTGCTCGGTCAGTCCGCCATGCGAGCGCAGCGGCTCGTTCAGCGCCGCCAGATCATGGCGATGTTCCGATGTGCCGATCGTCTTGTTCTCGGTCGAGACCAGCACGATGTCGCCGATGCGGTCAGCCGGCAGTTCGAAGCGCTCGCAGGCCGTCCGGCTATCGACGACCAGCATGATGCCGTCGACCTTGGCCAGCCGCGCCATGATGCCGGCCTGATCGGCGCCATCAGGCAAATAGGCGGTGGCGAAAGAGCCCAGCGCGCCATGGTGCACGACATAGGGGTCGGTGATCGGCAGGATGACGCGGGCGGCATCCTTGCCCAGCCATTCGTCAAGCAGGTCCTGGACGTAGACGACGTCGGGCGCACCGCCGGCCTTGTGCTTGGGCTTCATGCCATGGTCGGCGGTGACAACGATCGCGGCGCCCAGCGCATCAAGTTCGGTCAGGTACTTGTCGAACATCTCGTAGAAGGCGTTGGCCTGCGGCACGCCCGGTGCGTATTTGTGCTGCACGTAGTCCGTCGTCGTCAGGTACATGATGTCGGGGCGGAATTCCCGCAGCAACTGGACGCCGGCGGCGAAGACGAATTCCGACAGTTCGGCCGAATAGACTTCTGGCACAGGCAGGCCGAAATGCTTCGAGGCATTGTCGATGCCGTGCTCGCCAACCGTGGTTGTATCGGACTTCTCCGCCGAAAAGCACAGCGCGCGCCCTTCGTCGAAAGACAGACCCTTGCCGAGCAGCGCACGCAGCTTGTCTTTGGCGGTCACAACGGCAACCTTGGCGCCCGCATCATAGAAGGCCTGAAAAATGGTCGGCGCGCGCAGGAAGCGCGGGTCGTTCATCATCACTTCCTTGCCGGTCTCGCGCTCGTAGAGATAGTTGCCGCAAATGCCGTGCACCGAGGGCGGGCGACCGGTGGCGATCGACAAATTGTTGGGATTGGTAAAGCTCGGAATGACCGAGTGTGCGAAACGCACCGTGCCCTTCTCCTTGATCCTGACCAGGGCCGGCATCAGCCCGGCCTTGATCGCTTCATCGAGATAGGCCGGCTCGCAGCCGTCGAGGCAGATGGCGATCGCCGGCACGCGCGGCCAGGCGTAGGTGCGGCCGTTGACCGCGACGTTGATGGGAGACATCTGGTTCATCAAAAATCCTCGAAATCGGCCGCTTCAGGCGGCGAGTTTGGCGCGCTCGGCGATTGCCGCGGCGGGTGGAGCGGCGGTGTCGACGCCCATTTCATCAAGCGACTGCGCCGCCGCCTCGACGACGCGACGCATGACATGTTCGTCCATCTGGCCGATGCAGCCGACACGGAAGGAGTCCACGACCGTCAGCTTGCCGGGGTAGATGATAAAGCCCTTGTCCTTCATCAGTTCGTAGAAGCGATCGAAGGCGAAGTTGGCGTGGGCCGGGTTGAAGAAGGTGACGATGATCGGCGACAGCCAGCGGTCCTTGAGCAATGTCTCAAAGCCGAGTTCGCGCATGCCCGACACCATGACGTCGCGGTTCCTGGTGTAGCGGGCACCACGGCCGGCGACGCCGCCTTCAGCCTCATGCTGGCGCAGCGCCTCCAGGAAAGCGGCGACGACATGCGTCGGCGGCGTGTAGCGCCACTGGCCGGTCTTGTTCATGTGCGCCCACTGCGCGTGGACGTCGAGCGACAGGGAATGGCTGCGCCCCTTGGCTGCCTCGAGTTCGCTCTTGCGGGCGATGATGAAGCCGAAGCCGGGCACGCCCTCGATGCATTTATTGGCCGACGAGACCATCGCCTCATAGCGGATCTCGTTGACGTCGAGCGCGACGGCGCCGAACGCGCTCATGGAATCGACCAGCAGCTTGCGGCCCTTGGTGTGCACCGCCTCGGCGATCTCGGCGACCGGGTTCAAAATGCCGGAGCTGGTCTCGCAATGAATGGCTATGACGTGGGTGATGGCGTGGTCGGCTTCGAGCGCTGCCGCCACCTCGTCGCCGCGCGGCGGCAGGTAATCGCCCTTGTCGATCAGCGTATAGGCCCGGCCGAGATACTGCATGGTCTGTGCGGCACGAAGGCCGTAGGCACCATTGGCCAGCACCAGAACCTTGCCATCCCTGGGCACGAACGACCCCAGCATCGCCTCGACGCAGAACGAGCCTGAGCCCTGCATCGGCACGCAGTCGAACTCGCCATTGGTGTCACCGGTCAGCGCCAGCAGGCGGCGGCGCATGTCTGATGTCATGGCGCGGAAGTCGCCGTCCCACGATCCCCAGTCGCGCAGCATCGCCTGCTTGACTGAATAGGCCGTGGTGAGCGGCCCGGGGGTCAACAGATAGCGCTCGCCCAGCGCCGGCCTGGCCAGCGGCTCCGCGGCAAATTTCGTTTCGGCGAGCATGATGTCCTCCGACAGGTCGCTGCTTTTTTGATCTGGCGCCATTGTTGGCTGAGGGCGTATATTTGTAAAATCGTTATTTTGTATCGACGTATCGATTTCAGTGATGATCCGATACAGACAGCAGAAGCTGCATGGCGCTCGTGACAGCTTCGTGAAACCCGGCAGGCCCATTCCAAGACATAAACCGAATCGTTTGTTTCCGGCTTTTGCATAGCAGGGCTTATGATAGGCTGCTGGTAACCAGAGAGGCTCGGGAGCGAAGAAGATGCGCTATGTTCAGTTGCGGGCCTTTCATCAGGTGGCGATCTCCGGCGGCTTTTCGCGGGCGGCCGAAGCGCTGTTCCTGACCCAGCCGGCGATATCGGACCAGGTCCGCAAGCTCGAGGAAGAGTATGATGTCCTGCTGTTCAATCGTAACAAGAAGCAGGTCACCCTGACCCATTCCGGCCAGAAACTGCTCGAAATAACCCACCGCATGTTCGACACCGAGCAGCAGGCGTTGGAGCTTCTGACCGAGTCGCGCGCGCTGCGTTCCGGCACGCTGCGCATCGTCGCCGACGCCGCGCATCATCTGCTTCACATTCTCGGCAGCTTCCGCGCCCGCTATCCCGGAGTGCAGGTCTCGGTGCGTGCCGGAAACACCGAGACGGTGATCAGCAGCCTCTACAGCTACGATGCCGATATCGGCGTGCTGGGCGAGGTGCCCGCCGGACGCGACTTCGAAGTGCTGAAACTGAACTCGACGCCCATCATCGCCTTCACCTCGATTGACCATCCGCTGTCGGGGAAGAAATCGCTGACGCTCAAGCAGCTCGCACAGGAATCCCTGGTCATGCGCGAGCGCGGCTCGAAGACGCGCCAGAAGCTCGAAGACCTGGCCGCCGCGTCGAAGGTCGAACTCAGGCCTGTGATCGAGGCAGAAGGCCGCGAAGCCGTGCGCGAAATCGTCGCCTCGGGCGCCGGTATCGGCTTTGTCTCGGCGGCCGAATTCGGCCAGGATTCGCGGCTCGTCCCAATCACCATCGACGCGCCCGAGACCTTGATGGACGAGGCGCTGATCTGCCTGCGCGAGCGCAGCGGCGGCAAACTGGTGCGCGCCTTTCTCGACATGGCGCGCTCTATGTCGACGGATTAAGCCGCGGCCCTGATCTCCATTGCATCGGCTTTCACCCGCTCCGACTTCGGATCGTAGGGGCTGCGCAGATGCACGGTAGCCGCATGGCGTACGCCGGCTAGATCGATCTCGAAATGGCCGCCGCTCAGGAACACAGCATCCACGCCGGTTTCGTTTTCGATCAAGCCGAGCGCCACTGACCGGCCAAGCGTATGGCCGTAGGCGGCCGAGCGAACCTCGCCGACCGGCTTGCCGTCGCGTAGGACCAACTCGCCGCCCCACAGCATCGGCTCGGTATCGTCGAGCGTAAGGAGCACGATACGCTTTGCCGGTGCCGACGACGACTTTGCCTCAACAAGCGCGTCATGGCCGATGAACCCACCCAGTTTGTCCATAGCAACGGCGAAGCCAAGCCCCGCCTGCCAGGGATTGATATCAGGCGTCAGTTCCCGACCCCAGGCTCGAAAACCTTTTTCGATGCGCAAGGCGTCGAGCGCGTAGTAGCCGGCGTCGGCCAAGCCGAATTCACGGCCGGCCTTGTGCAACGCCTCGTAGACGCCGACGGCGAATTCGGCCGGCACGATCAGTTCCCAGCCGAGTTCGCCGACATAGGTCATGCGGTTGGCATAGGCAGTGGCGTAGCCGATATCGATTTCGCGAATGCTGGCGAAGGGGAAGCCGGCGTTGGAAAGATCGGCCGACGACAGTTTGCAGAGGAGATCGCGCGAACGCGGCCCCATCAACGCCAGCACCGCGTAAGCAGAGGTAACGTCGGTCAGGGCGGCGTGGGCATGGGCCGGAATGTTCTTGACGATCCAGTCGGCATCGTGGACCGCCTGGGCGGAGCCGGTAACGATGAGGAATCTTTCCGCGCCAAGCCGCATCACGGTGAGATCGCTTTCGTAACCGCCGCGCGCATTGAGCACGCCGGTGTAGACCGACGTGCCGACCGGCACATTGATGTCGCCGGCGCAGATGCGGTTCAACACGGCACAGGCATCGCGGCCCTGGACAAGAAGCTTGGCGAAGGAGGTCTGGTCGAAGATGGCGACGGCTTCGCGCGTCGCCTTCATCTCGCGCCGCACGGCCTCGTGCCAGTTCTGGCGACCGAAGGCATAGTCGTTCCCGGCTTTCTCTCCCGGCGCCGCGAACCAGTTGGCACGCTCCCAGCCCATCTTGGAACCGAAGCAGGCGCCCTTGGCGGCGAGCCGATCATAGAGCGGCGAGCGGCGGAACGGCCGCGCGGTATCCAATTCGCGGTTCGGCCACGGCATGGCGTAATGCAGGCCGAGCGTCTCCTTGACGCGGTCATGCAGCCAGCGCGGATTGTTGTTGAAAGCGGCGAAGCGCCTGATGTCGACCGGCCACAAATCCATGGTCGGCGCGCCGTTGACGATCCATTCGGCCAGTGCCTTGCCGGCGCCACCGGCACTGGCAATGCCCATCGAATTGAAGCCGGCGCCGACATAGAAATTCTTCAACTCCGGCGCCTCGCCGAGGAGGAAATTGTTGTCCGGCGTGAAGCTTTCGGGTCCGTTGTAGAATTTCTTGACTTCGGCCCGCGCCAGCTGCGGCACGCGCACCAGCGCGTTTTCCATCAGGATCTCGAACTGGTCCCAGTCGTCGGGCAGCAGCGCGAATTCGAAATTTTCGGGAATGCCGTTCATGCCCCACGGCTTGGCGTGCGGCTCGAAGCCACCCATCACCAGACCGCCGACCTCCTCCTTGAAGTAGATGAAGCCATCGGGGTCGCGCATGACAGGCAGGTCCGGATGCACACCCTCGATCCGGCCGGTGACGATGTACATGTGCTCGGCCGAATGCAGCGGCACCGAGACGCCGCACATCAGCCCGACCTTGCGCGCCCATTGGCCTGCGCAGTTGACGACGATCTCGGCGGCGATGTCGCCGCGGTCCGTCTCGACGCCGCAGGCGACGCCGTTTTTCACCGTGATGCCGGTGACCTGCACCCGCTCGAAGATTTTGACGCCACCATTGCGCGCGCCCTTGGCCAGCGATTGCGTGAGATCGGTGGGATTGGCCTTGCCGTCTCCGGGCAGCCAGACGGCGCCGACCAGATCGTCTGTCGCCATCACCGGCCAGAGCTCGGCTGCCTCGCGAGGCGAGATGACGTCGATCTCGACCCCTTGGGCACGCGCCGACGCGGCCGTGCGCTTCAACACCGTCATGCGGTCGGTGGTGCGCGCGACGGACAGCGAACCGCAGTTCTTCCAGCCGGTGGCGAGGCCGGTCTCGGCCTCCAGTTCGCTGTAGAGCTGCGTGGAGTACCGGATCAGGCTGGTCATGTTGGAATGGCTGCGCAGCTGACCGACAAGGCCAGCCGCGTGCCAGGTGGTGCCGCCGCTGAGTTGTCCCTGCTCAAGCAGCACCACATCGCTCCAGCCCAGCTTGGTCAGATGATAGGCGACCGAGCAGCCGATGATGCCGCCGCCGACAATGACAATTCGAGCCTGGGTGGGAAATTCATGTGCCATGAGCGTTCCGCCATTTGAGGGATGGCCGAGACATTACCATGGGAAAACCAAATATCAACTCATAATATCACAAAATATCACATCAAGCTGCAACGATGAGTTCAGGCCCCCTTTGCGAAAGCGCCTCGGCAAGCGCGAATTCGGGGTCGGTGTCGACGATTACCCCAGCGGCACGTTCGAAATTCGGAATCCTGAGCGGCGTCAGCTTGCCGAATTTGCTGCTGTCGAGCACGAAATAGGCCTTGCCGGCGAGGCTAATCATCCGGCCCCGCTGTTCGGCCCCGGCGCGGGTGAAATCGGTCACCTCGCCGTCCGGAGACAGCGCTCCGCCACCCAGAAAGGCCATATCGACGCGAAAGCGCGCCATCGCATCGAGCGTGTCGATGCCGGAAGCCGCCTCCTCGCCCGGGTCGACTTCGCCGCCCAGCATGTGCACGCGCATGCCGGGGACATGGCATAGGTGCAGCGCTATCTTCAGGCTGGCCGTGCAGATCGTCACATCGCGCAGTTCCGTCATTGCATGCGCGATGGCCAACGTGGTGGTGCCGGAATCGAGAAAGACCACCATGCCATCCCTGACCAGCCCGGCGGCCGCCCTGCCGATCGCGGCCTTGCCTTGGGCATTTTCCTGGCTGCGCTGGCTCATCGCGGGTTCGCTGGGTTCGAAGCGGGCGGCCCCGCCATGCACGATGCCGAGCCTGCCCTGGTCGGAAAGCAGCTTCAAATCGCGGCGGATGGTTTCGCGCGAGACGTCGAAGAACCCAGCCAGTTCGGCGACGCTAACGGAACCCTGGGCGCCCAGCCGCCGCAGGATCTCGTCATGGCGGCGCGGGGCAAGGGCACGTGCCGGCAGGCGGCTGACGGGAGACATGGCATCCTCGTGTCGAGCATTGATGTTGCAATATGTGGCAGCGAACCGGCGCGGTGGCAACCACGCGCCACGCTTGCGGGCGGCCCCCTGCCCTTCGGGGTTAGAATTTTCGCGACAACCCGCCGCCATCCGTCGCGTTGACCAGCGTGTCGCTTCCCTCGCGAAGATGCTGTCTCAGAACGCTCACCGCCTTCTTGCCATCGCGCCGGCGGCAGGCGGTCAGCAGATCGCGGTGTTCGCTCTGCGAGCGGGTGCGATAATCCGGATTCGACAGCTCGAGCAGAAGAGTGGGTCCGCCCGGCATGGTCCGGGCGGAGAAATCAGTCAATCGACCTTTACGGCGACCACCGCGGCGCAGTCGCCGGCCTTGACCAGGCCAGGGAAATGCCGCGCCGCCAGCATGCCCGACATTTTGGCCCGGATTTCCCGCGGCGCGACGCCGGTGCGGCCGGTGGAATGAATGCGGGCCACCACCGCGCCTTCTTCGACAGGTTCGCCGAGATCGACCATGGTTTCGATCATGCCGTCATCCTCGGCGAAGCAGAAGCAATCGCCCGAGGGCATGTCCAGCCACTGCGTTCTGCCCATCTCGACCGCCCCGGCGACGATACCCTCATGACGCAGCACGTTGAGGATGCCGCGCCGCGCGATCCGCACCGTCTCGGCTCGCGACGTACCGCCACCGCCGAGCTCGGTGGTGACGAAGACCTTGCCCATCTCTTCGGCCGCCGTGTCATACATGCCGATCGCATCGATCTCGGTCATGCGCATCGAGAATGGTGCCGAGAATGCCGCCACCGCGGCAAAGGCTTTCTGCTCCAGCGCCTTGTCGGGCAAAGTGTGGGCGGCACAGAACGGTACGAAATCCAGCGTCCTGCCGCCGGAATGGAAGTCGAAGACGATGTCGGCGCGGGGAAGCAGCTCGCGTTGGAAATAATCGGCGATCTTCTGCGTCACCGTGCCGTCGGGCCGGCCGGGGAAACTGCGGTTCATGTTGCCCTTTTCGATCGGCGAGGTGCGCGTGCCGGCCCGAAAAGCAGGATAGTTCATCGCCGGCACGATGATGACGGTGCCGCTGACCTGGCTGGGATCGAGCGTGCGGGCGAGTTCGTAGAGCGCCAGCGGCCCTTCATACTCGTCGCCATGATTGCCGCCGGTCAGCAGCGCCGCCGGCCCCTTGCCGTTGCGGATGACGCAGATCGGGATCATCACCGAGCCCCAGGCCGAGTCGTCGCGGCTATAGGGCAGGCGCAGGAAACCATGCTGGACGCCGTCACGATCGAAATCGACGGTCGGCGTGACCGGCGACGGGCGAAGACTGGACATCGGGCTCAATCCTTCACCACCAGCTTGCGCGGCACGTTGGCCAGGCACTCCACACCGGTTTCGGTGATCAGGATGGATTCAGTGATCTCCAGCCCCATCGTCTCCAACCACAGGCCGGTCATGAAATGGAAGGTCATGCCGGGCTTGAGTTCGGTGCGATCGCCGGGGCGCAGGCTCATCGTGCGCTCGCCCCAGTCCGGTGGATAGGAAAGCCCGATCGAATAGCCGGTGCGGTTGTCCTTGACGATGCCGTATTTCTTCAACACGGCGAAGAAGGCATTGGCGATGTCCTCGCAGGCATTACCCGGCTTTGCGGCGGCAAGGCCGGCTTCCATGCCTTCCAGCGTTGCCTTCTCGGCATCGAGGAATTCCTGCGTCGGCTTGCCGAGGAAGACGGTGCGCGACAGCGGGCAATGGTACCTGTTGTAGCAGCCGGCGATCTCGAAGAAAGTGCCCTCGCCCGACTTCATCGGCTTGTCGTCCCAGGTCAGGTGCGGCGCCGAGGCGTCGGCGCCCGAGGGCAGCAGCGGCACGATCGCGGGGTAGTCACCGCCAATGCCGTCGACGCCGCGCGTGCCGGCATCGTAGATCTCGGCGACGAGATCGTTCTTGCGCATGCCGACTTCGATCTTGTCGACGATGCGCTGGTGCATCGCCTCGACGATACGGGCGGCCTTGCGCATATAGTCGATCTCGGTTGGGCTCTTCACCGCGCGCTGCCAGTTGACCAGCGCGGTGGCGTCGACGAAACGGGCGTTGGGCATATGCTTTTGCAGCGAGGCGAAGGCGGCGGCGGAGAACCAGTAATTGTCCATCTCGACGCCGACGGTGAGCTTGCCCCAGCCGCGATCGGTCAGCACGCTCGACAGGAAATCCATCGGGTGGCGCTCGGTCGACTGCACATAGTGGTCGGCATAGCCGACGATGTTGTCATGTGCGAGGTAGGCGGTGCGCTTGGCGCCGTTCGCGTCCTGGCCACGGCCGTACCAGACCGGCTCGCCCGATGGCGGCACGATGACCGCCTGGTGGACGTAGAAGGACCAGCCGTCGTAGCCGGTCAGCCAGGCCATGTTGGAGGGATCGCTGACGATCAAAAGATCGACGCCTTTCGCCTCCATGGCTTTCCGCGTCTTGGCGAGGCGTTCCGCATATTCGCTTCGCGAGAATTTCAGGTTCGGCTGCATTTTGTTGGTCCTCGTTTGTTGGGGCTGGAGCCCGTTTCAACTCGTTGAATCTGGCTCCAGGGAATTTTTTGATTGAGCATGATGCTGGGGAAACCGGTTGCCATTTTCCGGATCATGCTCCTGCGGCCGGCGTCAGCTTTCAAAGATCGTTCCGGCTTTCGCGGCCAGCGCACGGTCGCGGGCGAGCGTGGCGATCGCCGTATCCTGCACGCCCGTGCCGGTCAGATCGGCGATGGTGATGTCGCCAGCCGAGCGCCGGCCATGCCTCGCGCCGGCGATGATCTGGCCGAGCTCGGTCACCTCCGCGTCTCCAGCCATCACGCCCGCCGCGATGGCATGGTGCAATTCGCCCAGGCGCCGCGTCTGTTTCGCGCTGTCGGCGACATAGAGATCGGCCATGCGCAGGATCGCCGGCGCTATCTCGTTCTTGTGCTCGGCGTCCGAACCCATGGCGGTGATGTGCTGGCCGGCCGAGACAAACCCTGCCTTGATCAGTGGTTCGGTCGACGGGGTGGTCGTGACGACGATGTCGGCACCGGCAACAGCGTTGGCTGCGTCAGTCTCGGCGCGCACGTCGATGCCGAGCTTTTCGCGTAAGGTGGCCGCGGTCACTTCGGCCTTGGCGGCATCGCGCGCCCAGATGCGGGCCTGCGTGATCGGCCGCACCAGCGTCAGCGCTTGCAGTTGCAGCCCGGCCTGCACGCCGGCGCCGAAGATCGAGGCGACCGACGAGTCCGGCCGCGACAGATGCTTGGCCGCGACGGCTCCCGCAGCAGCGGTGCGGACATCGGTGAGATAGCCGTTGTCGAGCAGCAAAGCCTCGACCAACCCTGTCTTCGACGACAGCAGCACCATCATGCCGTTAACGCTGGGCAGGCCAAGTTTGGGATTGTCGAAGAAGCCGGGGCTGATCTTGATGGCGAAGCCATCGATACCAGGCACATAGGCGGTCTTGACGTCAACCTCGCCGCGATGCTGGGGGATATCGAGCCGCAGGATCGGCGGCATCGCCACCGGCAGCGTGGCGAGCGCACGAAAAGCGTTCTCGACACAGGCGACGGCGTCGAGATCGAGCGTCACGATTGCGCGCAGTTCAGCTTCGGTGAGGATGGTCATCCTGCTCATGCGGCGCGCTCCGAAATCGATGGCATTTCCCCGCAGACAATCTTCCTGTGCAGTTGCATGTCGATGTTGCGGCCGGAAAGCAGAACCACAACCGGCCCCTCCGCCTTGACCTTGCCGGCGAGCAGCGCCGCGATGCCTACCGCACCGGCTCCCTCGACGATCTCGCGTTCCTGTTCATAGGCGTGGCGAATGCCGGCAGCGATTTCGTCCTCGCTGAGCAGGACGACATCGTCGAGCAGGTCGCGGCACATGGCGAAGGTCAGCCGGTTGTCGAGGCCGATGCCGCCGCCGAGCGAATCCGCCAGCGTCGGCAGTTCCTCGACCAGCACGGGGCGGCCCGCATCGAGGCTGGCCTTCATCGCGGCGCCCCGCGCCATCGAAACGCCGACGACTCTTGTTCCGGGACGGACACCCTTGACGGCCGCCGCTACACCCGAGGCCAACCCACCTCCGGAGAGTTGCACCAGTACCAGAGCGGCATCCGGGACCTGCTCCATCACCTCCAGCCCGAGCGTGCCTTGACCGGCAATGATGGCCGGATGGTCGAAGGGCGGCAGCATGACAAGCCCCTCCTCCGTCACCAGCCGCTCGACCTCCTGCTGGGCATCGTCCTGGCTGTTGCCAACGATACGGATTTCCGCGCCGAGGCGGCGGATTTCGTCCAGCTTATTCCTGGGTACCAGTCGAGACATGCAGATCACAGCACGCATGCCCTCGAGCTTTGCCGCATGCGCAAGCGCACGGCCATGATTGCCGGTCGATGCCGCGACGACGCCGCGCGCCTTCTCCCCTGCGCTGAGCGAAGCGACGGCGTTCGAAGCGCCCCGCAATTTGAAGCTGCCGGTGGTCTGGCGGTGCTCGAGCTTGAGTTGAACCGGAACGCCCAGCCTTTCGGAGAGACTTGCCGAAAGCACGATCGACGTGCGCTCGATCTTGCCGGCAATTCGAGCGCGCGCGGTACGGATATCGCCAAGGGTCACGGTCGCCATGGTCGTCAACCGCGCGGCAAGGGCAGCGTCATCAGACGGCCGAATTCGGGATGGGCTGTCTCATCACCGCAAAGGCGCAGGCAATTCCAGGCGGTCGCCTGGTTGCTGGTCACCACCGGGCGGCCGATCGCCTGTTCCATGCCAGTGACCGCCAGCGCGCCGCGCAGCGCCGTGCACGACACGAACAGCGCGTCTGCCTGCGGATGCATCGCCCGGCGCGCGAGATTGATGAGGGCTGCCGGGGCAATGCGCGCCATCTCGCGGTCGTCCTCGAAGCCGAGACAGGTGAAGCTTAGGACTTCGAAGCCACGTTCGGCGAAATAGGTCGCCATCGGTCTGGAGGTTTCCACGGTATAGGGCGTGAGGATGCTGATCCGGCGCACCCCGAAGGCGTTCAGCCCGCGCACGCCAGCCATCGGAGGAGTGACAACGGGTATACCTGACTTGGCGGCCTGGATCGCCGTCTCGATCTCGGCATCGCCAATCACCACCGAGGCCGACGTGCAGGAGTAGCAGATGGCGTCGAGCGGCTCGTCGGGCAGGATCAAGGCAGCGCCCGCCGTCAGCGCCGGCTGCATCTTGCGCAGGTTCTCAGGCGTCGTCGGGTTGGCGTAGGGAATGCGCGCGACATAGACGCCGATCCGTTCGCTCGCCACCATGCGGCGAAAATCCGGCTCGGTCGTGTGGTCGGTGGCCAGGATGATCAGCCCGACACGCCGCTCCAGCGGACGCTCATCGAGCGCTGGCCGGTCGGGCACAAGCTTGATCTCGGACAAGGGCTTCATCTTTTATCTTTCGATCTTGCCGTAGCGGCGTTCCAGCCAGCGCAGCAGCACGACCGAAATCAGGCTGATGGCGAGGAAGAAGGCGCCGACCAGCGTGATCGGCTCAAGGTAGCGATAATAGGTGTTGGCGACGCTTTTCGCCTGGTTCATCAGCTCCAGCACTGTGATCGCCGAGAGCAGCGGCGTCTCCTTGAACATGGCGATGAAGTAGTTGGCCAGCGCCGGGATCATCGGCGGAATAGCCTGCGGGATGATGATGTGGGACCAGGTCTGCCGCGCGCTGAGATTGCACGCCTTGGCGGCCTCCCACTGACCACGCGGCACATTGTCGATGCCGGCTCGGTAGACCTCCGCCGTGTAGGTGCCGTAGTGCAGGCCAAGTCCGATGACGCCGGCGACCAGCGGCGGCAAGAGAATGCCGATGTCGGGCAAGACGTAGAAGATGAAATAGAGCTGCACCAGGAGCGGTGTGCCGCGGATGAATTCAGCCACCCAACCGACGGTACGCGACAGCGCCTTGTTGGGCGAGCGGCGCGCCAGCGCGATGCCCAGACCGACGATCGCGGCCAGCACCGAGCCGAGCAGCGTCGCCAGGATGGTGATCTTCACCCCCTGGATCAGGGTCGGCAGGATCTGCCGGACGAAGTCCCAGTCCCAATCCATCAGCGGACCCAATTCATCAGGAATGCTCTGGCCATCAGACGCGCACTCCGTCGAGGCCGCGCGCCATGCGGCGTTCCAGCGAGCGCACACCCCACGAGATGAGCAGCGCCAGGATGAAATAGATGATGAGGATGGTGGTGAACGGCACCATGGTGTTGCCGGTCTGGGCGCGCACCACCTGTGCCTGGAACGTCAGGTCGGCGAGCGAGATCAGCGAGACCACCGATGTCGCCTTGAGCAGCTCGATGGCGTTGTTGCCGAACGTCGGCAGCATCACCAGAAACGCCTGCGGCAGGATGACGTGTCGCATGCCTTGCCAACGGCCGAGATTGAGCGCGACGCAGGCCTCATGCTGTTCGCGGCCGATCGACTGCACGGCGCCGCGCACCACCTCGGCTGCATAGGCGCCCACATTCAAGCCCAGCGCCAACACACCGGCCTGCAGCGGGGTCAGTTCGAAGCCCACCAGCGGCAACACGAAATAGGCGAAAAACAGCTGCACGAAGATCGAGGTGCCGCGGAAGAACTCGATATAGGCCGTGGCCAGGGCCCGCAGCACGAAGAAGCGCGACAGGCGCCCCATGCCGGCGAGAAAGGCCATGATCAGGGCGAGCACCGACCCCATCAGCGTCAGCTCGATGGTGACAAGCGCTCCCTGCAATATCAGGCCAAAATAGCCGGACCACTGGGTCATTGAGTTGAAGTTTCCAACGTTGGTTTCAGCTTCCTTCTCCCCGTTTATGGGGAGAAGATGCCGGCAGGCAGATGAGGGGCAGCGCCAGCTTGTCCAAATATGGCGCCGCCCCTCATCCGTCACTTCGTGACACCTTCTCCCCGTGAACGGGGAGAAGGCAAGAAAGACGCCCTTATTTCGCCGCGCAGAGCTTGTCGCGCGTGGTCGACATAGCCGCCGCCGCCGAGAAGCCGTAGGGCTCGATGATCTTTGCGAACTCACCCGACTTCTTCATCTTGGCGAGTTCGACGTCGAAGGCATCGCGCAACGCCTCGTCGCCCTTCTTGAAGGCCGCGCCGTCGCAATAGACCGGCGCGCCCTGCACCGGGGCGATGACTTCGAGGTTCGGATCGGCGGCCTTCTTCATCAGGTCGTTGATCGAAAGGACAGGCAGCGAATAGGCGTCGATGCGGCCGTCCTGCACCATCTTCAGGCCGCTCTGGCCGTCCGGCACGACGATGACGCGTTCGCGTGGCACGCCGGCGTTGAGCGCAAGCTTCTCCTCGGTGCCGCCGCCCGGCGCGCCGATGGTGGCGGACGTGTCCTTGGCGACATCCTCGTAGCTCTTGAAGCCTTTCGGATTGCCCTTCTTCACCAGCATCGCTTCGGCGTCGCACAGAACCGGCTCGGAATAGGCAACGGCGGCGCAACGCTCCGGCTTCATGAACAGGCCGGCGGTGACGACGTCGAAGCGGCCGGCCTGCAGGCCGGGAATCATGGCGCCATATTCCGAGATCGAGGCAGCGACATCGGCGACGCCCAGCCGCTTGAATATCTCGCGCGCGACGTCGGGCGCGGCACCCGAAACCTTGCCGTCGGCGGCGACAGCCGTATAGGGCGGCTCATTGGCGATGGCCAAGCGAGCGAAGCCTTGCGACTTCAGCTGTTCGAGCTTGCTGTCGTCGGCCGAACCCGTGATCGAGGCGGCCAGAACCGCCGAAAGCGCGAGACCGGCGACGCCGGCCAGAGTGCCAAGTTTCTTCATTGTTCCCAACTCCTTGTTCTTGTCTTGGTTTGCGTGATCTTAGGACGGCTCAACCGCCCATGGGGACGGCATTGCCGCCTTTGGCATGCGGTCAGACACGATGTCCGGCCGCGATGATCTTCTTCAGGAACCCTTGCGTGCGCTCCTGCTTGGGATTGCGGAAAATCTCGTCGGGCTTGCCTTCCTCGACTATTCTGCCGCGATCGAAGAACAGCACCCGGTCGGCGAAGTCGTGGGCGAAACCCATCTCATGGGTGACCAGCAGCATGGTCATGTCGGTCTCGGCGCAGAGCCGCCACAAGACGTTGAGCACCTCCTCGACCAGTTCCGGGTCGAGCGCCGACGTCACCTCGTCGAACAGCATGATCTTCGGCTGCAAAGCGAGCGCACGGGCGATCGCCACGCGCTGCTTCTGACCGCCTGACAGCTGCGCCGGCATCGCCTTCGCCTTGTCGGCCATGCCGACCATCTCGAGCAGTTCCATCGCCCGCTTCTGCGCGGCGGCGCGCGGCGTGCCCTTGGTCAGCATCGGCGCCAGGGTCACATTATCGATGACGCTCTTGTGCGGAAACAGGTTGAACAGCTGGAAGACCATGCCGGTTTTCTGGCGCATTCGCGCCAGGTGGCGCTCGTCGGCCGGCAGCAGCTGGCCGTTGCGCTCCATGTGGTAGAGTTGCTCGCCGTCGATCTGGATGTGACCGCCGTCGATGCGCTCCAGCGTCATCAGGATGCGCAAGATCGTCGTCTTGCCCGAGCCGGAGGGGCCGATCAGCGCCAGCTTCTCACGCGGCATGACCTGCATCGACAGGCCGTCCAGAACCTTGAAGCTGCCAAAGCTCTTCGAGATGCTGTCGATCTTGATGATGGGCGCGGTTGCGGACAAATGAATTTCCCCGTGCTGGAGAAGCCTGGTGCCCTAACGATGCGGAACGCGCCAAATCATGTCAATTGGGAAAATAATATCATGACAATTATTCTGATTGCGCACATTTTCCGGTCAATCCCAGCCGGCTTTTTGGACATGCCTTTGTCAGAACGCCTTGGTGTATTGGGCGGCATGCTCAGATTGCAAGCAGCAGATGCTCCGGATCGCCAAGCAAGAGCTTGGTGACAACGCCGAGACCCGCGCGCAGTTCCCCCTCGGTGGTCGAACCCAGCGAAATGCGCACCGCCGGATGCCAGGGCGTATCCGAAATACGGAAGGAGGTGCCCGGCGCAATGGCCACGCCTTGCAGCCGAGCCTGGGCGACAAAGCTTTCCTCGGAACGGTCGGCCGGCAGTTGCAGCCAGATATGCAACCCGTCGCGACGGGCACGGTAGTCGACGCCGGCCAGCACCTCGCCCGCGATGTCCTGTCGCCGCCGCAACGCCGCGCGCTGCCAGCGCACCAGCTCCATCGCGGTGCCGTCGGTCACCCATTTGGTGGCGATCTCGGCCACCAGCGGTGTCGCCATCCAGTTCGAGACGAGATGCCGGTTGGCGACAGCGGCAACGTAGCGATCGGGCGCGGCGAGATAGCCGATGCGCAGGCCGGGCACGGTGATCTTGGTGAAGGAGGTGACGTAGAGCGTCCGTTCCGGCGCGAAAGCGGCGACCGGCGGCGGTCGATCCTCGACCAAGGGACCCAGCACGTCGTTCTCGATGATGGCGATGTCGTGCTTGCGCGCCACCGCCGCGATCTGCTCGCGACGCTCCGCATCCATGAGCGTTGCCGTGGGATTGATTACCGAAGGCTGCACGAAGACGGCGCGGATGTCGGACAGCCGGCAGGCTTCGTCCAGCGCTTCCGGAATCAGGCCATTGCTGTCGATCGGCAGGCCTTGAAGATTGAAGCCGAGATAGCGCGCCAGCGGCACCAGCGTATGATGACCGATCGCCTCGGTGGCAACGGTGGAGCCGGGCGGCGCCACGCTCATCAGCGCCACCGTCATGCCGGCCGTGGCGCCATTGGTGAGGCTGATGTTCTGCGCGGAGGCGTCCAGCCCGCACAGCTTCAGCCATTCGACCGCCACGGCACGGTGGCGCGGGAACACCATGTTTGGCCGGAACGACAGTGCCGAACTCGAAGGCAGGTTTTCGGCGAGCCAGCCCAGCGCCTGCTTCATCTGCTCCAGGTGCATCGGCTCGCAGACCGGCTTCAGGATCGACAGGTCGATGACTTCACCCAGGCGCTCCGGCAGATAAGGCGGCTCCGGTTCGCGGCGCTGCGTCTGCACAAAGCTGCCGCGGCCGATCTCGCCCGAAATCAGGCCGCGCCGGATCAGTTCCTCATAGGCACGACTGACCGTCTGCACTGAAAGCTTGAGGTCGTCGGCCAGGCGGCGGTGGGTCGGCAACCGCGTGCCGTTGGCGAGGCGGCCGTCGTGGATGGCGCGCGCGAACTGGTCGGCCAACGATTGATAGGCCGGCCGCCGGATGAGCGCGGGATCAGGGTGCCACAATGTCATGACTTATTAGAGATCGAAATCAGTGCAATTGACAATCGAAATAATGCGCCGTCATGGTACGATCGACGAAAAAGTGAGCGCTGATGACTGCTGCGAAACTCGACGCGATCGACCTCAAAATCCTCGACGCCATCCAGCGTGATGGACGCATCACCAAGCTGGCGTTGGCCGAGCAGGTCGGGCTGTCGCCGACGCCGTGCTGGATGCGGCTGCGCAAGCTGGAAAAGGCCGGCATCGTCTCGGGTTATCATGCCCGGATCGCCATGCGCGTTGTGGCGCCAGTCGCCACCGTACTGATGGAGGTGACGCTGGCCAGCCATCGCCAGGCCGATTTCGACCGCTTCGAGCGCGTCGTCCGCGACATTCCCGAGATCGTCGCCTGCTGGTCGGTGGGCGGCGGCGTCGATTATGTGCTGAAGGTGATGGCGCGCGACATCGACGCCTATCAGCGGCTGGTCGACGGCTTGCTCGATCGCGAGATCGGCATCGACCGCTACTTCACCTACATCGTCATCAAGACAGTGAAGGATGATGTCGCGCTGCCGATAGCGGACCTGCTGCCGGCGTCGACCTAGACCGGAGAGATCGACTGCCCCCTCGCCGCAATAGAGAGACTCTCTCTACGGCCAGGCGTCCAAACAGCCTCTCTGTCTGCCGGTGATGGGTAGTCTCCCCGCATCAAACCGAACCGGGAGGCTTCGACCATGTCCGCGCATTTCGCCCGCTCGCATCGCCACGAAGCGCTCGACCGGCTCGCCGACCGCCGGCTGCTGCGCGAACTCGCCTATATCGACGGCCACTGGACGGCAAGCGAGGCGGCCGAGAGTTTCGAGGTCACCGATCCCGCGACCGGCACCACCGTGGCCTTCGTCGCAGCGCTCGATGCCGGCCAGACGACAAAAGCCATCGACGCCGCCGCGCGCGCCTTTCCGGCCTGGCGGGCGCTGCTGCCGCAGGAGCGCTCCAAAATCCTGCGAAAATGGTTCGAGCTGATCATCGCAGCGAAAGACGACCTCGCTTTGCTGATGACGCTTGAGCAGGGCAAACCGCTCAAGGAGTCGCTTGGCGAAATCGACTACGCCGCCTCTTTCATCGAGTGGTATGCCGAGGAAGCAAAACGCCTCAACGCCGAGAGCGTCACCAGCCATCTGCCGAACGCGGAAATGATGGTGCGGCGCGAACCACTCGGCGTCGTCGGCGTGGTCACGCCGTGGAATTTTCCTTCGGCGATGCTGACCCGCAAGGCAGCCGCCGCTCTTGCCGCCGGCTGCACCATCGTTACCCATCCGTCTTCTGAGACGCCACTTTCGGCGCTGGCGCTGGCCGAACTCGGCGAACGCGCCGGACTGCCGGCCGGCGTCTTCAACATCGTCACCGGCAAGGCCGCGACGATCG
Source organism: Mesorhizobium sp. BR115XR7A (assembly GCF_020165315.1). NCBI lineage: Bacteria > Pseudomonadati > Pseudomonadota > Alphaproteobacteria > Hyphomicrobiales > Phyllobacteriaceae > Mesorhizobium > Mesorhizobium sp. BR115XR7A. Next base: position 336,905 of record NZ_JAIUHW010000004.1, read on the forward strand.
TTGGACGCATGTGCGAAGATTCGCGCGTGCGCGCCATGAGTTTTACCGGCTCGACCGAGATCGGCCGGCTGATCGCCGCCCAAAGCGCGCCGACGATGAAGCGGCTGGTGATGGAGCTTGGTGGTCACGCGCCGCTGATCGTCTTTGCCGATGCCGATCTCGACAAAGCGGTCACCATTGCCATCGACGCCAAATTCGCCACATCAGGCCAGGACTGCCTTGCGGCCAACCGCATCTATGTCCAGCGTCCGCTCTATGACCGCTTCTGCGCCGCTTTCGCCAAGCGCGTCGAGGCGCTGCGGGCCGGCAATGGCTTGGCCGATGACATCGACATCGGGCCGCTGATGCATGAGCGCGCCGTCAAGAAGGTCGAGGAACAGGTCGCCGACGCCGTGGTCCTCGGCGCGCGTTGCCTCGCCGGCGGCAAGCGCCATCAGGCCGGACCGCTCTTCTACCAGCCGACGCTGCTGGCCGATGTCGCCGACGACGCGCTGATCATGCGCGAAGAGACCTTTGGTCCGGTCGCCGCCGTCACGCCTTTCGACAGCGAGGACGAAGTCATCGCACGCGCCAATGCGACCGAATATGGCCTGGTCGCCTATGTGGTGACCGAGAACGGCGCGCGCCAGCAGCGCATGGGCCGCGCGCTCGACTACGGCATGGTCGCCATCAACCGTGTGAAGATCACCGGCGCGCCGATCCCGTTCGGTGGCGTCAAGCAGTCCGGCATCGGCCGCGAAGGTTCGCGCCACGGGCTAGAAGCTTTTACCGACCTCAAATACCTTTGCCTGGATGTGGCGTAGGCTCGCACCCGGATCTCTTTCAAGGAGTTAAAAATGCTCGACCAATCCAACGAACTCGCCGCATGGGATCGCGACCATTTCTTCCATCCCTCAACGCATATGGGCACGCACGCACGCGGTGAATCGCCGACGCGGATCATGGCCGGCGGTGAAGGCGTCACCGTCTGGGACAACAATGGCAGGAAGAGCATCGATGCCTTCGCCGGCCTCTATTGCGTCAATGTCGGCTATGGCCGCCAGAAGATATCAGATGCCATCGCGACCCAGGCGAAGAACCTCGCCTATTACCACGCCTATGTCGGGCACGGCACCGAGGCGTCGATCACGCTCGCCAAGATGATCATCGACCGCGCGCCGAAAGGCATGTCGAGGGTCTATTTCGGCCTCTCCGGTTCGGATGCCAACGAAACCAACATCAAGCTGATCTGGTACTACAACAATGTGCTGGGGCGGCCGGAGAAGAAGAAGATCATCTCGCGCTGGCGCGGCTATCACGGCTCGGGCGTCATGACGGGCTCGCTGACCGGGCTGGACCTCTTCCACAATGCCTTCGACCTGCCGCGCGCGCCGATCCTGCACACCGAGGCGCCCTACTATTTCCGCCGCGCCGACCGATCGATGAGCGAGGAGCAGTTCTCGCAGCATTGCGCCGACAAGCTCGAGGAGATGATCCTCGCCGAAGGGCCCGAAACCGTCGCCGCCTTCATCGGCGAGCCGATCCTCGGCACCGGCGGCATCGTGCCGCCGCCCGCCGGCTATTGGGAAAAGATCCAGGCGGTGCTGAAGAAGTATGACGTGCTCCTGGTCGCCGACGAGGTGGTGACGGGCTTCGGCCGGCTGGGCACCATGTTCGGCTCCGACCATTACGGCATCAAGCCCGACCTTATCACCATCGCCAAGGGCCTGACCTCGGCCTATGCGCCGCTGTCGGGCGTCATCGTGGCCGACAAGATGTGGCAGGTGCTGGTGCAAGGCTCCGACAAGCTCGGCTCGCTCGGCCATGGCTGGACCTATTCGGCGCATCCGATCTGCGTTGCCGCCGGCGTCGCCAATCTCGAACTGATCGATGAGATGGACCTGGTGCGGAATGCCGGCGAGACCGGCGCTTATTTCCGTGCCGAACTGGCCAAGGCCGTCGGGGGTCACAAACACGTCGGTGAGGTGCGCGGCGACGGCATGCTGGCGGCGGTGGAATTCGTCAAAGACCGTGACGACCGTGTCTTCTTCGATGCTTCGCAGAAGATCGGGCCGCAGGTCGCCACGGCCCTTGCCGCAAGCGGCGTCATCGGCCGCGCCATGCCGCAGGGCGACATTCTTGGCTTCGCGCCGCCGCTGTGCCTGACCCGCGAGGAAGCCGACATCGTGGTGGCCAAGACCGCCGATGCCGTGAACAGCGTATTTGCCAATCTCTGAGACGACCGATGAATGCCATGACCAAAACCGTCCCCGCCACCATGGCCGCCGTGCTGCTCACCGGGCACGGCGGACCGGAAAAGCTCGTCTACCGAACCGATGTGAAAGTGCCCGCGCCCGCGTCAGGTGAAGTGCTGGTGAAAGTCACCGCTTGCGGCATGAACAATACCGATGTCTGGGTGCGCCAAGGCGCCTATGGCACCGAAGAAGACGCGGCCGCCGTTTCGACTTGGCGCCGCCAGGGCAACACGCTGACCTTCCCGCGCATCCAGGGCACCGACACTGTCGGCACCATCGTTGCCGTCGGCGAAGGCGTTTCGTCGGATCGAATCGGCGAACGGGTGATGGTCGATTTCTCCATCTACAACCGCGACGACGATTCACTTGCCGACATCGACTATATGGGCCATGGCCGCGACGGCGGCTATGCCGAGTATCAGACCGTGCCGGCCGAGAACGCGCATGTTGTCGACACCATTTTGAGCGACGTCGAACTCGCCACCTTCTGCTGCGCCTATCTCACCGGCGAACAGATGCTGGAACGGGCCAACCTCAAGGCAGGCGAGCGCGTGCTGGTCACCGGCGCGTCGGGCGGCGTCGGCTCCGGCATCGTGCAACTGGCGCGGGCGCGTGGAGCCATTCCCTTTGCTGTCGTAGGCAAGGGCAAGGAAAAGGCGGTGCTCGACATCGGCGCCGAGGCGGTCATCGCCCGTGGTGTCGCGGACCTGCCGCAAGCCGTGACAGAGGCGACCGGCGGCCAGCCGATCGATGTGGTCGCCGATCTCGTTGGCGGCGCGATCTTCAACGATCTGCTGCGCATCCTGAGGCCGGAGGGCCGCTACACCACGGCCGGCGCGATCGCAGGTCCGGTCGTCCAGCTCGATCTCAGGACCATGTATCTGAAACAGTTGCAGTTGCACGGATCGAGCCAGGGCACGCGCGCGGACTTCCGCCGTATCGTTCGCTATATCGAAGAGGGCAAGATCCGGCCGCTTGTCGGCGGCGTCTACAAACTCTCCGATTTCTACCGCGCACAAGCCGATTTCGTCGCCAAGGATTTCGTCGGCAAGCTGGTGGTGGTGCCCGACGCCGTCGCGAAGTGACCTGCCGAAACCTGCATTTCGCCTGAAGCTCCCCTCGCCTGCTGCCGCCACAATCGGAATGGCTTGCAGACCAGCCGGTAAGCCGCCACAAACGGCGACGCCCGCCGCGCCGTCGGCCCGGGCATACGGTCACGGATACAGGCGAGACATGACAGCCCGAATGATACTGCTCGACGCCAAGCCGCTTGGCATCGAGGATGTCGCCGAGATCGCGCGGCGCAATGCGCGGCTGATGTTGGGCGAGGAGGCGATGCGCCGCATCCGGGCGAGCCGCGCGCTCATCGAGCAGCTGACGCAACTCGGCAAGCCGATGTACGGCGTCACCACCGGCCTCGGCGCCTGCGTCGACACGCCGCTCGCGCAGGCCGATCTGATCGCCTTCCAACACAGCGTGCCGCTCAGCCACAGCATGGGCATCGGCCCGGCCCTTCCCACCGAGGCGGTCCGCGCGCTGATGGCCGCGCGCATTTCGGGAATGGCCGCCGGCGGCACCGGCACTTCCGAACGCGTGGTGATGGGCCTTGTGGCGGCACTCAACGCCGGCGTCCATCCGGTGATCCCGACCTGGGGATCGATCGGAGCGGCGGACCTTGCCCATCTCGGCCACATGGCGCGAGCGCTGCGCGGCGACGGCGAGACGGAGTTCCAGGGCAGGATCATGCCGTCGGCCGAGGCGCTCGCGCTCGCCGGGCTCGAACGGCTCGACCTGCGCGAGAAGGATGGCCATGCCATCATCGTCGCCAACAGCCTGTCGACCGGCACGGCTTGCCTCTGCCTGGAGGATGTCGCCCACCTCATCGACTGGTCGCTGGCCGCGGTGGCACTCAACCACGAAGCGTTCCGCTCGTCACTCACCGCCATCGATGAAGCTGCGCTGTCGGCGCGACCGGCGTTCGGCCAGCGGGAGATCGGGGCGCGGCTGCGGGCGGAACTCGCTGGAAGCGGGCTCTGGAGGGAGAACGCCGCGCGGCGGCTCCAGGATCCGCTCAGCTATCGTTGCGTGCCGCAGGTGTGGGGCGGCCTGTTGCATGCGTTCGAACAGGCGAAGCTGGCAACGGAGATCGAACTGGCCCATTCCGGCGACAACCCGGTGATCCTACCCGAGGACGGACGCGTCGTCTCGAACGGAAATTTCGACCTCACCGCGATGACGCTGGCCTGGGAGCAGCTCGGCCAAGCGCTTGCGCATTGCGCCGTGGGTACCGCCAATCGCTGCATGAAGCTGATGTCGCCGACGGTGGCGGAACTCCCGCGCTTCCTGTCGGCCAGGGGCGGCAGCCGTCAGGGCTACGCCGAATTGCAGAAACCGCTTGCCGCGCTGGAGGCCGAGATCCGGCATCTGGCCAACCCGATGTCGCTCAGCCCGCTTGCCGTATCGGACGGGATCGAGGACCAGTCGTCGATGGCACCACGGGTGGTGGCCAAGACAGCCGAGATTGTCGAACGCCTGCGCTATCTCGTGGCGATGGAGCTGATCTTCGCGGCGACGGGCGTGGAGTTGCGCGGCGTCGTCGACAGTATGGGCGAAGGACCACGGCGCACCTACGCCGCCGTGCGTGCGCTCGTCAGCCCGCTCGACGACGACCGCGAGATGAGCGCGGACATGACGCGGGTCGCCCGGATGGTGGCGGGTCCTCGAGACTGAGTTCCGACTTATCGCTGGAAAGGCCCTCTGAGATTGAGGTTCTCGGCCAGAAGGCAGAAGCGGTCGATCAACCGGACAAGGTCCTCGCCCTGCTCGGCGACAACGGCGCCTCGCTCGGCAGGCGAGTTATCGGAGAGAGCCTTCCACAACCGGCCTTGCCGACCGCAGAGATCCGCCAGCTCGGAACATTCGCTAGCGGTCAGTTTCAAGAGGTGGCCGGAGGTCACCGGTCCAATGCCTGGAGGCGTGGTTGCTCCAAGGGAAAGATAGGCCGGCGGCACGCTGCCTTTTGCGTTCGTCACCGACTTTCGGCAGATGACATCGAAGATCTGGTCGACGGCCTGCTTGGCGCCGGCGACGCGCGAGGGATGATCCGTATCGGCTGCCGCATGCGGCAGAAGCCCGAGTTTTCCGCTGTGCTTCTCGACGAGGCTCAGATAGGGCAGCATCGGTCCGGAAAGGCGACCGGTCGCGGCATCCTTGAACAGGTCGGCATCGATCGCGGCATGACGCATCCTGCCCGAGGACAAGGCTTCGCCGAGGGCCGCAACGTCGACAAGCTCGCCGCGATCGTAGTTGACCAGCACCGCGCCTTTGTTCATGCGCGACAGGACATCCGCGCCGATGAGCCCGGCATTGGCGTAGCGGCCGGTCTGCGCATCCTGCTTGCCCAAGCCGACATGAACACTCAACACATCGGCGCCATCAGCCGCATCGAGGAGGTCCGCCGCATAGACAAAGCCTTCGGCCTTTATCCAGTCCCGATGCCGGGGCCGTGCGTGGATCACCACGCGCATGCCGAAGGCCCGGGCAAGTTTGGCCACCTCCCTGCCGATATTGCCGTAGCCGACGATCGCGATCGTCTTGCCTTCGAGCTTTTCGGTCGGGAAATCGCGCAGCTCCCTGCCGGTGTCGAAGGCGCCACGCGCCACCCGGTTGTGAAGCAAGTCAACCGGGAGATCCGGCAGCACTTTCAGGATCGCCTTCATCACCATCTGCGCCGTGGCGCGGCTGTTGATGCCGGGCGTATTCATCAGCACGGCCGTACCGCCTTCGCCGCTGCCGCCGCCCCAGGAATGCGAACCCATATTGCCGGTGCCGGCGCCGATGCGGACGCCGGCGAGCGGAAAGACGGTTTCGGCGGGCAGGAAGGTCGCGGCGGCAATGACGGCATCATAACGTCCATCGCCGGCGACTTCGATCAGCTCTTCGCGGGTGCTGAGGTCCGGCTGATAGAAGAAATGCACGCGGCCAGATTCGAGAGCGGCCTTGTCGCCAAGCGCAGCCGCATGAAAGCGGCCGCCCTTGGCTTCGATATGCGCACGCACCTCCGACGGGTCGGGCTTTCCGTCGGCGTCGAAGCGCAGGCCGATCAGATCGCAGACCAGCACGGTGTAGGCGCGTTGCGGATCGACCGGTTCAACGGCGCGGGTGTCGGCATTTGCGATCACGTCGGTTTCCTTCGTGCAAGAGCGGAGTCCTGCTGGTCCGGCAGGCTTTGAATAATCAGAACCTATCCGCCGGGAACGGCGCGAGATCGATCACCGGCGGCAGACCAGCGGCGAGTTGCGACACGATCTTGCCGGTTTCAGGTACAGTGCGATGCCGCCATTGGTCCCTTGAACAGGCAGGTCGGACGCGCGTAAAATCGCGCTATCTGATTGAGTCTGCTACATTCGTTCGGGCTAATGTCCGGATTGGTCTGGTATTTCCTTGCACACTGATGCGACCAGCGCGGCCAAGCGCGGCAAATCATTTGCCCATGTGGCGGAAGCCTCCTGGGGCAAGGGCCTCAGCACCTTGCTGCGCATCGTGCGCATGACGCTGCGCCATCCCTGGCAGGTTGCCATCACCCTCATCTCGACCTTTATCGCGGCGACGCTGCAGCTTTTCATTCCGCGTCTCCTGGGGCGCGCCATCGACCAGGCGCAAGGGGTGATGGCGGCGGGCGCCGGCACCGCGGCCGAGCGGGCGCTGTGGAACACGGCGCTGACGCTGTTGGTCGTCAGCATCCTGCGCGGCCTCTTCACCATGGCGCAGAATTACTATGGCGAGGCCGTCGGCCACCGGACAGGCTATGAGCTGCGGCTCGCCTTCTACGAGAAGATCCAGCGGCTGAGCTTTTCCTTCCACGACAAGGTCCATACCGGCGATCTCATCACCCTCGGGCTGCTCGACCTCGACGGCGTGCGCATGTTCTTTTCGACCGGTATCCTGCGCGTGGTGCTGCTTGGCGTCCTGATCGGTGTCGGCGCCTATCTGTTGATCAGCACCGATCTCGTGCTCGGATTGTTGAGCCTCAGCTTCGTGCCATTTGTTGCCTGGCGCTCGTCAGTGACGCAGCTCCGACTGCGCAGCACCTGGCTGACGCTGCAGGAGCGGCTGTCGGTGCTGAGCCGGGTGATGGATGAGAATCTCGGCGGCATCCGTGTCGTGCGCGCCTTCGCGGCTCAACGGCATGAGCTGGCAAAATTCGACCGTGCCAAACGGGACGCATTGGACCTAGCCAATGAGCGCGTCGACATCCGCGTCTCGAACACCAGCGCCATGAATTTTTCCTTCCTCGCCGCCATGGGCCTGGTGCTGTGGTTCGGCGGCCAGAAGGTGATCGCGGGTCAGATCAGCGTCGGCACGCTGGCCCAGTTCCTCACCTTCATGACCATATTGCAGATGCCGGTGCGCCAGCTCGGCCTGATGGTCAACTCCTTCGCGCGCGCCTCGACCTGTGGCACGCGGCTGTTCGAACTGCTCGACGCTGAGCTCGACATCGAGGACGCGCCCGACGCCAGGGAGCTCGTCATCGCCGAGGGCGTGCTGCGCTTCGACAATGTCGGTTTTCGCTATGAGGGCGCGGGCGAGCGTCCGACGCTTTCCAGCGTTTCCTTCGAAGCAAGGCCCGGCGAGACCGTCGGCATCGTCGGGCCGCCAGGCAGCGGCAAGTCGACCATCGCGCACCTGATCCCGCGCTTCTACGACGTGACCTCGGGCGCGATCACCATCGACGGACAGGACATCCGCAAGGTCACGCTGCAATCGCTGCGCAAGGCGGTCGGCGTCGTGCAGCAGGATGCGTTCCTGTTTACCACCTCGATCGAAAACAACATCGCCTACGGCAATCCCTGGGCGCGCGAGACCCGCATCGGCCAGGCCGCCGAATATGCCCAGCTGCACAATTACATCATCGGGCTTCCGGCCGGCTACACCACGGTCGTGGGGGAACGCGGCGCCTCGCTTTCCGGCGGCCAGCGGCAGCGCCTGACCATCGCGCGCAGCCTGATGCTAAGACCATCGGTGCTGGTCTTCGACGATTCCACGGCCGCGGTCGACGCCGGCACCGAGCAGCGGATCCGGGCGGCGATGAAGCGCTTCGCCAGGGATCGCGTGACGCTCATCATTTCGCATCGGCTGAGTTCGCTGATGCATGCCGACCAGATCCTGTTCGTCGAGGGCGGCCAGATCGTGGAGCGCGGCACGCATGAGGAATTGCTGGCGCTCGGCGGACGCTACCGCGCGCTTTACGACCTGCAGTTGCGCCCGGACGACGATCGGCTCGAGGGAGCCGCCTGATGTCGACACAGGACGACGAGAAGGAAGACACAAGCCGACGCCCGACCAAGGCCGTCGTCGGCTCGCACCGCGATGAGGAAGAGGTCTTCGGCAAGGCCTACGATCCGCGCATCGTCAGGCGCATCTGGAGCTTCGTCAGACCATATCGGGGCCGGATCTTCATCTCGGTCGCGGCGGTGCTGGTGTTCACGCTGACGCAGTTGGCGATCCCGCTGGTCATCCGCTACGCCATCGATCACGGCATGGCGCCAGGCAGGCTCGACCGTTCGGTGATGACCACCGCGATCGCCGCTTTTGCCGTGATCATCCTCATCAACTACGCCGCCAGCCATGTCCAGGAGAGCGTCGTCGGCAAGGTGGCGGAGAACGTGCTGTCCGACCTGCGCCGTGCAATGTTCAGCCACCTGCAGCGTGTCTCTCTGGGCTTCATGGACAAGACCGAGGTCGGCCGGCTGATGTCGCGCCTGCAGGGCGACGTCAATTCGATGCAGGAATTCCTCGAGACGTCCGTGATGTCGGTTGGCGACATCGTGCTTCTGTTCGGCATCGTCACCGTCCTGCTGTGGCTGGACTTCCGGCTCGGGCTGCTGACGCTGTCGACCATGCCGGCGCTGTTCATCGTACGCCTGTTCTGGCTGCCGCGCGCCAAGGTCGCCTTCATGGCCGCGCACGAGACCAACTCCATCGCCAACGGGGCGCTGGCCGAAGGCATCCACGGCGCGCGTACGGTGCAGAGCCTGGAACGCCAGCACGTCAATTTCGATCTCTATGACGAGAAGGTGCTGGCCAATCTCAACGCCCATCTGCGGTCGGCGAGATATGCGCAGGTGATGGTGCCGATCGTCGACACACTGACGGGCATCGCCATGGCGACCGTGATCGTCGTCGGCGGGTCGATGGTGCTGTCGCACAGTCTCGATATCGGCGTGATGGTGGCGTTCCTGTTCTACATCCAGCGCTTCTTCGACCCGATCCGCTCGCTCACCATGCAATACAGCGTCATGCAGCGCGCCATGGCGTCGGGCCAGCGCATTTCCGAAGTGCTCGACGTGCCCGTGGATGTCAGCGACAAGGAAAATGCGGTGGCGCTGTCGCGCGACATGGACGGTTCGGTCGAGTTCCGGAATGTCACCTTCGGCTACCGGCCGAACCAGCCGGTGCTGAAGAACATCTCCTTCCGCGTCAATCCGGGCGAGACGGTCGCGCTTGTCGGGCCGACCGGATCAGGCAAGTCGAGTTCGATGGCGCTGGTGCACCGCTTCTACGATGTCTGGTCGGGTGAGGTCCTGGTCGGCGGCCATGACGTGCGCGACCTGACGCAGGATTCGCTCGGCGATCAGGTAGCCATGGTGCTGCAGGAGCCGTTCCTGTTCTCCGGCACGGTGCTGGAGAACATCCGCTATCACAAGACCGGCGCCAGCCGCGAAGAGGTGGTCCGCGCCGCACAAGCCGTCGGCGCGCACGACTTCATCGAGCAACTGCCTGACGGCTACGACACCGAACTCGAGCAGCGCGGCGGCAATCTCTCGCTCGGCCAGCGCCAGCTTATCAGCTTCGCGCGGGCGCTGGTGGCCGACGCCACGATCCTGGTGCTCGACGAAGCCACCGCCAGCATCGATTCCTACACCGAGATGCTGATCCAGAAGGCATTGGTCAAGCTGCTCGAAGGGCGCACCGGGTTGGTCATCGCGCACCGGCTGGCGACCATAAGGGGCGCCGACCGCATCATCGTGCTGCAGAATGGCGAGATCGTCGAAAGCGGCAACCATGAACAGTTGATGAAGAGAAAAGGTCTTTACGCCCGCCTCTACAACATGAACTACGCTTCCTTCGACGACATTTCCGAGGAAGACATGGGAATGGACGCTTCGGTCGGCAAAGCGACGTGAGCCGGTGCCGGCAGGGTGCGAGCCGACGGATTGCCTGATGCCTCCGACACGACCTATTTGCGAGATCCCCTGACGTGGCCGCTAACTTGAACGCCGTCTTCGGCGCGCAGGTACAGGAAGCCCGGAATCGAGAGCAGCGGGATGATCGCGGTCAGCAGGAACACCTGGTGAAAGCGTTCCGGCGTGAGGACGTGGCTTTCGCCCGCAATCAGACCCAGCAGCATGGCGGCGATCGAGACACCAAGCGACACGCTGAGCTGTTGCAGCACGCCGCCAAGACTGGTGGCGCGGCTGAGCTTGTCGGCCGGCAGATCGGCGTAGGACAGGGTGTTGGATGTCATGAACTGCGCCGAGCGAACGATGCCGAACAGAAAGACATAGAAACCGATCAGCCAATGAGGCGTATCGTGACCCATCAAGGCGAAGCCCGCAACGGTGGCGGAGCCGACGAGCGCGCTGCCGACCAGCACGATACCGAAGCCAAAGCGCCGCAGCAGCGGCGACAGCAGCGGCCGCATGAGCAGCGCCCCGAAGCTGCCGACGAATGTCAGCGAGCCTGATGTGGCCGGGCTCATGCCGAAGCCGACCTGCAGCATCAGCGGTACCAGGAAGGGCACGCCGTTGAGACCGACGCGGCACAGGCCGCCCGCCAGCGTGCCGACCCAGAACGAGCGGAACCGAAACAGCGTCAGGTCGACAGCCGGCGCCACGACGCGGCGTGCATAGCGCCCGAAGGCAAGCAGCAGCAACGCGGCCGCGGCCAACACCAGCACCGTCGCGGACCCCGGAATGACCGGCCGGCCGATATTCTCCAGCCCGAACTGCAGTAGTGCCACGCCAAACCCCACCATCAGGAAGCCCGGGACATCGAAACGCTGCACCGCCTCGCCATGGAAGTCGTCGACGAAGCGCAGCGCGGCAACGATACCCAGGCAGCCGAACGGCACGTTGACATAGAATATCCAGCGCCACGACGCGTAGGTGGTCAGCAGGCCGCCGAGCAGCGGCCCGATGACCGGCCCCATGATGGCCGGCAGGGTCATATAGGTCATGGCGGTGATCAGGCCGCTGCGCGGAAAGCTGCGCAGCAGGATCAGCCGGCCGACCGGCGTCATCATGGCGCCGCCCAGCCCCTGCAGGGCACGCATCGCCAGCAGCATGCCGAAACTGTCGGCCATGCCGCACAGCGCCGAGCCAAGGGTGAAGGTGAAAAGCGCCAGCGCGAACACCCTGCGCGCGCCGAACCTGTCGGCAAACCAACCGCTGACCGGGATGAACACGGCGAGCGTCAAGATGTAGGTGGTGATCGCAAGGTTCAGACGGACCGGCGTCGTGTCGAGACTTTGCGCTATTGCCGGGATCGCGGTGGTGATGATGGTGGAATCGAGCTGCTCCATCAAAAACGCGATGGCGACGATGATCGGAATGATCAGCCGCAGCCTCGGGTCGCGCTCGGTGGCAAATTGAGGCTGTTCCAATGCTCTGGTCAATCCCGTCATGCAGATGGCTTCTATCGGCCAAAGTGGCTTGTCCCGGTTCAAAGGCAAGATTGCCTTGCCGGCCAGCCGGGCCTGATCGCAGGCCCTCTTGTGATCCGGCAAATCGGCGAGCGGTAGTCATTTCCGCTTCGCTGGAAGTCAACAAATCTTGACCGGCACCGCGAGTGCCGCGGACAAACACTGCCCATTTCAGCGGGCGCCGTCCCGATTTCGTGAAGAAACGTGTGCAGCGAGGCGGGCGTTCTTTCCCATATGTCTCGAATGGCAAGGAGACATGCTGATGAGAAAGCGAAGCGTATTCCTCGGCTCCCTCGTGGTGTTGTTGGCCGCGAGCGCCGTCCCGTTTACCGCTGTGGCCGATGCCGCCGTCACCAGGCACCATTATGTCCGCGTCAACGCCGCCCATAATGACCACGCGCACGCCGCGAACCGCAGACGCGGCCACCGTGACGGTTGGGTCGGCAGGGGCTGGACCGGCGAGAATTCGGCCGACAATAACGACTGGATGGACAGCTACTACAATGGCTACGGCAGTTACCGGGGCCGTGCCGACGACTTCTGTGGAACCATCCAGTGGACGCTCGGCCTGTGCGGTCCCCACGGCCCCTAACGCCTGACCGCCGGAGCCGACGAAGGTTGCTGGCATCACGCCATTTCGGGACGTCTCGACGCCTCGCGGATGGCCTTATGCACGCCGCGCTGCAAGTCCATGAAGGCCGGGGTCTCCATGACCTCTTCCCGGCGCGGGCGCTCGATGTCGACGTTGAAGGTCTGCATGATGCGTCCCGGGCCGATCCCCATGACGACGATGCGGTCCGATAGATAAACGGCCTCCTCCACGTCATGCGTGACGAACAGCACCGTGAGCCGGTGCTCCTCCCAGATCTGGGTCAGCAGTTCCTGCATCTGGTGTCGGGTCAAGGCATCGAGCGCGCCGAAGGGTTCGTCCATCAGCAGCATTTTGGGGCGATAGGAGAGAGCGCGCGCGATGGCGACGCGCTGCTTCATGCCGCCCGACAGTTCGGACGGGAAGCGATCGGCGCTTTGCGTGAGCTTGACGAGGTCGAGATGCTCGAGCGCGATCTCGCGGCAGGCGGCGCGATCATAGCCGGCGGCCTTGAGAGCAAACTCGATGTTCTGCCGCGCCGTCAGCCAGGGGAGCAGCGTATAGGACTGGAAGACAACACCACGGTCGAGGCCCGGCTGCAGGATCGGCGCGCCATCGATGCTGAGATCGCCGGCGTCGAAATCCTGCAGTCCAGCGACGATCGACAGCAGCGTGCTCTTGCCGCAGCCCGACGTGCCGACGAGGGAGACGAACTCGTTGTCGGCGAGGTCGAGATTGATGTCCCGCAGCACTTGCGTGCGCCGCTCGCCGGTGCCGAAGCTCTTGTCGAGACCGGCGATGCGCAATTTGGGAACAGTCACCGGCGGTTCCTCATTGCTGGTGGCCTTCCTGCCGAAACAGCACCTTCTCCAGGGCCTTCATGACCTGATCGGTGATGAGGCCAAGCACGCCAAGCAGCAGGATGTAGCCGATGATGGTGTTTGTCTGGAAATAGCGCTGCGACACGGTGATGCGATAGCCGAGGCCGGATGTCGCCGCGACGAGCTCGGCCAGCACCAGCCAGGTCCATGCCCAGCCGAGGCTGATGCGCAGCGTGTCCCAGATGCCCGGCAAGGCGCTGGGAACGACGATGCGCGTCAGGATCTTGCGGTCCGGCAGGCCGAGCGTGCGCCCAAGGCCGATGAAGTCGGCGGGAACCCGTTTCACATTGTCCATGATCATCAGCACCTGCTGGAAGAAAGTGCCGATGAAGATGATCAGGAATTTCTGGGTATCTCCGGTGCCGGCCCACAGGATGGAGAGCGGCACGAAGGCGACAACCGGCATGTAGCGGATGAAATCGACCAGCGGCTCGATGGCCGCCTCCCAGGAACGGAAACTGCCGATCAGCACGCCGATCGGTATGGACAGTGCCGAGGCGAGGAGGAAGCCGATGGAAATGCGGTACATCGAAGCCCTGAGGTCGAGCCACAAGGTGCCGTCGGCGGCGAGCTTGGCGATCTGGGTCGCAACGCTGCCCGGCGACGGCAGGAAGATGGGTTTCACCCATCCCAGCCCGGTCGCTGCCCACCAGGCAAGGCCAAGGCCAACAAAGACGGCCACCGCTATCGCAAGGAAACGCGACCGGGCGATGGGCACGCCGATCCCGGAGGATCGGCGTCGCCTTGCCTGTGTTGCGGCGGGCGCTCGTGCCGGGCGGGCCAAGCCGGTTTTCGCGGGAGGCTCCCCGGACATCCGCGTTACCACCGCGATCCGGATCTCGTCACTGCGCCGCCTTGACGAAGGACGGATCGATCATCTGCTCCGGCGTCACATCGGCCTGCAGAAGCTTGGCGTTCTTGGCGGCCGCTTCGACATCGGCGAATGTCTTGGTGGTAAACTCGCCGGTGAGCGCCGTCTTGTTTTCGGCGAGCGAATAGTAGCGCACCCCGTCGAAAGCGGTGTTGAGGTCCTTGACGTCGGAACCGACCGCCTTGGCGATGATGGCGCGGCCGCCGGGGGTGTCGGCGTTATAATCCTTGAGCGCGGCGTCCCAGCTCTTGATCACGGCCAGCACCTGGCCGGGTCGCGATTTGATCACCTCGTCACGCACCACCAGCACGTCGCTGATCAGGCCGGGATCCTCGCCGGCGGTGAACAGCAGCTTGACGTCCTTGTTCTGCGCCATGGCGACAGTGAGGTAGGGCTCGTAGGTGACCGCGACCGGCACCTGGCCCGCGATCAGGGCGCCGCCGGCGTCGGCGGCAGGCATCGGAACCGGCTGGATATCGGCGACCGACATGCCGCTCCTGGCGAGCGCGTATTTGAGCAGGATGTCGCTCGTCGTGCCTTCCTCGAAAGCGACCTGCTTGCCCTTGAGATCGGCGATGGAGGTGACATCCTTGCCGGCGACGATGGCGTCGGCGGTCATGGAGACATCGAGCAGCAGCACGATCTTCACTGGCAGACCGGCCGCAACCATGCCCATCGCCGTGTGGGTGGCGATGTTGGCGGCGTCGAGCTGGCCGCTTGCGAGCGCCGCGTTGATGTCCTTGTCCTCGGCAAAGTTGACGATCTGGACGTCCGACAGACCGTTTGTCTTGAACAGTCCCTTGGCCTCGGCGACGTGCCATTGACCATATCCAAGCCAGGGCTCGATGCCTATCTTGAACGATCCAGCTTCAGGTGTCGTCGGGATGGCAGCATCGGCTGCGTGGGCCACCGGGGCGGTGGCGAGCCCGATCGCGGCGGCCATCACGAGCGCGCGAAATTGTCCTGCTAGGTTAAGCGTCATCTTTCGTTCCCCTTGATGATCAGACCGCTTTTTACCCAGGCATCCGGTCTGGTGAGACTGCGGGGTTCTGCTCTTGCGGCACTGTGCCTCGGCGTCTTGCCCGCCACTTCATGGTTGAAGCGCTGACATATTTCAGCGGCAGCGGCAGCGGATGTCAAGGCTGAAATACATACATGCATATACAAGTTGGAGAGACTCAAATTTCAGGTTGATCCAGCTCGGCGGCTTGCATTGGCCCGTCGCCTTCAGCTCGCTCCCGTCGCCTTCAGCTCGCTTTGGAAGGCGAGTAGCGGCTGCCGAGCGAGTAGCGGCTGCCGGCATAGGTCAGCTTGCTGACCGTGGCCACGATGGCCCCCGTCCATGTCCGGCGATGCAGGAGAAGGCAGCAACTGCCGACATCGATGCCGAGATGCTGTGCCGTCTCCCTGGCGGCCGGGATGGCGGAGATGATATGCTCGACCTCGGTCACCGGCGTCTTCTGCATCAGGTAGTCATAGGTCGCCGTCTTGGTGAAGTCTTGCTTGTCGTAGTCCGGGATCAGGCCCGGATTGACGAAACGCTCTTCCAGTTGCACCGGCAAGTCGTTCTCGAAATTGACAACGACGGAGTGATAGATCGAAACCCGCTTCGCAAACTCGAACGACAGTGCCAATTCCTTGGTCGGCATCATCGTTTCGAGAACGAGGACTTCGGAGCGGTGGCTGTTGCCGCGCTCGACGATCTCCGCCGCGATATTGTTGATCTCGATCAGCGTCGACTGCGGCCGGGGCGGCGCGATGAACGTTCCGACACCTTGCAGCCGGATCAGGAATCCCGCCGAGGTCAGCTCCCGCAGAGCCCGGTGAACCGTCATCCGCGACACGCCCAGTGAGGCCACCAGCTCATTCTCGGACGGCAGCTTGCGGTCCTTGCCCCACCGGCCCGTCCCGATATTGGTCAGGATGTAGTCCTTCACCTTCTCGTAAAGGGGGCTCGCCGTATCGGGCAAATCGATCATTTCAAAAACCCTTTCCGGCAGGTTGCCGCATGCGGATGATTGTTTTCAAGCCATCGCTGCTTCCCGCCAACAGCCGCTCATAGGCGGCTGGAATGTCGTCCAGACCGATCTCGCAATCGACCAGGGCCAGCAGCGGTTCACCCAGCTCACCCAGCATCCGGACAGCGTCGGGCAATTCGTCCGCGAAAGCATGGCAGCCGAGCAACGCGATCTCGCGTTCGACAAGAACATTGGGATCGATGTCGAGGCGGCCATGGAAGATGCCGACCATCGCTATCGCGCCACCAGGATCAAGAACGCCGAGCAACTGGCCGAACGCCGCGATGCTGCCGGTCGCCTCGACGGCCGCCAGCAACGGGGCATTGGCGGTCGCGGCTGCAATGGCATCGCGATCGAGATCGACGATCGTGGCGCCCGTCACCCGCGCCACGCGGGCGCAGCGCGCCTGGTTGCGATCGGCGACAAGCACGGTGCCGGCGAAGGTTCGCGAAAGCAACAGCGCGGCAAGACCGCCGATCGGCCCGCAGCCGACGACCAGAACCGAACCTGCCGTCTTCGGCAGACGCCGCACCGCATGCAGCGCGACGGCAAGCGGCTCGGCCATTGCCGCGACGCGCTCGTCAAGGCTGGCGTCGATGACATGCAGCAGACGTGCGGGCAACACCGCCTGTTCTGCAAAGCCGCCGTCGCAGATTTCGCCGACGAAGCCCAGCGCAGCGCAGAGATGCCGCTTGCCGGCACGGCATTGCGCGCAGTCTCCGCACCAGAAACGGGAATCGGCGACGACCCTGTCGCCGACGGCAATGGTATCGACGCCCTCGCCCAGCGCGATCACCGTGCCGGTCAACTCGTGGCCCGCCGTCGAGGGCGCCCGGCTTATCCATTGGCCGGTGCGGAAATTGTGCAGGTCCGAACCGCAGATGCCGGCGGCATCGACCCTGAGCTTTACCCAGCCGGCATCGGGAATGCCTGGCGCGGCGATGTCCTCGACGCGCAGGTCGCCCGGTCCATAAAGTCGTGCCGCCTTCATCGCGATCGTCTCCGCTCAGCCGGCGAGATAGCGGTCGCGGATTTCCGAGACCGCGTTTTCGTGCGAGCTGAAGCCCTCGTAGCGGGCGAGCCGGCGAGCATGCTGCGCCAGTTCCGGATACGCGGCCGAGGTGACATAGCCGACCGAAGAGCGCTTGACGAAATCCGTCACCGAAAGCGGCCCGTAGGTTCGCGCCCAGCGGCTGGTCGGCAGCACCGCATTCGGCCCGAGGACGAAGTTGGCAAGGGTCACCGGCGTATGCGGGCCCATGAGGATTTCGGCCGCCTCGGTGATGTGGCCGAGATGCGCGAACGGCTCCTTCGACAGGATTTCCAGATGTTCGGGCGCGTAGTCGTTGATGAAGCGATAGCTTTCCTCCAGCGACGCCGTCAGCACGATGCCGCCGCGCTTTCCGGTCAGCACCGCGCGCGAGAATTCCACACGCTGTTCGGTCATCCGCGACCAGTGGTCGGGAAGTGCAGCAAGGGCTGCCTCGGCGACCTTTCGGCTGTGCGTCACCAGATAGGCTGAAGAATCCGGCCCGTGCTCGGCTTCGATCAGCAGGTCGAGCGCGGCAAGGCCTCCGTCGACGCTGTCGTCGGCAAAGATGATGGCCTCCGACGGTCCGGCCGGCAGGCCCGTATTGATCATTGAGGACACCACGCTCTTGGCCGCCACCACCCAGGGGCTGCCCGGGCCGACGATCTTGAGCGCCGGCTTAACCGTCTCGGTGCCGTAGGCGACGGCGGCAACGGCTTGCGCGCCGCCGCATTTATAGACGGTCCCGACGCCGGCAAGGCGAGCGGCGACCAGCGTGGCCGCGTCCACCGAACCATCCGAGGTTGGCGGCGTCACGATCGCGATCCGCGGCACGCCGGCAATCACAGCCGGAACCGACGTCATCATCGTCACCGATGGAAAGGCGCCCTTGCCGCGCGGCACGTAGAGCGCGACCGATGCGATGGGCGTATACCGGTCGCCGGCATAGGCGCCCGGCCGGATCTCCTTGAGCCACATGGTCTCCGGCTTCTGCTCTTCATGAAAATGCCTGATATTCTCGATGCCGAACCTGATGCTCTCCACGACTTCCTTCTCGACCTTGTCGAAGGCCGCATCGAACTCCGCTTCCGACACTTTCAGTCCGCCCTCCCTCACATTGGCCTTGTCGAACTCCCTGGCGAAACGGATCAGGGCGGCGTCACCCTCTTCCCTGACGGCCTGGATGATCGGGCGGACCTTTTCGACGAAGGCCGACAGATCGCCCTCGGCGCGTTTCAGCAGACCGGCCCGTTTCGTGGTATCGAGGGATGACAGATCGTGGAAGCTGATGTCGGACATGGGTGCTCCTTCTGTTCAGAGCAATGCGCCGGCCGGTCACATTGCGGAAGACTTTGTTCTCTAACCTGGGCGAGCCGCCTCAGATCGATGCGAGGAAACCGCCATCCACCGGAATGGACTGGCCGGTAATGTAGGCTGAGGCATCCGAAGCAAGGAACACGGCGACGCCGTGCAGATCGCGCAGATCGCCGAAACGATGCTGCGGGATTTTGGCCAGCATGGATTGCCGCCACGCCTCGTTGGCGTAGAACACCTCCGTCATCGCCGTCCTGAAATAGCCCGGGGCGATGGCGTTGACCCTGATGCCAAGCTGCGCCCATTCCGCTGCCAGTGCCCGGGTCATGCCAAGCAGGCCCGACTTGGACGAGCCGTATGGCACCGCCGTCGGAATGCCGACTTCTGAAGTCAACGAGCAGAGGTTGATGATGGCGCCGGGCCGCCCGGCGTCCCGCATCTGCCGTGCCGCCGCCTGGGCGCAGAAGAACGCCCCTTTGAGATTGGTATCGACGATCCGGTCCCACAGCGGCTCGTCAACGTCGAGCGAGGGCCGGACCTCTTCCACTCCGGCATTGTTGACGAGAATGTCGAAGCCGCCAAGCAGGCGGGCTGCCTCGGCGATGGCCGTGCGGCACTGGTCGACATCGGTCACGTCAAGCGCAATGGCGTGCGCAACCCCGCCGGCCGCCCGGATGGCCGCCGTCGTCTCGTCAAGCGAGTCCAGGCTACGCGCCGTGACCGCGACGTCGGCGCCGGCCGCGCTCAGCGCCCCGGCGATGCTGCGGCCAATGCCACGGCTGGCGCCGGTGACAAGCGCCTTCCTGCCGGAGAGGTCGAAAAGAGAAGCGTCGCGCATGTGATCCTCCTTGGCCGCTCCATAGCCCAGAGACTACCAGATCGACTTACATATACAAGCATATACAAACAAAGCTGATTGCGATAACGAGACGTCAGCCGCCGCACCGGGATCACGTAGTTGGCTCTTCATACGAGATGCCACGGGCAGCAGCCCTGTCGCAAATGTCGTAACCTCCCGAAAGCAAGCAGAATTGCCTGGCGTACCCGACACGAAAGTCTGGGTCTGCCGCGCGTGCGGGATATCGGCCATTGAAAGCTATCGTGCCCCTCGAGCCGGCCGCCTTGTCGTGAGAGCCTCGTCCATGAACGAAAGCAGCCCGCCCCGGAGCCTCTATCGCGATACGGCTGGCGGCACCGGCAACTACCCCTCCCTTGCCGGCGCGCAGCGGGCAAGGGTCGCCATTGTCGGCGCTGGCTTGACCGGCCTGTCGACTGCCTTGCATCTGGCCGAAGCCGGCGACGACGTCTGCGTGCTCGAGGCCTATCAGCCGGGATGGGGAGCCTCGGGCAGGAATGGCGGCCAGGTCAATCCCGGCCTCAAATACGATCCCGACACGATCGAAGCCATGTTCGGCCCCGAGCTGGGGTCGCGGATGATCGACTTCTCCTACGGTGCTCCGGATTTCACCTTCAGCCTCATCAAGCGCCTGTCGATCGATTGCGAGGTCCGGCAGAACGGCACCATACGCGCGGCCATCCGGCCGCAGCCGGCAGCCGCGGTGCGGGCCACGGCCAACCAATGCGAGCGGCGGGGGATGCCGGTCGGCTTGCTTGACGCAAAAGCGATGGCGGCGCGAACCGGCACGGACAGATACATGTTCGGCATGTTCGATGCTCGCGGCGGCGACCTCCATCCCTTGAAATACGCGCGTGGCCTGGCGGCCGCCGCGCGGAAGGCCGGCGCGCGGATATTTGGCGGCAGCGAGGTTCTCTCGCTCAGCAGGCAGGCCGGGCGCTGGCTCCTCGAGACCGCAAACGGATCCGTCAGCGCCGAGAAGGTCCTTGTGGCGACGAACGGCTACACGGGAAACTTGTGGCCTGGCCTGGAGCAGTCGCTGGTTCCGGTGTTCAGCGCCATCGCAGCGACCGAACCGCTGTCGCCCACGGTCGCGGCCGCAATTCTTCCCGAAAGGCCGGTCGTCTACGAAGCCGGCAACATCACCGTCTATTACCGCATCGACGTCCAGAACCGGCTCCTCATGGGCGGACGGGGACCGATGAGGCCCATCGGCGATGCTTCCGCCATCCGCTATCTCACCGACTATGCGCTACGGCTCTGGCCGGCGCTTGCTGGAGCGGGGTGGACACATGGCTGGAACGGCCGGGTCGCGGTCACCAAGGACCATCTTCTACACGTTCACGAGCCGGAAGACGGCGTGCTGATCTGCCTTGGCTACAATGGCCGCGGTGTTGCCATGGCCTCGGCGATGGGCAATGCGCTGGCAAACCGCCTTCGCGGCGACGAGACCACTGCCTTCCCGATGCCGATATCGGGGCTGAAGCCAATCCGGCTCCACCGCTTCTGGCCGCTTGGCGTCAGGGCGGCGATCCTTTCGGGCCGGGTGAAGGACCGGTTCGGCCGATAACGGAAGAGCACGCCGCTATGCTCCGGTCTTGGCATCGGACAATCTTCGGGCGTGGTCGTCCATGCATGCGGAGCATCAGCGCCCGCTGATTGCGACCGGTGCACTGCAGGTCGCCCTGCGGCGCGCAGGCGCGTTCAACGGCCGGGCTTCAGCCAAGCGCCTCAGCGCGCCAGCGGTCGGAGCGGGATATGTTCCGAGCACGCTACTCGGCGGCTATCCTGGCGCGCTGCCGGCCGAAGAGCGCCAGACCGACATCGTCCACGGCGAGGCCAATGCGGGTCTGGATCGCTTCGGATGCCAGCACGCCATCAGCGAAATCTTTCTCCGAGGCGTATATGGCCGTCGGCAGCGCAAAGGCTTCGAAAAAGCCGAACAGCGGCCGCAGCTGATGCTCGACGATCAATGCATGGCGATCGCCGCCGCCGGTCGCCGCCAGCAGCACCAGCTTGCCCCTGAGGGCCGCCGGATCGACGAGATCGAAGAAATGCTTGAACAGCCCGGTATAGCTGCCTTTGTAGGTGGGCGAGCCGACCACCAGGACATCGGCGGTCAGGATCCGCTCGAGGACGGCGCGGGCCTGCTCGTCCAGGTCCCGAGTGGCTTTGGCATTGCCAAGGCTGGGACCGAGATCGACGATGTCATGGGTGCTGGCGGCGAGGCCGTAGCGTCCGGCGATCTCCGTCACGATATGGTCCACGAAGTCACGGGTCTTGGAGGGCCGCGTGAAATTGCCGGAGAAGCCGACAATGGCCGGATTGGTCATGATGGATGCCCTGCGATCTTTTCGAACCAGTTTGCCAATGTCCATAGTTTTTATAGACATTGCTGCCGAACAAAAGGAATTCACGGTCGCCGTGGGACGAAATCGGAAAAGATTTTTCTCCCGGGGAGCCAGATCGCCCGCCTGCATGCCGGGTGATGACGTCACCCGATCCAGATGCACTTGGCAGCCGTCGCACGCGAAGGGCGATGCGACCGGTGGCGAAAAGGGGGACCATCACCGTTTGTTCGGAACCTGATCGCCCGGCGGCTGTTTTCCGTTCAGCCAAATACGGAGGAAGCCATGGCACGCGACAGAACCGAATATGAAACGGGCGCACGGAAGTATCCCGCCAGGACCGGCCCGGATCCGAACGATGATTTCTCGGTTGACGCAGCGGGCAACAAGCCGCCGGCAGGCGGAATGGGGCTTACGCGACCGGCGGATCAGACAAATGAAGAGACACACCAGTCAGAAGGACAGAACCCGCCTCGCAAGGCGACGCCCAGCCCCGCAACGGAGAAGACATCCGGCGCGGGCCCGGCGATCTCCGAGCACTCGAAGGACGCGAAGGCTCCAAGGTCGGGCCGCCAACCCGGCGCCTATGTCAAGGACTGACGCGGACGGGGGCGATACCTTCTGACAAGCCATGCGCCGCGCAGACCGCCGGCCTGCCGCGCGTTGAACTTTCTTCAGCCGAGGAGACGACCATGCAGACGAAATCACAAACGGCCGGTGAAGTCGCCAAGCAGCGCCATATCCAGCGCGGCATCGATGCCAAGGACAAATCGAAGCGCAACGGAAAGGCGGAGCACGCCATGCAGGCGGGCGCGCGCCCCTATCCCGAGCCGCCCTTCCCCAAGCAACATCAGGCGAAACCCGGGCATGAAGCGGCGATCGAGCCTGCTCCGCTCTACGATGCACCCTACTATGTCGGATCAAAGAAACTCGAAGGGAAGGTGGCTCTCATCACTGGTGGCGATTCGGGTATCGGCCGCGCGGTCGCGGTTTTGTTCGCCCGCGAAGGCGCCGACATCGCGGTCGTCTACCTGGCCGAGGACAGGGACGCCGAGGAGACAAAATCCGCTGTCGAAAAAGAAGGCCGACGCTGCATCCTGTTGAAGGCCGACGTCAGTGAACGCCAGGACTGCCACGATGCCGTGGCGACCACGGTCGAAACATTCGGCCGCATCGACGTGCTGGTCAACAACGCCGCCTTTCAGATCCATTGCAGCGACTTCGGCAACCTGACCGAAGAACATTTCGACACGACGCTGAAGACCAATCTCTATGGCTATTTCCATATGGCGCAGGAAGCCGTGCCGCACATGAAGCCGGGCTCGGCGATCGTCAACACGGGTTCGGTTACCGGCATAGAAGGCTCGAAGCAGCTGGTCGACTATTCGATGACCAAGGGCGGCATCCATGCCTTCACGCGCGCGCTTTCGGGCAACCTCATCGCCAAGGGCATCAGGGTGAACGCGGTCGCGCCTGGCCCGGTGTGGACGCCGCTCAATCCGTCCGACAAGGAAGCCGACGACGTCTCGAAATTTGGCGCCGACACGCCGATGAAACGGCCGGCCCAACCGGAGGAACTGGCTCCCGCCTATGTCTTCCTCGCCTCCCCGCACTGCTCGAGTTACATCACCGGCGAGATCCTGCCGATCGTCGGCGGCTACTGAGGTCAGCGCAATGTATTTCATTGCCCTGGCGACCGACTATGACGGGACGCTCGCACATGACGGGACGGTCTCCAACAAGACGCTCGCGGCACTGGAGCGGTTCAAGAAAAGTGGCCGCAAACTGCTTCTGGTCACTGGCCGCGAGTTGCCCGACCTCAAGCGCGTGTTTCCCGATGTCGGCCTGTTCGACAAGGTCGTCGCCGAAAACGGCGCCTTGATCTACACACCGGCCAGCGAGGAAGAGCGGGCGATCTCACCATCGCCGGAGCCCGAATTCGTCGCCAGGCTGAAAAAGCAGGGGGTGAAGCCACTTTCCGTGGGACGGTCGATCGTCGCCACCTGGGAACCGCATCAGGCGACCGTGCTCGAGGTCATCAAGAAGATGGGGCTCGAACTCGAAATCATCTTCAACAAGGGCGCGGTGATGATCCTGCCGAGCGGCGTCAACAAGGCCACCGGTCTGGCGGCCGCGCTCGAGGACCTTCACCTGTCGCCGCACAATGTTGTGGGTATCGGCGACGCCGAGAACGATCACGCCTTCCTGAAGGCCTGCGGCTGCAGCGTTGCGGTCGACAATGCCATTCCCGCGGTCAAAAGCACCGCGGACCTGGTTACGCGCGGCGCACGCGGCAAAGGCGTCGAGGAACTGATCGCGAAGCTGATAAAAAGCGACCACGGGATCGTGCCGAAGCGTCATGGCGGGATTGTTCTGGGATCGTCCGGTGGCGATGACATCTATCTGTCGCCGACCGAAAGCGTGCTCATCGCCGGCAGTTCGGGCATCGGCAAATCCACTTTGGCCACCGCACTGACGGAACGCTTCGTCGACAGCCAATTTCAGTTTTGCGTCTTCGACCCGGAGGGTGACTATGACGGCCTCGAGGGCGCCGTTCGGCTGGGGGATGCATCGAGCGCGCCGACAAAGGCGCAGGTGCTCGACCTGATCGCCAAGGCCGACAGCAATGTTGTCGTCAATGGGCTGGCGCTGCGTGTCAACGAACGGCCAGACTTCTTTGCCGACCTGCTGCCTGGCCTTGGCAGTTTCCGCCGCCGCACCGCAAGGCCGCATTGGCTGGTCATCGACGAAGCGCACCATCTTCTTCCGAAGCGGCGCGACGACACCCGCGCCGTGCTCTCCCTGGAACTGCCGGGCACGATCCTGATCACCGTCCATCCCGAGGCGATTTCGACCGACGCCCTGCGCCTGATGACGGCCGTCATCGCCCTTGGCCCGAAGGCGAAGGACGTGGTGAAGACCTTCTGCCATGAGACCGGCATCGAGCCGCCGAAGGACATTCCCACGCCCAAGGGCGATCGGGTTCTGTTCTGGCGGCCGGGGGCGCGCAAAAAACTCACGACGGTCAAGGTCATAGAACCTCGCCAGTCGCTCAAGCGCCACAGCCGTAAATATGCCGAGGGTCAACTCGATGAGACCGGCAGCTTCTATTTCCGCGGTCCCGACGACGCGATGAACCTCAGGGCCCATAATCTGATGATCTTTGCTCAGATGGCCGAAGGCATAGACGACAAGACCTGGGAGTTCCATTTGCGCGCGGGCGACTATTCGAAATGGTTCCGCCACCAGATCAGGGACAAGGACCTCGCCCGCGAAACCGCCGAGGCGGAAAAGGACAGCAAGCTTTCGGCGGACGAGAGCCGGAAACGGGTGCTCGATGCCGTTCGGCGGCGCTACACGGCACCCGCGACGGCGCCAGAGGCGTAACAGCCCGACAGGAGGCGGTCATGAGCGACGACCGGCATGGCAAAGACGACAAAGACGGACGCGGCGAAAATGGACCTGTCTTCTCCGCGCGCCAGGCTTCGCAAGGCGAGATCATCCTGCGAACCCGCACGCGCCGGATCATCTTCGTGGCAGGACTGGTCGGCATCCTGATCCTGGCGGCGGTGGTCAGGTTCGCGATCGGTTGAATCTGCCTTGTTGCAACAGCCCCGCGACAGGGTGTGTCGGGCAAGGCTGACCGCGATTGGAACCCGGGCGCCGACTTGGCGTTCAACCTCCATCGAGAAGGAGAAACGATCATGCCCCGAGGCGATAAATCCAAATACACCGACAAGCAGGAACGCAAGGCCGACCATATTGCCGAAGGCTACGAGAAGCGTGGCGTCTCCGACAAGGAAGCCGAGCGGCGCGCATGGGCGACGGTCAACAAGGACGATGGTGGCGGCAAGAAGGAAGGCGGCTCCGGGCGTGGCAAGCACACAGGTCACCCAGCGGCGCACAAGGGCGGCAAAAGCGGCGGAAAGGCGTCCGCTTCCCGATCGGCCGCCAGCCGGTCCGAATCGGCAAAGAAGGCGGCGGCGACCCGCAAGAGGAACGCCGAACACCACGCCCACTGACCGACCGCGAGGATTGGACGCCGGCATGAAATCGCGACTCGTCAACGAGGCCAATGGCCAACGGACATTTGTCGTGGTGCTCGACCCGGGCGAGGAAGCGTTCGCGGCACTGACCAGCTTCGCGGTCGAGCAGAAGATCGGCAGCGCCTCCCTGACGGCGATCGGCGCGTTCCAACGGGCCACCGACGGTTGGTTCGACCTGGAGGCGAAGAGCTATCGAAAAATCCCGATCGACGAACAATGCGAGGTCCTGAGCGCGATCGGTGATGTCGCGACGGGCGATGATGGCAAGCCGAGCCTTCATGTCCACGCGGTGCTTGGCTTGAGCGACGGCACGACCAAAGGCGGCCATCTGCTCGAAGGCACCGTTCGGCCGACATTGGAAATCACCGTGGTGGAAGCGCCGGGTCACCTGCGCCGCCGCAAGCGAGCCGAATTCGGCGTGGCTTTGATCGATCTCGGTGCCTGAAGCTGCCGCGGGTGTCGGTTGGCGGGCTTCGCCGCTGGCGCGTGCCCCAGAAAGCGACGAAAGGCAATGACGGACAGCTTTGCCCTACCCCTGAACACGCCCCCCATGGAGGCCAAGGCAGCCGACGCTCTACCGGATAGGGAAGGCTTTTGGCAATACGAGCCCAAATGGGACGGGTTTCGCTGCCTCGCCTTCAAAGGCGACACGGATGTCGACTTGCGCGCCAAATCCGGCAAACCGCTCGGTCGTTACTTCCCGGAGCTCGTCGCCATGCTGCGGCAAGTCGAGGCCCGCAATTTCGTGGTCGATGGCGAGATCGTCATCGAGCTCGAGGGCCAGCTTTCTTTCGACGCGCTGCAGATGCGGCTTCACCCAGCCGAAAGCCGCATCCGCAAGCTGAGCGCGCAAACGCCTGCCCTGCTGATCCTGTTCGACATGCCGGTCGCGCCGGGCGGCACGATCCTGCTCGGCGAGCCGTTGTCGCAACGACGCCGGGCGATCGAGGGCTTCGTTCAGGACTACGCCGAGCCTGGCTTGCGGCTCTCGCCCAGCACGACCGATCCGGCGGCCGCCAGACGCTGGCTCGAGGAAGCCGGTCATGGTTCCACCGACGGCGTGGTCGCCAAATTGCTGGCCGACCCCTACCGTCCAGGGGAACGCGCGATGGTCAAGGTCAAACGGTTGCGTACGGCCGACTGCGTGGTTGGAGGATTCCGCTATCTGACCGGCAGCAAGGAGGTCGGCTCGCTCCTGCTCGGCCTTTACGACGATAGGGGCAAGCTCGACCATGTCGGGTTTACCTCGACCATCGGCAGGGATGACCGGGCTGGCGTCACCCGAAAGCTGGAAAAGCTGCGTGGCGGACCCGGCTTCACCGGCAAGGCGCCGGGCGGGCCTAGCCGCTGGAGCACGCAGCGCAGCGGCGAATGGGAGCCCCTGCGGCCGGAACTGGTGGTCGAGGTCCGCTTCGACCATGTCACCGGCGACAGGTTCCGGCATGGCACCAAACTGGTGCGCTGGCGGCCGGACAAGGCGCCGCGTCAATGCACCATGCAACAGATCCAGTGACGGAGTTCGTGCCGCGGACGCGCTTGCGAAGCCCGGTCGCGATGAGAGCCGACGCAGCGGTCGCCTCTTTGCGAGATGGCTGGAACAACCGTCCTCACGGCAAGTTGTGCTCCAGCTACACCGCTGGTGGGCTTCACGACAATTGGAGATGACAATCATGGCGACTGCGAAGAAAGCGGCAACGAAAGGGCTTGAAGCCCTGTTTCTCGACGGGCTGAAGGACATCTACTACGCCGAGAAGAAAATCCTGAAGGCGCTGCCGAAAATGGCAAAAGGCGCCGAATCCGAAGATGTTTCGGCAGCATTCGAGAAACACCTGCAGGAAACCGAGGGCCAGGTCGACCGCCTCGAACAGATCTTCGAACTCCTCGACAAGCCGGCCCGGGGCAAGACCTGTCCGGCCATCGACGGCATCATCGAGGAGGGTTCGGAAATCCTTCAGGAATACAAGGGCGACCCCGCGCTGGATGCTGGGCTGGTCGGGGCGGCGCAGGCGGTCGAACACTACGAGATCGCGCGCTACGGGACGCTGATCGCCTGGGCTGAACAGCTAGGCAAGAGCGACGTGGTCAAACTCCTGAACGAGACTCTCGAGGAGGAGACGGCGACCGACGAGGCACTTTCCAGCCTTGGCGAGGGTGGCGTCAACGAGCGTGCCCTGGAACAGGCCGCCTAGCTGGCGAGCTGTTGCCCCGGGCGCTTCAGGCGATCCGGGGCAAACTCCCCGGATTTCGGAGGACGACAATGGACCCCCGCAAAAGAGAGCAACCCGCAGTTCAGACGGAAGACCCGACGGAGACTGAAGGTCCCACAGTAGAGCAGCAGGACTGGGACGCGCTAGCAGGCGCGAAAATCCTTCCGGATGACGTCGAGGTGGAAGACGAGGCCGACGGCGAATTGCCCGAGGAAGATGACGACAACGCCTACCAGGAAAGCGACGAGGCATTGCCCGACGATGTCGAGGAAGCGGTCCTGTCACGCGATCCTTCAAGGGAAGGCGGCCGCTTCGACGAGGAGTGACCAAACTACGGGCGGATTCCGCTCAGCCGACCGCGTGCATTGGGGGCTCTTCGTTCTCGTCAGGATTGGGTAACGGCGCCTCATCGGGCAATCCTTCCGGCTCCGGTTCGCCGATCGGCTTGGGCTTCCAATTGGGAGCCGGCATGGGTACGTCGCGGTTGGGGTCGGGTTCTCTCGGATCGGGCATCAAATCTGTCTCTCTTTCTTTCGGCGAACTGTGCGGGTCGGCTCTGCCCAGCACGGTCGCATGCAGAGCCCGTCCCGAGCGCTCGGGACGGGCACGGAGCCACAGGTTTGCTAGCGATTCTTGTGGCTTTGCTCGCCAGCTCTCACATGCTGTTCATGGGTTCCGCCACGCGTCGTGCCGGCGCTGTCGCCGCCTTGTTGGCGATGGTTGTCACCGGCCGCCTGCTGCTGACGGCGGTTCTTATCGTCCATGTTCTTGTGGCTCTGCTGGCCTGCTTTCACATGTTGCTCATGGCTACCACCTTGATTGGGCATCTTCTTCTCCTTTGAGTTATGCGAGGCGATCAACCGCCTCAAGGGTCAAAGACGCTGGCGGCCCGGACGTTCCCTCACGTAATATTTCGTGAATCGGACCGCCTATGGGGTAGGCCAGATCAGACGATAAGCTGCTCGATCCTGATCGGAAGATCGCGGATGCGTTTGCCAGTCGCATGGTAGACCGCGCTGGCAACGGCGGCCGCCGTGCCGACATTGCCCAGTTCTCCGAGGCCTTTGACGCCGGCCGGATTGACCTCGTGGTCAATCTCCGGAACCAGAATCACCTGGAGATCCTTGATGTCGGCATTGACCGGCACGAGGTAGTCCTGCAGATCTCGATTGACGTAGCGGGCATAGCGGCTGTCGACCTCGGTCGCCTCATGCAGCGCCTGGCCGATGCCCCAGATCATTCCGCCCATCAGCTGGCTGCGCGCCGTGCGCGTGTTCATGATGCGGCCGGCGGCAAAGGCCCCGACAATGCGCGGCACGCGGATTTCCCTGGTAAGGCGATTGATGCGAACTTCGACGAATTCCGCGCCGAATGCATATTTCACCGAATCCTCGTCCTGCTCGCCGCCGTGAAACTCCGGCTGGCCGGCATAGAGCTTCTTGAGCGCTTCGGGGCTCGCCCCCTTGGGCGCATACTCGGCATACTCCTCGATCGCCCCCACCCGCATGGCTTTCAAGACGTCCCCGACTTTTGCCGAAGCGCCGCCCTTGGCAATGATTTTGCCATCGAGGATATCCAGTTCCTCATTGTGGGCGCCGGCAAGCGCACCACCTTCGCCGCTCGCCGCGGCAAACAGCTTCGTCCTGATCGCGTTGCAGGCCTTGAGCACCGCCGAACAGACGCTTGCCGTGGAGATAGACCCTCCCGACACGGGCGCCGGGGGCAAGGTGCTGTCGCCCATCTCGACGCTCACCCTGTCCATGGCGACACCGAGGCGCTCTGCTGCCATCTGGCCGGCGACCGTGCGCACGCCGGTGCCGATTTCATGCGAGCCGCTCTGGACGCGCACATCGCCGTCGACGGTCAGCCATACGCGCGCAGCGCAGGGAGCCGACGAGGTCGGATAGACTGCCGTCGCGCAACCCATGCCGATCAACCAGTCGCCGTCGTGCATCGATCCGACCTTGGCGTCCCGTTTCGTCCAGCCGAACGCGTCCGCCGCCTGATCGTAGCATTGCATCAGCGAGCGGCTCGAGAACGGCTTTCTCCCGATCGGCTCGGCTTTTGGCTCGTTCACCCTCCGGAACTCCACCGGGTCCATGGCCAGGGCCACCGCCATCTCGTCCATGGCGTTCTCCAGCGCATAGACGTAAGGCGTCTCGGGAGGCGAACGCATGTAGCCGGGCGTGTTGCGGTCCGCCTGGACCAGCGACACGTGCGTAAGCACCGCGCCGTAATCATACATGCGGCCGGTCGCCGACGTTCCCCCGACCACGTAGGGATCGGGGCGCGATGTCACCTCCCAGCCCTCATGCGCGAAAGCGGTTATGCGGCCGTCCTTGTCGGCGCCCATGCGGATCCGGTGCCTGGTCTCGGCGCGATAGGTCTGTGTACCAAACGCCTGCATGCGGCTGACCACGCAACGCACCGGCCGGCCGAGACGCCTTGCCGCAACCGCGACGATCGCCGTGCGGGCCGTCATCGGTCCCTTCGAGCCGAATGCGCCGCCGATGTATGGGCTGACAATGCGAACCTTCGCCGGATCGATCTTCAACTGCCTGGCAAGTTCGGCCTTCCAGCCGGTGACGTTCTGGGACGGCTCATGAATGGTGAGTTGATCACCCTGCCACATTGCCGTCGTCGAAAACAGTTCGATCGGATTGTGGTGCTGCGTTGGTGTCGAATAGCGTGCATCGATCCTGACCGGAGCAGCGGCATAGGCAACATCGAAATCGCCGACCTTGACGTCTTCCTTGAACATCGGGCTTTTGCCCGCGGCGGCAATGGTCGTTGCTCCAGGGCTGTCGAAGCCCGCACTCGGTTTCTCCTCGGCGTAGTCGGCACGGATCAGCAGCGCAGCCTCCTCCGCCGCCTCGAAGGTCTCGGCGACCACCAAGGCAATGATCTGCCCATCGTGAAAGACCTTCCGGTCATGCAGCGGCGCGATCGAGGCGGCGGCGGTATTGCCGAATTTCGGCTTGTCCACCGCGTCCATGTCGCCATAGGTCACGATGTCGAGCACGCCCGGCACCGCTCGGGCATTGTCCAGGTGAAGTGCCGTCACCGTGCCCCTGGCGATACTGCTGGTGGCCAGCACGCCATAGGCGACATTGGCCGCCGCGAGGTCCGCCGGATAACTCGCCTGGCCGGTCACCTTCAGCCGCCCGTCTATGCGCGGCAGCGGGGCACCCATGTTCTCCTTGGGCTGCGGAGCGGCTGCGTTCATGATCACACCTTCATGTCACGGGTTTCGAGGAGCGCCCGCACCAGCGTCCGTTTGCCAAGCTCGATCTTGAACGCATTGTGGCCGCGCGGCCTGGCATCGGCGAAAGCCGTCTCCGCGGCCGCCCGCGCCATTGCCTCGTCCAGCATCTTGCCGTGCAGGACCGCTTCCGCTTCCCTCGCCCGCCACGGCACCGTGGCGACGCCGCCAAGGGCTATGCGTGCCTCGCGGACGTTGTTGCCGTCGAGGTCGAGAGCGACCGCCGCGGAAGCCAGGGCGAAGGCATAGGATTCGCGGTCACGAACCTTAAGGTAGCGGGAACGGCGGGTCCAAGGACCCGCGGGCACGTCGATGGCGGTGATGATCTCGTCAGCGGCGAGGCCGGTCTCGACATGCGGCGTATCGCCGGGCAGGCGATGCAGGTTGGCGAACCGGATTTCGCGCGCGCCGCCAGAACCCTCGACATGGAGGTTGGCGTCAAGGGCAATCAGTGCCTGGGCGAAATCACCATGATAGGTGGCGATGCAGGCATCACTGACGCCCAGCACTGCGTGTTGCCTATTGAAACCGTCCATTGCCGCGCAGCCCGAACCCGGCTGGCGCTTGTTGCAGGCCCATGAGGTCTCCCTGAAATACTCGCACCGCGTCCGTTGCAGCACGTTGCCGGCAAGGCTGGCCATGTTGCGGAGTTGGCCGCTGGCTGCCAGCCTGAGGCTGTCGGCAATGACCGGATAGTGGAGCTTGACGTCTTTATCGTCAGCCGCCTCGCCCATCCGCACCAGCGCGCCG
Organism: Mesorhizobium sp. BR115XR7A; assembly: GCF_020165315.1. Classification (NCBI taxonomy): domain Bacteria; kingdom Pseudomonadati; phylum Pseudomonadota; class Alphaproteobacteria; order Hyphomicrobiales; family Phyllobacteriaceae; genus Mesorhizobium; species Mesorhizobium sp. BR115XR7A. The sequence goes on from NZ_JAIUHW010000004.1 coordinate 369,014, forward strand.
AAACGAACCCCTTCGGTGGTGACGCGGATTTGCCGAAGCGCTGGCTCGGAGAGACGATTGAGATCGAGCAGGCGGTTCGGCCGGGCAACCTCGAGCTTCATGTAGTCGGCCAGATTGGTGCCGCCAGCGATGAATTGCATGTCTGACTGGGTCGGCGGCCGATCCGGCGCGGCAAAGTTCGAAGCGAGGGCGACAGCCGCCGGGATGTTGGCCGGTTGCTCGAGAACGAAAGGACGCATGTCAGGCTCTCCCGGTTTCGTCGCGAGCCTGCACGATCGCGGCCACGATGTTGGGGTATGCGGCGCACCGGCAGATGTTGCCGCTCATATATTCCCGGATATCGGTCTCGGAACCGGCGTGGCCTTCGTTGACGCAGCCGATGGCCGACAGAATCTGGCCCGGCGTGCAATAGCCGCACTGGAAGGCGTCATGGTCGATAAAGGCCTGCTGCATCGGATGCAGGGCGCCGTCGCGCGAGGCGAGCCCCTCCACGGTCGTCACATCCTTGCCCTGCATCATCACCGCGAAGCTCAGGCAGGAGAGGACCCGTTTTCCGTCGACGAGCACGGTGCATGCACCGCATTGCCCATGGTCGCAGCCTTTTTTCGTCCCGGTCAGCCCAACGTGGTCACGCAAGGCGTCGAGCAGGCTGGTCCTGGTGTCGAGCGAAAGCTCGTAAGCTTGCCTGTTGATACGAAGCGAGGTGACGACCGGCTCCCGCAGCTTGGAACGGGACGCGGCCACTTCCTCCGCCTTGGCCTCAGGAGACAGGAGCGGTGCGACCGCAGCGGCCGAAACCGTGCCCGTCATGAAACGTCTCCGGCTGAGGCTAATTGGCTTTGGGACGAAGGTTTCGGACATGGCTCGCTCCTGGGCTGGCTTTCGCCGCTAACCTTTCACTCCGGGCATTGTTCCGAATGCAGTGCGACAAAACCCTGCCTGATCGCGAAAGAGTGATTTTGCTCCGGCATGGCGGTGAGGCGCGGCTAAACCCGATCGAAGCGGCCGCAACGAGGCTTCTTGGTGGAGGGTGGATCGATGAGGGGAAGGCTCGGACTCGCACCGGTGCCGCTGACCCTGGCGGCGGCCACTTGCCGGCATGCCGGCAAGCAAGAAGAACGACGGTCGAGGCGGCATCCTACTCCATGACATGTGGAGTGTGCCGCTTATCCTCCTTCGGATCGACGTCAATACGTGCCTTTTTCGGATCGAAGGCGCCATGACGCGCGATGGCCAGGGCCGCGGTATCCGGCGTCTCATACGCCCACATGAAGTCATCGGCCGAGCCGCCGACAGCATGAACACGCCAATAGCTCGCTGTTCCCTTCAACGGGCACTCGCTGGTGGTGTTGGTCTTCTCGAGGAGGTCGAAATAGATATCCTCGAAGGGGATATAGAAGACCGGCTCATGGCCCTCCTCCCGAAGAATTTTCGCACGGTCGCTTGCGGCGACTATCGCGTCGGAGAACCGAACCGTCACCGTGCCGAGGAATGGTTCTATGCTCATGCCGCCGATAGGGCGCCTGGAAATCGCTTCTGAACCTTGCATCTGAATTCTCCTTGGCCAGCGTCTTGATGGTTGGATGACATTTGTCTTCCACGCGTGAAGTCGAAATGCGCGGCAGTGGATTGAGGTTCCGATCCCTCCGGAAATCCTGGCGTCCGCAGTCATCAGCCTAGCCGCGCCAGGGGAATGACCGGAGCCTCATCCGTCAGGCCAGCCACGCAAGCGGCAGCGGCGTATAGCAATAGGAAATCACGTTCATTTGGTCGCCGGGGCAGTTGGCTGATCGCCACCGGTCGTCGACTTCGGTCTGGCGTCCTGGTCGACTGGTGGGTTCTTGGTGACGGTGTCGGTGTTGGCCTTCGTCGGCTCGGTGTTGTTGTCACATGCGGTGAGCGCAAGACCCGTTGCCAGGATCAGAAAGGATAGGAACCTCGTCATCGCCATCTCCTCGGGTTGACACTCGACAAACGAGGTTCCGCGATTTTGGTTGCCGCCGTGGCCACCTCTTCCAAGGGGGAGCCGTTCCCTTCATCGATCGTTTCCGCGATGTATTCAGTAAGATCGCCCACCTCATCCTGGATGTCCTGCGCCGCGATCCCCTCATCTTGCGCATCCGCCACGCACTGATTTGCGAGTTCCTCCGCGGCATCGATGCCGGACATAGGGATAGGCTCGTCAACGACGTGTTCTTCGATCCAATCCGAAATGAAGTGGGCTGTTCGATTGACGATCAGGTCGGCGTCCTCGGACAACTCCGCTTCGCCCCTGAGCTTATCCCTGGTTGTCGTTCTCATTGGACACACCCGTTCACTTGACCAATTTCAAACGCCGATCGGCCGCAAAAGATGCAGGGAAGGAGGAAATCGTGATCGGCCGCGCATCGGGAACGGGTGTCTTCATCCCGCGTTGTCAGCCACGCTTTGGACATCAGCGAACCCGGTAATGGCTTTGAAACCACAACGAGGCTCTCCGCCGAACGACAAGCAGCCCTCGCTGATCGATGAGGAAGCAGCCGGCCGCGCGGCCTCGACAACGAAGGACAGCAACGCCGCGGCAGGGCGGGAGCCAGGAAGCCGTGGGCGCGACGCCACGTGGCCATCTCAAATCACTGGGCTGGGGTGGAAGGACATCTTCTGGCGACTTTGGGAAGAGTTCAACAAGGACCGGGTTCTGCTGGTGGCTGCCGGCGCAACCTTCTATCTCCTGCTCGCCTTGTTTCCCGCCCTGGCAGCCTTCATCTCGATCTATGGCTTCGTCGCGGACCCGGTCACGGTCGCCGACCATGTCGCTTACCTCCAGGGATTGCTACCGCAGGGCGGGCTCGATCTTATCCGCGATCAGTTGCAGGCCTTGGCCCGCCAGAAAGCAGGCGCTCTCGGCACAGGCTTTTTCATAGGCCTGACAATCGCCCTCTGGAGCGCCAACAGCGGCATGAAGGCGCTCTTCGACGCGATGAACATCGCCTACGAAGAGCGTGAGAAACGCTCGTTCATTACCCTCAATCTGATGTCGATCCTGTTCACGGTCGGAGCCCTGCTCATCGGCATTGTGCTGCTGCTTACGGTGGGTGTTGTCCCGGCGCTGTTGCGCTTTTTCTACCTTGATGCCTGGACAGAAACCGTGGTTGCGGTATCTCGATGGCCCATCCTGGTGGTGTCGATCCTAACCGGCATTTCCTTGCTCTACCGCTTCGGGCCGAGCCGGGAACATGCGAAATGGCGATGGTTGAGTTGGGGAGCGCTTGCGGCAACCGCGGCATGGATTATCGCGTCGTGGCTGTTCTCGTTCTACCTCCAGCATTTTGCCAACTATAACGCGACATACGGCTCGCTCGGTGCCGTGGTCGGCCTGATGATGTGGACATGGATTTCAGTCATCATCCTGATCGCCGGCGCCGCCATCAACGCGGAAATGGAACATCAGACAGCCTGTGACTCGACCACAGGCCCGGCGGTTCCCATGGGTGAGCGCGGCGCGGTCGTCGCCGACACATTGGGCAAGACTGCGGACTGATGAAACTTTCAGGTAGATGTCCCATCGTCACCTGCACGAGCGACAAGGTTCGAGCCACTCTCACCAAGTGCGGCTATCGTCTATAAAACGGGAATGCTGGTACTCAGCGCCCCAGGTTGATGGGAGGGGGGTCCTATTGCCCAATCGGGCAGGCCAAAGAGGATGAGCAGCCACACACCGACTTGCTGAAGGGCGTCGCTGCCCATGGCGCTGGCGGGAAGTCAAAACAGGAACCTTTGCCAAGGCTTTGCCGTTGAAACCGCGTTCGCCATCGCGGACATCACCCTTCAGTCTGCTGAAAGCTAGTTCCGTGGATACGAAGCCTCAGAAAAGCGAGCCGGACCCGTCCGACGACAGGGCTGGACAAAGCAAGCGTCTCGCCAGCCAGCCAAGTTCGCGGCACGACAAATCGGACGATCGGCAAATGGATGACAGGCCGCAGAAATCGAACCTGCTGGGCTTTCCCAGGCGCCATCCCTATTGGACAGCGGCAATTGTCCTCCTGCTTCTGCTTGTTGCGATGGGTGTAGCGATCTGGTGGCTGAATACGCGTCAGTATGAATCCACCGATGATGCCTTCATCGATGCCCGCACGGTAACGGTGAGCGCCGAGATTGCCGGGCGTATCACCGATGTGGCCGTCACCGACAACCAGCCGGTGCGCAAGGGTGACGTTCTCTTGCGCATCGACGACAGCGACTACCGGGCATCGCTCAGCCAAGCGGATGCCGGCGTAGCCGCCGCTCAGGCCGACATCACCAATGTGGCGGCCCAGATCGAGGCGCAAAATGCCAAGATCGACGCCGCCCAGAAGCAGGTGGCGCTGGCCCAGGCAGCGCTCGACTTCGCCAAGGCCGAAGACCAGCGCAATCGCGAATTGCTGACGAAGGGCACGGTGACGCAGCAGCAGGCGCAGCAGGCTGCATCGACCCTTCGACAGGACCAGGCAACCCTGGACAGCGCCGAGGCGGACGTGGCCGCGGCGAAGAGCCAGGTGACAGTGCTGCAGGCACAGACCAAAAGCGGCGAAGCCAAGCTTCACCAGGCACAGGCCAGCCGGGATCAAGCCCGCACGGCACTGACCCGTACCACTATTACAGCCCCTGTCGCCGGCCGCGCGACAAGCATTTCGGCCGCCATCGGCACCTACACCCAGCCGGGTCAGGTGCTCATGATGTTCGTTCCCAACGAAGTCTGGGTAAAGGCGAACTTCAAGGAAACCCAACTCGACAGGATGCGAACCGGACAGCCGGTCGACATCGATATCGACGCCTATCCGGACAAGACCTTTCATGGCCATGTCGACAGCCTGCAGGCCGGCAGTGGCACCGCCTTCAGCCTGCTGCCCGCCGAAAATGCCACCGGCAATTTCGTCAAGGTGGTGCAGCGTGTGCCGGTCAAGATCGTCTTCGACAACCCGCCCGATGTGCTGCTCGGCCCAGGCCTGTCGGTGGTGCCGACGGTCAAGGTGCGATGAGCCGCGACAACGCCAGCGACCAGGGCGAAAGCCGATCCGCGGCCGGTGAGCGCAATCCCTGGCTCATAGCCATCATTGTCTCCATTGCCACCTTCATGCTGGTGCTCGACACCTCGATCGCCAATGTGGCGCTGCGCAACATCGCCGGCAGCCTGGCTGCCGGCATGGATGAAAGTACCTGGGTCATCACCACCTATCTGGTCGCCAACTCCGTGATCATTCCAATCAGTGGGTGGCTGGCCAGCGTGATCGGCCGCAAGCGCTACTACATGCTTTGCGTCGCGACGTTTACCCTGGCATCGCTGCTGTGCGGGCTGGCGCCCAATCTCGAGATGCTCATCGTCTTCAGGATCCTGCAGGGCCTCGGCGGCGGCGGCATGGCGCCAAGCGAGCAATCCATCCTGGCCGACACCTTTCCGCCTGAAAAGCGCTCGCAGGCATTTGCCCTCTACGGCATCGCCGTCATCGTCGCGCCGACGGTCGGGCCGACCATCGGCGGCTGGCTGACCGACAATTTTTCGTGGCACTGGATCTTCTTCATCAACGTGCCGTTCGGCATCATGTCACTGGCGTTGGTGCAGTGGCTGCTGGTCGAACCGGAGGTACTCGAACGCGAACGCCAGCAGCGGCTGAAAGGAGGTCTCAGGATCGACTGGGTCGGATTCATCCTGGTGGCGACCGCGCTCGGCTGCCTCGAAATCTTTCTCGACGAGGGCCAGCGCAACGACTGGTTCGCGTCGAGCTTCATCACGACTTTCGCCATTATCTCGGCGATCTCCTTCGCCCTGCTGATCCCATGGGAATTCCGCCACCGCGATCCGATCGTCGACATGCGCCTGCTGTTCACCCGCCAGTTCGGTACATCCTTCCTAGTGATGATGGCGGTCGGTGCGGTGCTGTTCAGCACCACGCAGCTGATGCCCCAGCTGCAGCAGACCGCCTTCGACTACACGGCGACGCTATCGGGCCTGTCGATGATGCCGGGCGGCGTCGCCATGCTGATGCTCATGCCGATTTCGGGATTTGCCGCCGGCATCGTCCAGCCAAAATACCTGATCATGGCGGGCATGGCGGTGGTGGCGATCGGCCTGTGGCATATGACTTCGCTTACGCCCGACGCCAGCTTCAGCTTCTTTGCCTTTGCCCGCATCTTCCTGATGATCGGATTGCCGTTCCTGTTTATCCCGATTTCGACTGCGGCATATGTCGGTCTGGCGCCGCAAAAGACCAACCAGGCCTCGGCCTTGATCAATGTTGCCCGCAATATCGGCGGCAGCATCGGCGTGTCGCTCTCCAACACTGTGATCGCCCAGAACGCACAACTCCATCAGGCGAACCTTGTCGGCCACACCGCGCAATCGTCGCCCGCCTACCAGCAGGTGGTACGGCAGGCGACCGAGCACTTCGTCGCCGAGGGTTCCTCGATGCTCCAGGCCAAGCAGCAGGCCATTGGCTGGATCGGGCAGTTGATCGCCCGCCAGGCTTCACTGCTCGCCTATATCGACGTCTTTCGTTACTGCGCGGTGGCAACGGCGCTGCTGGTTCCTCTCGCCCTTCTGCTGCGGTCTTCGCAAGGAAACCCGACCGGCAATAGCCGGGAGGCGTCTGGACCTCCTGGATGACAGGAACCGATCGCCGGCCGGTCCGCACCGCGAACCGCTCCAAGCGGAACGGATCGTCTTCTTGCCGGTTGTGAAGGAAAGGAGATTTCCCATGTCAGACGGTATCATGTGGCTAATCGTCGTCGCCGGCGGGCCAGCGTTGCTGGTCATACTGATTGCCTATGTCCTGGTAACCCGCCGTAACCGTGGTCCGGTTGAACGCAGGGAAAGCGACCGCGCTACCGACCAGCTCTATCGCGAGGACGATCGGCGATAGCTTGCGCATTGGCGGTGTAGGAGGTCGTCGCTGACATGCAACGACCTCCCCTTGGTCTCACCGCATCAAGCACCGCCTCAGGAACGCAAAGAGCCTGTTCCCGCTGATCGTTGCACGGACCCGAGCTGCGGCCCATCGGGCTTTCATGGTGGCACCGACGTGGCAATCACAGACAATGTCGTGGAGTTGCCAGTCGCTCAATTCGAAGAAGCGCTTTGCCTCGCCGTATGTGTCGTCCCCCAGCCCCGATGCACGCAAGATCGGGTCTTCGAAGGCAACCGCGAGTGCCGATCCTTCCCCACGTGCGATGGCCCGTGCTTCAGGACGCAAATGTTCCGTGCCGGTTAGCGCACCGAGGCATCGTTCGGGATTTTGCTCGAGAAGTTCAGCCCAACGCGCGATGCGTTCATTACGTGTCATTACCGAAAACGGCGCCAGCGGCTCAATCCTGGCGACGGTTTGGAGCTGGTCGAGTGTCTGATGTTTCATGGTCGGCTCCTGTCTGAGAGGGAGAAGCACCCACGCCTTCTGAAGAAATTATCGCCCGGCAGGGCTTCGACAAGACGGAGGTTTGACGAATTCGCCGCTGGCGACGAACTCCAAAAATAATGTCGCGGGCAAACAACCGTGATCAGCTCGCACTATCGCGCCGCCACTTCCTGGCAGAGCGTTCCAACTGAATGCTCGCACGATGCCGTGGCGTCAGAGTTCCAGCAGGGCATAGGGGCGGCCGTTCGGTTTGGCCACGTGCATGGCGACGTTGTAAACCTTGGCGCCGCCGGGCGTTTGGCCTTCATAGGAGCCGCGATGCGCGTGACCGTGCACAACGGCGCTGACCTTGAACCGATCGATCGTCTCGGCAAGGCGTGAAGAGCCAAGAAACGGAAATATCTCCAGCGGTTCTCCCTCGACGGTCTCAGCGATCGGCGCGTAGTGGAGGACCACGAGCGTCCGCTTCGCCCGTACCTGGCGCATCGCGTTTTCGAGGCGCATTGCCTCGTTGACACTTTCCGAGACCATCGCCTTGATCGCGGGTTCGCCGAAGGAGCCGAGCATGCGCGATCCGAAGCCACCGACGAACCCTTTCACGCCGACGAAGCCGACCTCCTCGATTTCGACCGCATGGCCATCGAGAAGGTGAACATGCGCCTGGCGTAGGATGTTTGCGACGTCGTCCACCGCGCCGGATTCGTAGTCGTGGTTGCCGAGCACCGCCACCACGGGGATCGAGCAGTTGCGCAGGTCCTCGGCGAGCATCTCCGCCTCACGAGGCTTGCCGAGATTGGTGAGATCTCCCGTCAGGACGAGAATCTCGGCTTCCCTCGATATCTCGCCGAAGAGATCGCGATACGAGGTTCGGGGATCTTCCCTGACATGCAAATCCCCCATGGCAGCAACTCTGAGCGTCCCTGCGTTATCCTTCGGCGCGACGTTCTCCAGGCGGTCAGGCATCACGAAAATCTCCCACGCCGCCGACGCCGGCGAAGCCCCATTCCTTGACATCGATCTCGTAGTCGGTTTGCGACAGCAGCCGCCCGCGGCAGATCTTCATCCTGGGGGACGGCAATTGCCGTTGCTTGGCGAGGCGGTCGAGGAGTTCATCGAGGAGCCATGCCGGGATGTGATCGCGCTCGCTTGGGTAAATCCATCTGAAGTTGATGAGCTGCATCAGCAGGACCTCCCAATGAACCTCCAGATAGGAAAGCAGCCGGTGCCAATCTATCTGGTCGTGTGCCTTGAGGATCGTGTGGGCGATATCGGCGCCATCGTGCCGGCCCCTGTCTTGGATGAAGCATTTGGACCAGATGAGTTCGGTCGGGCCGATGATCCGTACGCGGCTGCCCAGCAACTCGGTCTGTCTGGCGTGCTCCAGCCATCGATCGCCAACAGGCATCATGCCGTTGGCCGATCCGAAGATGACGTCGAAGAAATGCCTGCCCTTGAACACCTTGCCAAGCCACCGGTCGTCCACGATTTCGACGGCATATCCAAGCTCCTTGAAATGGGCGAGGATCCGCGCGTAGTCACCGGCCTTGCAGAAGATATCGAGATCCTTGGTCTGGCGAGTGACGCCGGTATAGGCGCTTACCGCATAGGTTCCAGCGACCAGAAAGGGAATGTCCGTGGCGGTGAGCTCGCGGACGGCTTCCATGTAGAACACCTCCGCCCCGGCGTGCTTAAGCGTCGGCGCCGCCTTTGCATTGATCAACGGGAGCGAAACCAGGACGTCTTCGCGTGATCGATCGGTGGTCATCAATGATGGCTCCTAGCCGCCAACCGACAAGTCGGCCGCTGGGACAACAACGTCGACCCCTCCATGGTTCCGCCTTGCGGGCGGGGTCCGTTTCGTCATGGAGCGATCTGTTCTGAGCGGCGGTGATTCCGCTGGGAACATGGCTTCAAACGCGATCGAACCCAGCCCGATGCCCTCGAGATGGATTCGATGGTGCTTAAACGCCGCAAAGCGCCCCAGCATAGCGCGGCAAGATCGATTTCCGCGAACCTCGTCGCTGCGTGCCAGTCAAAGGAACGTGAGCCGCTTTCAGGGTCGATTGATTGCGCGTCCGCCGTCGCGATCGATCTCGCCCGGCACGTATTCGCCTGCATTGGCATCGAAGCCGGTCCAGCCGTCGGCCTCGTACGATCTGCGGCGTTCGGCCAGGTCCACCGATCGGGATTGCCCCAAAATCTGCTCGGCATTCGGCACGAGTTCGTCCTCCACCTTGGCCGTCACCAAGGTACCGCCGCGGCGTACACCTTCCGCATAGACGTGCGCATCGCGCTCGGGCACGCCCGATTCCGTCAGAGCGCCAATGATGCCGCCGGCCGCTCCACCGGCCACGGCACCGGCAACCGCACCGGCGGCGGTGGCGGCGAGCCATCCGGCCGCGACCACCGGGCCAACACCCGGGATGGCCATGACGCCAAGTCCCGTGAGCAACCCCCCGGCGCCGCCGATCACGGCTCCGATTCCGGCACCGCTGCCAGCGTCTTCAGCGGCCTCGGAACGATTTGCGTCGTACCAGTCATCCGAGTTGTTGGCGACGATGCTGATGTTGGAATGCGGGACTCCCGTCGCCTCAAGCTCGCCGACCGCATCGGCCGCGTCGTCATAATTGTCGAACAGTCCAGTTACGGTTTTCATGTGATTTCTCCTGATCCACGCTCACTTGCTTGCGGCAACCACGTTGCCCTGGTAGTCGACGCCAACGTTGAGGTTTTCGCCTCCCTTGGCCGCCTGGCCGCGCCAGATGCCCTGATCGTCCTTGGTCAGCTTCGACACGTTCGAATATCCGGCGTTCTCGATACGGCTCTTGGCCTGGGCTTCGGTGAAGCTGTTTGCACCAGGAACGAGGGCGGCGGCGTTGGGAGTATTGTCGGTCTTCACCGCCGGCGTTGTCGCTCCCGTAACGGAATCTTGCCCGGCGGCGATCTTTTCGATCGCCTGCTGGTGCATCTTCAGTGTGCCGACCGTTTGCTGGGCAAAAGTCTTGAGCGCGGCGTTGTCACCCCCGCTGGCATAATCCTCGAACAGCTTGACGGCTTCGTCATGCGCCTTGCGCTGCGCGTCGACATAGGCCGGATCAATCGGCCCCTGCGCGTTCTTGAGCTTATCCAGATCGCCCTGATGCTGAGCGTCGAGCGCTGAGGGCACCTTCAGTTTTTGTTCGCCGGCGACCGCTTGCAGCTTGGTGTTGGCGGCGCCGTGGTCCCGGATCATCATCTGGGCAAAATCCTTGATGCGCTGGTCCTGAGCCTTGCCCAAGGCAATCTGACTCGAGTCCACTTCGAACTTGCCGCCGACGGCAGCCTTGTCGACAAAATCCTGGGCGCTGTCGGCCGCGAAGGCAGGCATTGCGAGAACCGTGGAAGCAACCGCGAGGGATGCGAGAAGGTGTCGTGTTTTCATCGGCTTTGTCCTTGTCGGTGAGCGAATTTGCGCTGCGTCCTAACAAGCCAAGATGCGCTTTGTTCCGCTCTCCAGGCCCCATGCCGCTAGACCCGGCAGCGCCAGAAAACCATGGGTGGAGACGAGCGGCTCAAGCGTCGTTATTCCAAATTCCAAACGCCAGGTGCACTGGAACAAATCGACTGTCGCGGCGTTAGAGGCCGTCTGCGGAAGGCTCCGTGGAGCAACAGGCGAAGGTCTTGGAGGGGCGGGTGCGTACAGGCCATTTCAGAAAACCGATCGTTATTCAACCTGGCCGCATAGACCGCGACAGGGTTGTGGTCTCTGTGTCCGATGCCGCCGAAGTGCTGCTGCGGGACTGGCCAAAGCCGACGTCGGAAAGGCGTCTTGCCGCGATCAGGGCCTGCCTTGCGGTGATGCGTGGCGAAAAGCCTCCAAGGGTTGCACGACAGGCGTTCATTGTTGCGGCCAAGGACGCCAGGATTCTGCTCGGCGATCAAATCTAGTCGTTGGCGCTATGCGCACCACCGCTGCGGATTTGGCAGAGCCTGGTTCGAACGAGAGAGGTCAGTGCCAAGATGTCAATTCCTACACCGGCCTCTGCCAGAGGCGAGATCCAGGCGGGAGAGACGCAGGACAAAACGCCGGGCTTCGATCCTGCCGTTGCTCCGATGGAGACCGATGCCGAGGCGGCGGACACACAAAATCCGATCCCTACGGAGCCGCCACGTTCCCGCCGGCCGAAATTCGAAAATGACGCCAGCTTCGCCAACGCGATGCGGCCGGTCGAAGGCGAGCCGAAACCGCAGCCTCGCAGCAATTGGCCGCTGTTGGTCGTTGTAGCCGTCGTTTTGGTAGCGGCCGCGGTTTTTCTGGCGGCGAGCATGCTGCGGTGAAACGTCTGCGAGGAAGCGCGGCGACGGCCTATTCGCGAAGATCGGGTGCGCTCTTCATGCCGGAAAGTTCGGTCATCGGACACAGCAGCCGCGGCCGCGCCGGGTTAGAAATGTCGAGCTTGTCCCAAGGGATGCGGTATAGGCCATCGCGGCGGCGCAGCCGAAAGAGATCGAGCACGGCCACGCCTATGGCCGAGGCCGAAAGACGCTCGAAAGCGGCGTAGACGCCGACATGGAATTCGGTAACGACAAAATCGTCGCCATCCGGTTCGGCGCGGATTTCCTCGATGTAGCCGATGCTCTTGCCCCGCTGCGAAAGCACGCGTCGCCCAGCCAGATGTTCAAGATTGACGATGGTCATCATCAAGCTCCCGGAATGCGTCCGATGACATGATCGCGCAACCAGTCCTGCCAGGCGAAGATCGTCGTCCGACGCACATCGATATCGAACTCGATGTCGACGCCGATATCCTTCACCTTGTGCCAGGCGATCCGATGCGGCTCGCCATGGCGCTTGCCACCCAGCTTTGCCGCGAGTTGCGCCATCCATCGCCCCGGCCACGTGCCAAGGCGACGCGCCAAGGTGATGGAGCCGAGTTCGATCGCGACGATCCTTGGGGGCTTGCCCTGCCGCAATTCGGCCACCAGCCCATCGACCTTGCCGATTTTGACCTGGCGGCGGTCGACCACCTGCTTGTCCAGGAGATCACGCAGCAACTCCATCATGTGCCTCCGAATATCTGCAGCGGGATCGTCACCACGGCCAGCACAAAGCCGAGCGCGATGATGAAGATGACCGCGGCATTCGAGAGAATGCCGTTGCGATGCTCGCCGACGTAGCGTTCGTCGTTCAGCAGAAATAGGAATGGAACCACCGTTAACGGCAGGCTGGCCGCCGTCAGCGCCATGGAAAATATGGTGAGCCTCAACGGATCGACACCAAGCATGATCGGGATGGCCGCAAGCAACAACGATACCGTATACACGGCGCTGAAGCCTGGATTCTCGCGCGGCTTGCGGTCCTCGCCCCAGGTCCAGCCGAAACCTTGCGCTACGAGGTAAGCCTGCTGCAGCGCGACTTCGAGTGCAGCGCCGAAGCAGGCAATGGCGAGCGAGGCTACGAACAGGATGAAACCCCAGAAGCCGAATACCGGGATCAGCATCAACGGCATTTGGTGATAGTCATCGACCTGGTTGATGCCGTGCGTCGCCAGCACGAGAGCGGCCACGATCAACACGCCGATCGAAATAGTGCCGCCGAAGGTCATCCCCAGTCCCGCTATGGCTCGGTTGGCGCCGAGGTAGCTCTTGTCCCACTGGTCCTCGATAGCCCCCGAGGAATAGAACATGAACAGGTAGGGCGATATCGAGGCGCCGAGAATGCTGACCGCCATGAACCAGTAATTGGCGGTATCGTGGGCTGGCAGCGAAGGCACTGCGCCAGCCGCGACCGCCGTCCAATCGGGTTTCAGCATCACGGCCGCGACGACGAAACACAACGTCACCAGGCCCAGCATCGACACGCCTTTCTCGATGAAACCGAACGTGCCTTTCCAGAGCAGCAGCCATGCCAGAAAAGCCACCGGCAGAGCCCACCACTGGAAGCCTATGCCCGTGGCAAGTTCAAGTGCGATGGCAACGCCGCCGATCTCGGCGGAGAGCACCATGAGACTGAGCAGCAAGGTGGCAAGCAACGGCCACACAAAGACGTTGAAACCAAATCTCTCGCGGATGCCGTCGCAGATCGTGTGATGGCTCACCGCGGCGAACCGGCCGGCCATTTCCACCAGAAAGATGATGCAGATGGTGCCGAGGACCACGGCCCAGATCAACTGGAAACCGAAGGTTGCGCCCGCCTGCGCCGCCGTCGCCATCGATCCGACTTCGAGGAAGCCGCCAACGCTGGTAACCACGCCGAGCGATATTTCCACGAGCTTCTTCATGGCTTCGGCGCGAAATATCTGGCATAGGCGGTCGCCAGCGTGCGCGAGCCCCGTCGAAGATCCTGCTTTGCGTTTTGGACCTCCGCTCGATTGTCCGCCTGCAATCCCGCTTCGGCGCGAGCCACCGCGGCTGACAGATCCTTGACCGCTGCCGCCAAAGCAGATTGCTCGGCGGGTTCAGCCGTTCCGGCCGATCGGATTTGTGCCTCGGCGTCGGCCAGAGTCTTGCCGGTCGACCGCAGCGTGCCGGCTGTGTATGCGAACGGCGCCGCCCCATCCATCCAAGCATCGAGCATTACCGATACGGTCTGTGCCGCGGAGGCCGCCGTTTGTGATTGCTGCTCGATCTGGTCGGAGGACGAGCATCCCGCCAAGACGCTCGTGAGCAACAGCACGCACATACAACTCAGCCTGGGATAAGGGCCACTAAAGGTCAAAGCCGGCGTTTGGTGCGCCACGAGACTGGTCTCCCCGAGCCGATGGAAGTCGCGGTCGGCGTGAATTGATCTAGAGCGCCCGGTGTGCCGGTCAATCAAACGCCACCGCTCGGACAGGCGCCGACCGCGAGACATAAGGACCAACGACAGAGGCCCGCCGGCCACGAGACCCAATTCAAGCGGAACAAAGCATCGATTGTGGGATTGGAACACGGGAAGGTGGCGACCCGTCCTGATCATCGACGTGATGGACTGCTGCACAGAGGATTCGGCAATGCCTCGTCTCATAGTCTGGATAGCCATCGTGGCGGTCGTAATCATCGCGGCTTGGCTGTGGCTCGGCAGCCATAGAACGAGCAACGATAGCGGCAGCCAGCCCGCGCCCCACGCGATCGACCAGAACGGCTAATTCACTCCTGCTCTGTTGGATCTGCAGGGTTCTCGATCCTGTATTCGTGGACCAGGCCGAGAACCTGATTTCTCACTGTCTCGCGCGCTTCGGGCTGAATGAAAAGCATCAGCCGGTCGACGGTTTCAACGACCGGCCGCGGCAGGTCCGCTACCGCGTCGGTGAGCTCACTGCCATGTTCATACATGTTGTCCGTCAGCTTCTTGTCCAGATCGGAAAGGATACCCATCACCAAGCTCCATAGCTTTGCTCTCCATGCCGATAATGGTCAGTCCTGCGGAGATGTTCCGAGAAGCACGCAAGCTATGCGAAGCGCGATGGCAGAGCCAGACCGGGAAAACCAGCAACCAACCAGACCAGGAGCAGAAGGAACATCAGAAACAGTACGGTGGGATGACAGACAACGCGTTGAGCTGAAATGATATGAAAGACGGCGCCGTCGGTGCCCAAGTTGCGGCTGTTGGCTAGCCGTGAATCACTGCTGCCCCGGCATCTCGGTATTCTCCTTGGGATCTTTCTTGACCCCTGCAGCCGGTGAGGTGTCCGCCGGAGCGTTGCCGCCCTGGTTCTGCTCAGGCGCTCGTTTCAGGGGCGAGGTGCGCCACCCCACATCGACGTAGAGAAAGCCGATCAGGAAACCGACGATGATGACAGCGGCTATCACCAGCGAGAGTAGTGCGTTGCGTCGTTCCATCCTGCGGCTCCCTTCGCCTGCCGAACAGCCACTGACGAAAATAGTTCCACAGCCAGGTGGCACCGATGACGGGCACCGGCCGTCACCGCAGCAGCGAAGCAACGCAACGGGATCGAGCTCGGCCGGGTCGCGCCAGCGACGTGCGCTTCGCATGCTCCGGAACTTCAAGAAAGGGCGAAGTTTGGTGTTCGTATTCGAAGGGCGTGATGAAACTGCCGTTGCCGATCATGTCGAAACCAGACGCGGCGTCGCTTTGGATCTCATACGCGACTCACGACTCTCGCCGGTGTCACTACCCGGACAAGCAAAGGCACCAACCCTAACCACCAGTTGGCTTCGGTGATGCCGGCTGCGTCGGCTGGGTGCCTTGCTGGTCCCCGCCGGTACTGGACTGCGGTGTCGGATTGGTATCCGTTGTTGGATTCTTGTTCACCGGCTGGCTGTTCATCGTATCCGTCTTGGATTTGACGGGGTCGGCATTGTTGTTGCACGCCGCCAGGGCGAGCAACGCCGATGCCGACCAAATCAACCACATCGCTTTCATACTGACTTTTCCTGGATGAGTTCGGGTGAAGCAACCTGCAAGGGACCTATTCGATCGAACCGGATGGAAAGCCCTTGTTTGACGGCACTTTTAGCCAGCAAATGATCCAGCTCGCTATCGTCGATGGGGCTGCGAACCAGCTGACGAATGGCCTTGCACGCCAACTCGGTCGAGACGAAGTCATATCTCCTGCTTCTGGCGGATACATATTGTTCGACCAGCATCTTCACGCGCCTGAGCGCGATTTCATCGGCATATTGCATTTCGTTTCTCCTGCGCGCCGAACTGCCGAGTGTGTGGGTTGTTCCCAGCTGAACTCGAAACACGACCGCCAAGCTCATGAGAAAGCCCGCGCCTCCCGGCCGGGGAGCGCGCGGGCTGATCAGGCTGAGGGGAACCCGATCGCGCGGCGCCAAACAAGGGGAGCGACGACGCCGCACGACACCGAACCTGGATCGGCCTCAGTTGTTCCACTTCGTCATCTTCGCGTTGTTCGTGCCTGAACGCGCCAAGGGGGTCGACTGGCATGGCCCTTCGGCAGCCCGGCATTCGATCCGGTCCACGCGGAACAATCAGGGACCCCGCTGGTTCGGCCGGAACGAACTTCGGAGGACATGATGACCAACGCAAAGCTGGCCGTGGTGACGGGCGCATCGAGCGGCATCGGGAGGGAACTTGCCAAACTATGCGCCAAGGACGGCTATAACCTGGTCATAGCCGCCGACGAGCCCGCGGTCCAACAGGCGGCCGAGGCTCTGGCTTCGCATGATGTGACCGTTGAAGCCGTCGAGGCAGATCTGGCATCCGTCGAGGGCGTCGATCAACTCATTGCGCGGGTCGGCGATCGCGACATCGACCTTCTGTTCCTGAACGCCGGACGCGGCCTCGGCGACGGCTTTCTCGACCAGGACTGGCAGAAAGTTCGCCGGGTCATCGACACCAACATTACGGGCACGGTCTACCTGGCGCATGAACTCGGCGCCAGGATGGCACGCCGCGGCCGTGGCCGAATTTTGTTCACCGGATCGATTGCCGGCTTCATGCCCGGCACTTTCCAGGCGGTCTACAACGGCACCAAGGCGTTCATCGATTCCTTCTCGATCGCACTGCGCCATGAGATGCGGGACACCGGCGTCACAGTCACGGTGCTGATGCCCGGGGCGACGCAGACGCGGTTCTTCGAACGCGCCGAAATGATGGAATACCAGGGTCGGCACCGACGAGAAGGACAATCCGGCAGATGTCGCCAGAACCGGTTATGAGGCGATGATGGCGGGAGAGGAACAAGTGATCAGCGGCTGGAAGAACAAGCTGCAGGTCGCCGCCGCGCATATCACTCCGGCAGGTACGCTGGCCGAACAGCACCGCAAAATGGCCGAGCCGGGTTCACCGTCCAGGGACTGATCTCTTCCCGTCTGCGAACGCAGATCCTTTGCGTATCGCAAGGTAATCGTCGGTGGCGCCCACTTCGGCTGAATGAAAGCTGCATTTGCCGATACCTCAAAATAATCAACGCAGGAGCAACAGGATGAAAGCCCTCACATGGCACGGCAAAGGCGATATACGCTGCGATCAGGTGCAGGATCCGGCCATCGAGGATGACCGTGACGTCATCATCAAGGTCACCTGCTGCGCCATTTGCGGCTCGGACCTGCATCTGATGGACGGCTACATGCCGACCATGGAATCGGGCGACGTGCTTGGACACGAGACCATGGGAGAGGTCGTGGAGGTCGGCCGCGGTCATTCCAAGTTCAAGAAGGGCGACCGCATCGTGGTGCCGTTCAACATTTCGTGCGGCGAATGCTGGTTTTGCCAGAAGGGGCTGTTCTCGCTTTGCGACCGGTCCAATCCCAATGCCAAGCAAGCGGCCGAGGTGATGGGACAATCGCCGGCCGGCCTGTTCGGCTATTCGCATCTGGTTGGCGGCTATTGGGGCGGCCAGGCCGAATATCTGCGCGTACCATTCGCCGATGTCGGCCCGATCAAGGTGCCGGAAGGCATGGATGACGAGCAGGTGCTGTTTCTTTCCGACATCTTTCCGACCGGCTACATGGCAGCGGAAAACGCCGGCATCGAGCCCGGCGACACGGTCGCGATCTGGGGCTGCGGTCCGGTCGGCCAGTTCGCCATCCAGAGCGCATGGATGCTCGGCGCCGGTCGCGTCATCGCGATCGACAAGGTTCCGGAACGACTGGCCATGGCTCGCGAACATGGCAAGGCCGAGACACTCGATTTCAGCAATTCAAATATCTACGACGCCCTGATGGCGATGACCGATGGCCGAGGGCCGGATCGCTGCATCGATTGCGTGGGTACCGAAGCCGATGCCGGCGCCAGTGCAGACTCCATGCTCGACAAGGTCAAGGCGGCTGCCTTCCTCGGCACCGACAGGCCACATGTGCTGCGCGAAGCAATCTACTGTTGCCGCAAGGGCGGCACCATTTCGATCCCCGGCGTGTATATCGGCCTCGTCGATCATATCCCCTTTGGCGCCGCGATGAACAAGGGCCTGACGTTCCGTATGGGCCAGACCCACACGCAGCGGTATCTCGAACCGCTTTTGGCCAAAGTCCAGACCGGCGAGATCGACCCGTCCTTCGTGATCACGCACAGGGCCGGCCTTGAAGCCGGGCCCGATCTCTACAAGACGTTTCGCGACAAGCAGGACGGCTGCATCAAGGTGGTCATGCGGCCGCATGGGTGAGCCGTTCATCGGCACGAGAACCGTTTCGTCTTCGCTCGTGCCTTCCCCTTCATAGCGCCGTCGCGGTCGCGGAACTTTCAATCGTGCCGATGATTGAAATCGTTTCGTGCAAGGAAAGGAACCATCATGGCCAAGGAAGATTCTGCCTCGAAACCCGCCGTCCGGTCACCCAACGCCGAGGGCCTGCCGCACCCAAGGAGGGATGCCAGCGACACGGATGCCGGTGCAAAACCGCTGACGCCAAAGACCGCGGGCGCGTCGCGCCCGTCAAGCGTTCCATTGGACAATCCGGTCGCCAACCGAAATGCCGGTCGGCCACGCCAGGCGAGCACCACGCCCCGGCCCACCGACAAGCCGCTGGATTGATCGCGACAGGCTAGCTCTTTGGATCACGGTTTCTTGGCGCGAAGCGATGCCAGGTCGGCCACGGCAGTGAGGATGGCCGCTTCGCTTGCGGGTTTTGCCACGAATTTGCAGTTTCGGAACCGGGCGGGAAGATCGCCCCGCCCATATCCCGTTACGAACGCGAAAGGAGTGCCGCGAGTCAGCAATATCTCCGCGATCGGCAGGCTCGTTTCGGCGTTCAGTTGAACGTCCAGCAACGCCATGTCGACCTTATCGGCCTCGACCAGCCGAAGTGCTGCGGCAACGGACGAAACAGGCCCGACCACGGGATAGCCCGCCGCACGCAGATCAGATGCGACGTCCTCCGCGATCAGCCACTCGTCCTCAACCACCAGAACGCGCGGTCTGTCGCTCACGGCGCGTCCTTGTGGTTTGCCGAAAAAGCGATCTGGACCTCAAGACCTTCCTTGTGGAAGGAGGTGTCGACCTGGCCCCCGAGCCTGTAGCCGATTTCCCCCTTCAACAGGTTCAGGCCAAAGCCGTTGTTCAACGGCTCCTTGACCGGGGGGCCGTCCTTTTCGCGCCAGCCAAGCGTGAAATTATCGCCGTCCATCGCCCATCTGACACCAATCCTTCCTCGAGGCTTGGACAGGGCGCCATACTTGGCCGCGTTGGTTGCCAGTTCATGGATGGCCATACTGAGGGAAAGCCCCTGTTGCGGGCCGAGTCTAACGTCGTCGCCATCGAGTTCGATCCGTTCGATGCCGAACGGCTCGAGTTCCTGGTGGAGCAGTTCCTTGACCGAAGCTTCTTTCCACCTCTCGCGGGTCAGCAATCCGTAGGCCCGGGACATGGCATGCAGCCGGCCGATCAAGGCCTCCGCGAACTCTTCTTTCGTATCCGAACTGTCCCGCGTCCGGTTGGCGATGCTGGCGATCACCGCCAGCATGTTCTTGACGCGATGGTTGAGCTCCGAGATGAGCACCTGCTGATGCTCTTCCGCCCGCGCCAGGGTGGTGACGTCGACCAGTGTCACCACGACGCCCTGTATCCTGTTGCCCTTGTCCCGATAGGGATTGATGCGGACCATGTGAAACAGGCCCCTGGAATCGCGCGCAAGATGGTGGTTCAGGGTCTCGCCGGTCTCGAACACCTTGTCGATGTGCTGCTTCAACTCGGGATAATCG
Organism: Mesorhizobium sp. BR115XR7A; assembly: GCF_020165315.1. NCBI lineage: Bacteria > Pseudomonadati > Pseudomonadota > Alphaproteobacteria > Hyphomicrobiales > Phyllobacteriaceae > Mesorhizobium > Mesorhizobium sp. BR115XR7A. Next base: position 388,961 of record NZ_JAIUHW010000004.1, read on the forward strand.
AGTTGGCTCGACAGATCCGTCAGCGGTCGGCCGACGTCGGAGGGGCGCAGACTGAAGAAGGATGAGGCCGCCGGCGTGAAGGTCCGCACCACAAGACTGCGGTCGAGAAAAATGGTCGCGATGTCGGTGCTTTCGAACAGATTGCGCAGATCGCTGTTGGCGTGATCGAGCTCTTCTATCTTGCTGGTCAACTCCGCGTTGATCGTGTTGAGCTCTTCGTTGAGCGACTGCATCTCTTCCTTGGACGCTTCAAGTTCCTCGTTGGTGGATTGCGCCTCTTCGTTGACGGAGACGAGTTCCTCGTTCGACGATTTCACCTCTTCGAGGGCCGTCTCGTATTCCTCTATGGTGGATTGAAGGCGCTCTCTTGTGTCGCGCAGTTCCCGCTCAAGATCGGCGGTGCTGTCGCTGTCACGGCCGCCACCGTCCTCATCGGATCGGGCCTGGGTCGGGCCCGACGGCTCGAAGAGGACAAGGTAAAGCGGCTCACCATTGCCCCTCTCGGCCAGGGGTTCGATGGTCAGCCTGATCGGTTGGACGCGTTCGTCGTCTTCCTCGACGGCGAGATTGTCCCGCACAACAGTGCGGCGTGTCGTCGTCGCCTCCCTCAATGCGGCGCGCAGGTCCAGGCGAAGCCCGCGGCGCGCCATCGTCAGCAACTGCCGGCTGGGGATGCCTTGCGGCGCTTCGAGGTATCTTCCGGTCCTCGCCGAATAGTAGACGACGTCGCCTTCGGCGTTGACGAGGACATGCGGCGGCGCGAACCGCTCCAGCACCTGCGCCTCGACAGCCTGGCGCAGCGGATAGCCGACCGTGCCCTTCTTCAAGCCGGCGGTTTCGGCGGGAAAGACGCCGGAATGGACATCCCCGATCAGCGCCGGCAGCCTGATATGTGGCGAGGCATGCTCCCGTGCTTGGAAGAGGCGATGTTTCTTGTCGACGGTGGCGAACAGATTTTCGTGCTGCCCGACGCTTTCGGACGTGCCGAGGAAAAGATAGCCACCCGGCTTCAGCGAATAGTGGAAGACAGGAAGAACGCGGCTTTGAATGGCTGGGCCGAAATAGATCAGCAGATTGCGGCACGAAACCAGATCCATGCGCGAGAAGGGCGGATCGCGGATGACGCTGTGCGGCGAGAAGATGCACAGTTCCCGGATCTCGTTGCTGATGACGTAGCTTTCGCCATCGCCGTTGAAAAACCGCTGTTTGCGCTCCGGGGAAAGACCCTGCATCAAGGCCTCGGGATAGCGTGCGGCGCGCGCCACGGCCAGGGCCGGCTCGTCTATGTCGGTGGCGAATATCTGGACGCGCGGAACGGCTGAAAGCGTTTCCATGTGTTCACGCAGCAGGATGCCGATGGAGAACACCTCCTCGCCGGTGGCGCAGCCGGGAACCCAGACCCTGACCGTATCGGTCGCGGTCTTGCCCTCGAACAGCCGCGGGATGATCTTTTGCTCCAGCAATTCGAAGGCATCGGGATCGCGGAAGAAGTTGGTGACATTGATCAGCAGATCGCGAAACAGGTTCATCACCTCGCGAGGGTCCTTCTTCAGCCAGTCGATATAGCCATTGATGGACTGTATCTGGGCGATCTGCATGCGCCGCTTGATGCGGCGCAGGAATGTCTTGGTTTTATAGCCTGAAAAGTCGTGGCCGGAGTGGCTGCGCAAAATGCCGTATATCTGTTCGCGGACCTTATCTATGTCGGCCGCATGGTCGTCCTCTTCGTTCGTCAGCCCGTCCAGCGTGTCGAAGCCCCTGGCGTAAGCCTCGAGCTTCGCCCCAATCTCCTCGGCGGGCACGGCAACATCGATGAGCCCGCTGGCAATGGCGCTCTGCGGCATGTCGGGATTGCGCGGACCATAGCCGTCCGGCGCTTGCGCGACGGTGAGCCCGCCCCGCTCCTTGATCGCCTTCACGCCCAGGGTGCCATCGGAATCACCGCCCGACAGAATCACGCCGACCGAGTATTCGCCCTGGTCGTCGGCCAGTGCGCTGAAGAAGATATCGACAGGTTTGCGCTCTTGGGTAAGCCCATTGGGGCGCCGCAGGTGCAGCACGCCATTCTCGATGACCAGAGTGACGTTTTCCGGCATCACATAGACGTGGTCGGGTTCGACGGCCACGCCGTCCTCGACCACCACGACAGGCATCTCGGTGTAGCGGTCGATGACCTCGTGAAGCAGGCTGTTGCGCTTGGGACTGAGGTGCGTGATGATCACGAACGCCATGCCGGGCCGGTCGGTGATGCCCTTGAAAAGCCCTTCCATTGCGGGAATGCCACCAGCGGACGCACCGATGCCGACGATGGGGAACTTGATTGATCGGGCTGTCACGGCTTGTCCCCCTTTCGCCCGACCGACATGAAGCCTCTCAACGTCGGATCGGACAGGACACAACCATATAGCGCGCAGGGAGGATGGAACAAGTCAGCAAGGATGACGTTGAACCCGATATCCATGGTGGTTCAATGACAAAACGCTCTGCTGGCCTGAAACTCCTGGCGCCAATGGTGCCGGGGGCGCCTGAATTAATCGAAGGTCTCGATGGGCCCATCCCGGATCGCATGCTGGTGCTTGCGAAACGGTTGCAAGCGGCGCTGGATGACAGGAAAGTGGAAGTGCCTTCTTTGCATCCTAAACTCCGTTCGAAGAAAGGATGACGACGTGCGCGATCTGCGGGGGTTGCATCTTCTGATTGTCGAAGACGAATGGTCGATGGCTGGAGATCTTGCGAGGTTTTTCAGCAACATGGGTGCTATCATTCTCGGGCCCGCCGCTACCGTCGAGCAGGCGTCTGAACATACCGATCAAGCCGAAGCTGCAATCCTGGACGTCAATCTCAACGGCCGACGTGTGTTTCCGATCGCCGACAAGTTGATGCGCCGCGGTATCCCCTTCGTATTCTTCAGCGGCGACAACGACATCGCCATCCCCGAGCATCTCCGTTACGCCAGCAATTTGCGGAAATCCTCGGGCAGCAAGGCTGTGTTCAATGCCCTTTTTCCGCCGCAGGCGTCCGAACAAGCGGACATCTCCGTGCCCTCCCCGCCAGACGACGTTTTCACCCTTTTGCCCAAACTGCGCCTCGCGGCGCGTCTTCTGCTGGGAGACGTCAACGCATCGGACCGGCTGGTCGAGAGGACACTCGAGCAAGCGATCCGGGACGTCGACCACCGGCAGCTTGGCCAGTCCACCGAAAACTGGCTCAACGACGTCATGCGAGAAGTGGCCAAAGCCCGCGGCGCAAAGCTGATGCATTGAATTCTCCTGGGCCGAGGCCAAGGCGCTTCCCTTGGGGGCTGCTGGATCACCTTTCTGGATCAGCGCCCGAAGCAATAGGGCAGTCGATTGTTCCAGCGACTTTCGAGATTTTCTGGGGCCCGCTGCATCGGCCGCCAGGCCTTCTTAACCTTTGCGATCGCGCTCGACGAATTTGTTGAAACGGCTGGATTTTCCGTCGCTGGTCTTGGCCTGATAAAGGAAGGCCAGATCGTTCTCGTCGAATATCCGGAAGAACTCGTCCCAATCGATGGGGTCGAATGCTTCCTCGGGCTCGCCAAAGTCGATCCGCAGGATGCCGCCCTCGCCCTTGGTGCGGACCACCGCCGGCCGGCCCTGCCGCTCCTCGGCCCATTTGCGAATTTCGTCGTGATTGGTGGTCGTCTGGGACTGCGACATTGAAATCTCCATTGATCATCGGCTTCGCCTTTCGGCGTCACGGCGGCTGTCGAGCGCCCTAACAGCATACCGGCGGCAATGTTCCCGCATCGCGGGCCGATGGTGTTGCGCTTGCTTTCAGGCGAAGCCCGCGAAGGGAACTTTGTTGAAGCACAGGGAACAAACCTTTTGCCGAAAAGTTCGGGGCGCCGAGGTCACTTGTCCGAGGAGTCGTCGTGAAACGCATATTGGTTACAGGAGGCTGCGGCTTCATCGGCCGCCACGTCACACAAGAACTCATCGCTCAGGATTATTCAGTTCGCATTCTCGACGCCCTGCTGGAGCAGGTGCATGCGGGTGAAGCGGTCGCGCTTCCCGCAGGTGCCGAACTGATCAAGGGCGACATTCGCGACCGCGAAGCCGTTGCCGAGGCGCTGGAAGGCGTCGACGCCGTCATTCATCTGGCGTCGGAAGTCGGCGTCGGACAATCAATGTACGAGATCGCGCGCTATGTCGGCACCAACGATCTCGGCACGGCGACATTGCTTGAAGCGCTGATCAAGCATCCGGTCGAACGGATCGTCGTCGCCTCCTCGATGAGCGTCTATGGCGAGGGCCTCTATGCCACGCCCGACGGCCGGCGCATCGACAATGCAAGGCGCAAGTCAAGCGACATCAAAAGCGGACAGTGGAATCCGCTGTCGCCGGAAGGCGAACCCCTTTCGCCGCTGCCGACGGATGAAGAAAAGCCGGTCGACCTCGCCTCGATCTACGCGCTGACGAAATATGCCCAGGAACGCGCCGTGCTGATCTTTGGCGAAGCGTACAACATCGATGCGGTCGCGTTGCGCCTGTTCAATGTCTTCGGTGCCGGCCAGGCGCTATCGAATCCCTACACCGGCGTGCTGGCCAATTTCGCTTCACGTCTCGCCAATGGCCAGCGGCCGATGATCTTCGAGGATGGCGAACAGAAGCGCGATTTCGTTCATGTGCATGACGTCGCCCGCGCCTTTCGCCTTGCGCTGCAGCAACGTCAGGCAAAGGGCCACGTCATCAACATCGGCAGCGGCCGCGCCTATGCGATCAGCGAAGTCGCGCGATTGCTGGCGGAAGCCATGGGAACCCCGAACCGTTCGCCCGAGCTGCTCGGCAAGGCGCGCTCCGGCGACATTCGCAACTGCTTCGCCGATATCTCCAAGGCACGTGAGCTGCTCGGCTTCGAACCCGCCCTGCAATTGGAGAACTCTCTCGGGGATTTCGTTTCCTGGGTGCGCAACACGGCCGCCGTCGATCGCGGCGCCGAAATGAAGCGCGAACTCGAAGAGCGCGGGTTGGTGTCATGAGCCCGGGCGCACGCAACCGACGCGAAGCGCCAGTCGCCATCGTCGGCGGCAGCGGCTTCATAGGATCAAACCTGGCCGACAGCCTGTTGTCGGATGGCGAGCCGGTGCTGGTGGTCGACAATCTCAGCCGTCCCGGCGTCGAACAGAACCTGCAATGGCTTGCCCAGAAACACGGTGGCCGCCTTACGGTCGAGACCATCGATGTGCGGGACGCCGATGCCCTGGCCCCGATTCTGATGAGATCCAAGGCGATTTTCCATCTGGCCGCGCAGACGGCCGTCACCACGAGCCTGGTCCGGCCGGACGAGGATTTCGACATCAACCTTCGCGGAACGTTCAACGTGCTGGAAGCGGCGCGGCTGAGCGGCGAGCGCATCCCGGTGATTTTCGCCAGCACCAACAAGGTTTACGGCAGCCTCCCCGACGTCGCGGTTCGCGCGGACGACGACCGCTACATACCTTGCGACAGCGCGATCCAGGCCGGCGGGATCGACGAGGCCCGCGGCCTCGATTTCTGCACACCCTACGGCTGCTCCAAGGGCGCGGCGGACCAATATGTGCTCGACTACGCCAAATCCTACGGCATGCCGACGGCGGTGCTGCGGATGAGCTGCATCTACGGACCGCGCCAGTTTGGAACCGAGGACCAGGGTTGGGTAGCGCACTTCCTGCTCAGCGCCCTGACGGGACGGGAAATCACCATCTACGGCGACGGCAGGCAGGTGCGCGACATCCTGCACGTCTCCGATGCGGTCGCCGCCTACAGGGCCGTGCTGGACGGGATCGAGATCACCAAGGGCCAGGCATTCAATCTTGGCGGCGGACCTGAAAACGCGCTCAGCCTGCGTATGCTGTTGAGCGAGATCCGCAGCCTGACCGGTCGCGAGCTCTCGGTCCGCCACGATGGGGAACGGACCGGCGACCAGCCCTTCTTCGTCGCCGATACCCGCAAGATCGAGACGGCGCTTGGCTGGAAGGCGCAGGTTGCGTGGCGTGAGGGCATTCGCGATCTCGCCGACTGGCTGCAGCGCCACCGGCTCGAGCCCCGCCCCGAAGCCGTGAGGTACGTCGCATGAGAATAGCGCTGGTCAACCCGTCCTGGACATATGACGACAGCATCTATTTCGGCTGCCGCCAACCGCATCTGCCGCTGGAACTCGGCTATTCGAAAGCCCTGCTCGAGGCGGCCGGCCATGAGGTGCTGATGCTGGACGGGCAATTGCAGAAGCTCGACAATTCCGGGCTCTGCGAACGCGTGGTTGATTTCGCGCCGGCAATGACGGTCGTCAGCACCGCGCCGACCTATCTGTTCTGGCGCTGCGCACCGCCGGAATTGCGGGTGCCGGCCGATTTCCTCAATCGCCTGGCCGGGCGTGGCGGACGCACGGTCGCGGTCGGGCCACATGGTTCGGCGACACCGGCGCCGACCTTGCGCAAGCTGGGCGTCGACATTGTCGTGCGCGGCGAATGCGAGGAAGTCGTCGCGGAACTTGCACGACGCGACGATTGGAGCGCGGTACCCTCAACCGCCTATCTGCGGGATGCCAAGCTGGTTTCGAACGGCGGCGTCCATTCCAGTTCGTTTGTCGATCACCCGCCGCTGGAATGGCCATCCGACTGGATTGCCGCCCATTCACACCACCATCACCGGTTCGATGACCAACAGCTTGGATTCGGCGCCGAGGTCGAGGCATCGCGCGGCTGTCCCTACAATTGCAGCTTCTGCGCCAAGATCGATTTCCGCGATGCCTATCGCCGCCGCAACCACGAAGCGGTGGTGACTGAAATCGATAGGCTGATCGCCCAGGGTGTCGGCTACATCTACTTCATCGACGAAATCTTCCTGCCCCAAAAAGCGTTGCTGGAGGCGTTGGTCGGCCGCGATGTGAAATTCGGCGTCCAGACCCGCATCGATCTGTGGAAACCCGAGTTGCTGGAACTGCTGGGCGCGGCTGGCTGCGTATCCATCGAAGCCGGCCTCGAAAGCCTGACGGTGGAAGGGCGGGCCATGCTGGCAAAGCGCTGCCGGCTGGGCACCGAGGAGCTTGCCGCGCTGCTGGTCAAGGCCAGACGCCACGTTCCCTTCGTCCAGGCCAATCTGATCGGCGTCGTCGAGGACGATCCTGCCCTTGTCGATCACTGGCGAGCCCACCTGATCGACAATGGCGTGTGGGCCAATGAACCCGTGCCGCTGTATCCATATCCGAGTTCGCCCAGCTATCGCGAGCTTTGGGGCGAACCCGACGACCTCGCCTGGGAGCGCGCCCATGATCATTACCTCGCATCGTTCCAGAAGTTCAGCGACATCCAGGAAAAGCGCCCGCGCCCGCTGGCGGAACTGGAGGCGGCATGTTGCGGACACTGACGCCACGCAAGCGCCGCATCCTGATGACCGTCGACGCCATGGGCGGAGTATGGCGCTATGCGCTTGATCTCGGCCGGGAACTGGTCAATGGCGGCGACAGCGTTGTGTTCGCCGGGCTGGGGCCGCAACCATCCAGGCAACAGGCCGAAGAGGCACGGTCCTTCGCGACGCTCATCTGGCTGAATACGCCACTGGATTGGATGACCCGCAGCGCCGGCGACCTCGACCGTCTGCCGCTGGAATTGCGTGCGCCGATACGCGACTACGCCATCGACCTTGTCCATCTCAACGGACCGACGCAGGCCGTGGGGTTGGACGCGCCTTGCCCAGTCATAGCCGTCTCGCATTCATGCGTGACGACATGGTTCCATTCCGTCAAGGGACAGGCGTTGGATAGCGCATGGAGCTGGCAGAAAGAGCGCAACAGGCGCGGCTTCGACAGGGCCGACGCAGTCATCGCCCCAAGCCGCAGCCATGCCGAGATGCTCGAGACCTGCTATGGCCCGATCGCACGCCTTCACGTCGTCGGAAATGCCGCACGCCCCGTCCCGACAGCAGAAACCCGCCAGCCGCTCGTCTTCGCTGCCGCCCGCTGGTGGGACGAGGGAAAGAATGTGGCGGTGGTCGACCAGGCCGCCTCGTTGACGCAATGGCCTCTCTTTACAGCCGGTTCAGTTCACGGCCCGAACGGCGAGCGCGCCACCGTCAACCATGCCGTTCCCCTCGGAGCACTGCCGCATGGCGAGGTGCGCTCCCTGATGGCCCGCGCCGGTATTTTCGTGTCCCCGTCGCTCTACGAACCGTTCGGTCTGGCGGCGCTGGAAGCGGCCATGTCGGCAACGCCCCTGGTGCTCTCGGACATCCCGACCTATCGCGAGTTATGGGACGGGGCCGCGATGTTCTTTGACGGTCGCGACCCGCATGATCTTGCAGCCTGCATCAATCGTCTTTCCAGCGATGCGGGGCATAGGCGAGAGCTCGGCCACGCCGCCCTCCGCCGAAGCCGCAGGTTCACTCTGGCGAGACAGGCAGCGGCCATGCGCGATGTCTACGAAAAGGCGGCGCTGGCCGTGGCGGAGCGCTGATCATGCGCTTCTTGTTCTACACTCACTCGCTCGTCTCCGACTGGAACCACGGCAATGCCCATTTCCTTCGCGGCGTCATGCGCGAACTGGTGGCGCGCCGGCATCAGGCCATCGCTCTGGAGCCGGCGGACGGCTGGAGCCGATCGAACCTACTGGCCGAGAGGGGATCCTTCGCGATCGAACGTTTTCGCAAGGATTTCCCCGAATTGATGCCGGTGACCTACGATGCCGGGTTCGACCATGAAGCCTGGATCGCCGAGGCCGACGTGGTGATCGTCCACGAATGGACCGACCCGGAGCTTGTCGCTCGCATCGGCCGTGCCCGGGCCGATGGCGGCAAATTCACCTTGCTGTTTCACGACACCCATCACCGCGCCGTGTCGGCCACCGAGGCAATCTCGGCGCTCCGCCTGGAACATTATGATGGCGTTCTCGCCTTTGGCGAAGCGCTGCGCGAGAGCTATCTGCGCGCCGGGTGGGGCAAGCGTGTCTTCACCTGGCATGAAGCGGCGGACGATCGGCTGTTCAAACCGCACCCGGAAATCCACGCGACGTCCGACCTGGTCTGGATCGGAAACTGGGGCGACGACGAGCGGACGGCCGAAATCCAGGAGTTCCTGATCGAACCCGTGCGCGATCTCAGTCTTCAGGCCACTGTTCACGGTGTCCGCTATCCCGAGCCGGCACTTGCCGATCTGGCAGCCGCCGGTCTGCGCTACGAAGGGTGGATCGCCAATGCCGACGTGCCGAAGGTGTTCGCCGCGCATCGTGTCACCGTGCACATCCCGCGGCGTCCTTATCGTCAAGGCTTGCCCGGAATTCCGACGATCCGCATGTTCGAGGCACTTGCCTGCGGCATCCCGCTGATTTCAGCGCCTTGGTCCGACGTCGAGCAGCTTTTCAGGCCCGGCATCGACTTCCTGTTTGCCGAGGATGGATCGCAAATGCGGCAACACCTCCAGGCGGTGTTGGCCGATCCCGATTTTGCGGCCTCCCTGGTGACCTCGGGTCTCGAGACCATCCGCTCGCGGCACACCTGCCGTCACCGCGCCGACGAGTTGTTCGACGTGCTCTGGCAATGCACGACCCTGCACACCGCCGAGCTGACCGCCGCAAAGGAAGCCGCAGCATGAAGATCGCATTCTATGGATCGAGCCTTTTGTCGTCCTACTGGAACGGCGCCGCGACCTATTACCGAGGATTGCTGAAGGCGCTTTCGCAACTGGGCTACGAAATCACCTTCTACGAACCTGACGTTTATGATCGGCAGAAGAACCGTGACATCGAGGCGCCGGACTGGTGCTCTGTCGTCGTCTACGAGGCAACCCACCATGCCCTGATGCAGGTGGCGGCGCGTGCCGCCGAGGCCGATATCGTCGTCAAGGCGAGTGGCGTCGGCTTCGAGGACGAGGCGCTGCTTCGCGCCGTGCTCGACCACGCCCGCAGCGATGCGCTCATCGTATTCTGGGACGTCGACGCGCCGGCCACACTCGCCCAACTGCGTGACGAGCCGGACCACCCGCTGCATCGTGCGCTGCAAGAAATCGACCTTGTGCTGACCTATGGCGGCGGCGATCCCGTAGTCTGGGCCTATCGTGCCATGGGCGCGAACGAGTGCGTGCCAATCTACAATGCGCTCGATCCCGAAACGCACCACCCGGTCGCTAGGAATGCGCGTTTTGCCTGCGATCTGGCGTTCCTTGGAAACAGGCTGCCGGATCGTGAAGCGCGTGTGGGATCGTTCTTCCTCGATCCTGCGAGCCAGCTGCCGGAACAACGTTTTCTTCTCGGCGGATCTGGGTGGGGCGACAAGCCGCTCCCCGCCAATGTCGGCTGGCTCGGCCATGTCGGCACCCGCGATCACAACGCCTTCAATGTCACGCCGAAGGCGGTGCTGAACATCAGCCGCGACAGCATGGCCGCGAACGGTTTTTCACCCGCCACGCGTGTCTTCGAGGCGGCCGGCGCCGGCGCTTGCCTGATCACCGATGCCTGGCTCGGCGTCGAGCTGTTCCTGAAGCCCGACGAGGAGATCCTTGTGGCGCGCGACGGCGGCGATGTCGCCGAAATCATGCAGGCGCTGACTCCCGTCCGGGCAAAGGCGATCGGCCAGGCCGCACTTCGACGCGTTCTCGCCGATCATACCTACGCATTGCGGGCGGCCGTGGCTGATGCGGTCTTCAAACGGCATTTGACGCACGGGACCGTGGAGGCAGCCGAATGACCAGGCAGTTGGACATCGTCTTTCTCGGCCTGTCGCTTTCCTCGTCCTGGGGAAACGGCCATGCCACCACTTTTCGAGGTCTGTTGAAAGGCCTCCACCAACTCGGCCATCGCGTAACTTTTCTGGAGCGCGATGTGCCGTGGTACGCCAATCACCGCGATTTGCGCGACCCGGATTTCTGCGCCTTGCGCTACTACGAAACCGTGCAGGAACTGCAACGCGACCACGCGCGGTGTCTGCAACAGGCCGATGTCGTGGTGATCGGCTCCTTCGTACCGGAAGGGCGCGCGGTGATCGACACCGTCGCTTCACTTTGCAAAGGACAACTCTGCTTTTACGACATCGACACGCCGGTGACCCTGGCGAAGCTGTCGGCGGACGATTGCGACTATCTGAGCTGGCGCCAGATCCCCTACTTCGACATCTATTTCTCTTTTGCCGGCGGCCCGATGCTTGCCGATCTGACGCAGACCTTCGGCGCACGCCGCGCCGAGCCGCTCTACTGTTCGGTCGATCCGGAACGGCATCACCGCACCGCCGATCCGATCGGCTGGGATCTCGGTTATCTCGGCACCTACAGCGCCGACCGGCAAGCCACGCTCAACGCGCTTCTGCTCGAGCCTGCACGGCGCATGCCGGATCGGCGTTTCGTCGTGGCCGGCTCGCAATATCCGTCCGACATCGACTGGCCCGACAACGTCGAGCGCATCGAACACTTGCCGCCGGCCGATCATGCCGCATTCTATAGCCGTCAGCGCTACACCCTGAACGTCACACGCAGTTCCATGATTGCCGCGGGATGGTCGCCCAGCGTGCGCCTTTTCGAAGCCGCTGCTTGCGGCACGCCGATCATCAGCGACCGCTGGCCAGGCCTCGACAGCTTCTTTCCCGCATCGACGATCCACACGGCCAAGAAGGCGGACGAGGTCGTCGCGATCCTGTCCCGGGAATCGGCTCGTACACGTCTCGCCATGGCCGACCGGGCACGCGAACTCGTCCTTGCCTCTCACACCGGTGTGGCCAGGGCTCGCGAATTCATCACGGCGCTTACGCAAAAGGGGGCGGTGGTCCTCGATCTCGATATCGGAAGTGCAGCATGACTGGCAGACAGGAGAAAATCGCGATGCGACAAACAAAAAAAGCGCAAAGGGCAAAGACGGTGCTCGTCGCCGGTGGCGCGGGCTTCCTCGGTTCGCATCTTTGCGAAGCATTGTTACGCGATGGCTGGCGTGTGATCTGCGCCGACAATTTTCTTACCGGTCGCATGGAGAACATCAACGCGATCATGGACCAGCCGGGTTTCCGGTTGATCGAGCAGGATATCTGCCGTCCATTGGACCTTGGCGAGCCGGTGGATCGCATTTTCAACATGGCCTGCGCCGCCTCGCCGCCGCGTTACCAGGCCGATCCGATCCACACCACACGAACCTGCGTCATCGGAACGTTGAACCTGCTCGAACTCGCCGCCCGCAACGACGCGCGATTGCTGCAGGCCTCCACGAGTGAAGTGTATGGCGATCCGGAGCAACATCCGCAGAGGGAAGATTATGTCGGCCATGTGAACTGCACCGGCCCACGCGCCTGCTACGACGAAGGCAAACGCACCGCCGAAACACTTTGCTTCGACTATCTGCGAGCCGGCAAGGCCGACGTTCGTGTCGCGCGTATCTTCAACACCTACGGGCCGAGAATGGATCCGGCGGACGGCCGCATCGTCTCGAACCTGATCATGCAGGCGCTTGAGAAGCGCCCGCTGACGATTTTCGGCGACGGCATGCAGACGCGATCCTTCTGCTACGTCTCCGATCTGATCGATGGGTTGATGGGCCTTATGGATATCAATCCCAATCCGGGCAAGCCCGTCAATCTGGGCAACCCCGGCGAATTCACCATTGTGCGACTGGCGGCATTGGTGAAGGCTATGACCGGCACCAAATCGGACATGACGTTCCTGCCGCTGCCGCAGGATGATCCTCGACGCCGGCAGCCCGACATCTCGCGCGCAAAAACGCTGCTCGGCTGGACGCCAAGAGTGCCTCTCACCGAGGGGCTCGCGCGGACGATCAGCTATTTCGCCACGCTTGAAGGCGGCTCGATCGGCGATCAAATGGCAGGACGCTCCACAAGGGCGAGACCCACGTCAGGCGGGCTGCAGAACCTCCCTGCCTGATGCCGGACCGCGGTCACATCTTCGCATCGATTCCCGCGGGAACATCCAGGCAAGCTTTTGGTTTGACGGGAGGACCACATATGGAGGACCTCCTCATGCACCCCAAGCGATCTCGGACCGATATCGACAGGATGGCGGAACGAGAGACGGCTGCGTATTTGCGGCGAGCCTCAATCACCTATCTGGAGTGCTGTGTCAGCCTGATGATGACGCATCTGCAGCGGGAGGAGGTGGCCAGTATTCTCGAGCAGGAAGCAGACATGCTGCGCAGGCTGGATTGATGCAGACTAATCGGCCCTGGCCTGGCCCAGGAACCGTGTCAGTCCTGCCTCATATCGGTTTACCGTCTCCTCCAGCCTTGCTCTTTCCCAGCCATTCTCGGATTGGGCGGCCATGCTCCACAGCCCGAGCTGAAACGCCAAATAGCAAGGTTTGAAATAATCGATGAGCCTGGTGTCGATGCGGCTATCCATGCGGTTATCCATGCCGCCGATCAACGCCGCCGCCTCGGCTTCGGACAAGTCATATTCTACGCAGGCGCCGGCAATATCCCATTCTATCGGCTGGCAGCCGATCAGATCGTGTCCTCGGCAATGGTCGACTGCATCCGTCTTGATCAGCGTGCCATCGGAACCGACCAGAAACTCCCAAGGGTGAAGCCTGCCGTCGATCTCGACCCGTGCCAACACCTTTGTGGGCGTGTGCTTCGAGAACCAGGTCCGCAGTCTCGCCGCCTGGCTTTCGCCCAAAGCTTCGGAAGCATTGTGAACCGCCATCTCCGCGAGGGCGAGCAATGATGCGCCGGCTTCGCAGGTCCGTAGATTGGTCGCACGCCAGGCCAGATAGCGTGTGAACGCCGCGACAAGTCTCTGCCTGGACAGCGGCAGCTGATCCATCGTGGTTCCATCGGTCCACCGTTCGACCAGAAAACCGTGGCAGACCCCGATGACTTGCGGTCCGAACCCGGCTTGATGCAACATCCTGGCGGCTTGCATCTTGCGCAGCCCGGTTTCGCCGAGGCCGACAAATTTGACAAGCCAGCGACCTTGACCCGCGGAGGCCAGGAACTTTCGCCGTTCGGTGCCGCGTGTGCTCGGTGGCCAGCGCTTTTCGTCGGCGTAGTGAAGGGAGCGCCACGCGCCCCCGGATATTTCGGTCAAGCGCAATTTCGGACTGCCAACCGCCTCGGCTACCCAATCGCGCAGCGTTGGACTTTGCGAGCTTTCGGGGAAGGTGCGTTCGAACGTCATCGCCACATGCCTGCGGCAGCGCACCCATGTCTCCCGAACATCCGGCGAGGCTTCGGCGCCCGGATCGCCCGAATGGCTGGGGAACAGGTGAATGCGGTCCGTATCGATGCCCTGTTTTCTCAGCCACGCGACGACGGCATGGACCGAACTTCCCGACAGGCCGGGACCTTCGTCGACGACCGCGAAACGGGCCGACGGCTCGTTCCTCCAGGCCGCCGCCAAACCCGGATCGGCATTGAGGCGCCGATCGAAAGGATGCCCGATCGGGCGCACGCTGATGGGCGCCGGCGCACCGATCGCGGCCGCCACCATGGCCGCGAGCCCCAGGCCGATGCTGCGGATGCCGATCACGCATGTGTTCGCATCGAGACCTGATACCTGCGCCGCGCCGAGATAACTCTCTGGATAAAGCGCATAATGCGCGTAGCCCTCGGACGAGCCGGTCAAAACCTCTGCCTTGCAATCGAGTGCGGTCAGCATTTGGAGAAGTCGCGGGTCGACGCCACCGTCCACAGCGAACCCGCTTCGCCACGACCTCGCCACCTCTACCGCAAGCCCGACCAGTAGCCTGGCGCCTTGCCGTTGCGAAGGCGAATTGGTGTCGACGCCCCGGGCCTTGAAGTCGACATCCGCGAGCCCCTGGACCAGTTCCGACACGCTGACGAACAGCCCGACCAATGCGGCATGGCGCCGGATGCCGCAAGGCATGCGATCGAGGCCTTGGGCCATTTCGATCGCCGCCTCCTGAAGCTGTCGTGCATCCTCGGTCCGCTTGTGGTCGCCGTAGACGATCATTGGTCGATTTCCGGTGCTTGCCGTGCGGGCAACGCGGCGCGTCCAGCTTCGATCCATGCTGCTTCGCGCAATTTTTGACCAAGCCAAGGAACATTCCGGCACGGTGGCGGTTCGGCGCAAGGAACTTACCTTTGAACAGCATAGGGCGGCAGTTTCGTGGGATCGAAAAAAGTTCGTGTTGGCATCGTTGGAGTGGGCAATTGCGCATCCTCCCTGGTGCAGGGCCTCTCCTATTATCGCCATGCCAAAAGCAACGAACCAATCCCGGGGCTGATGCATGCCGATCTCGGTGGCTATCACGTCGACGACATCGAAATTGTCTGTGCGTTCGATGTCGCCAAAAGCAAGGTCGGCCGTGACGTCGCGGATGCGATCTACGCTCCCCCCAACAACACGTTCCGCTTTGCCGACGCGCCGACGACCGGCGTTCTCGTCGAACGCGGGCCGACGCTTGACGGGATCGGCAAATATTTGCGCGACGAAATCGAAGAAGCGCCCGAACCGGTTGCCAATGTCAGCGAGATCCTGCGCGACAGCGGAGCCGATGTGTTGGTCTCCTACCTGCCGGTGGGTTCGGAAGAGGCGACGCACTTCTACGCTGAATGCGCGCTCGAGGCCGGCTGTGCCTTCGTCAATTGCATACCGGTTTTCATCGCCTCGCGTCCGGAATGGCGCCGGCGCTTCGAGCAACGCGGGCTGCCGCTGGTCGGCGACGACATCAAGAGCCAGGTCGGCGCCACCATCGTGCACCGGTTGCTGGCCAATCTCTTTCGCGAGCGCGGCGTGCGCATCGATCGCACCTATCAGCTGAATTTCGGCGGCAACACCGATTTTCTCAACATGCTCGAACGCGAGCGGCTGGAATCGAAGAAGATCTCCAAGACGCAATCGGTAACCAGCCAGCTCGATGTTCCCCTGGAGCCGGGCAACATCCATGTCGGCCCCAGCGACCACGTGCCTTGGCTCACCGACCGCAAATGGGCCTACATCCGCGTCGAAGGCACGACCTTCGGCGGCGTGCCGCTGAATGCCGAGCTCAAGCTGGAAGTGTGGGATTCGCCCAATTCAGCCGGCGTGGTGATCGATGCGGTGCGCTGCGCCAAGCTCGCGCTCGACCGCGGCATTGCCGGGGCGCTGACGGGTCCTTGCAGCTATTTCATGAAATCGCCACCCGAACAGTTCACCGACGCCGAAGCGCGCCAGCGCACGCTCGCTTTCATCGCCGGTAAGGACGAGCCATTGCTGGATGCCGCGGAATGACGACGACGTTCTTTTTGATCCGCCATGCGGCGCACGACAATGTCGGCTCGTACCTTGCGGGCCGCATGGCCGGTGTATGTCTCGGCGAGGCCGGCAAGGCTCAAGCCGAGCAGCTTGGCGGCCGCATGGCCCGTGAGACGATTGCAGCCATTCTATGCAGCCCGCGCGAGCGCACGCAGGAGACGGCGGTTCCGATCGCTCTCGCTTGCGGTGTCGGCGAAATCGCGATCCGCGCCGAACTCGACGAGATCGACTTCGGCGACTGGTCGGGGAAGACTTTCGACGAATTGAACGGCGATGCCAGTTGGCGCGCGTGGAACGATCAGCGGCAGGAGGCCCGGACACCGAGCGGCGAGACCATGCTGGATGTCCAGGAGCGCATCGTCTCGCTGATGAACGGCGTCCGCGAGCTGCATCAGAACCAATGTGTCGCCCTGATCAGCCACGCCGATGTGATTAAGGCCGCCGTCTGCAAGGTGCTTGGCTTGCCGGTAGGCGACTGCTTTCGCTTCGACATCGATCCCGCCTCGATCACGACGATCGTATCGGGCGACTGGGGCTCGAAGCTCCTGCGATTGAACGAAGCTGCCTGACGAGGAAATTCCCCATGCGGATGGTCATTTTCGGTCTTACCGTCACGTCTTCATGGGGAAACGGCCATGCCACGCTGTGGCGTGGGCTGATCCGCGCCCTCGCCCGGCTGGGCTGGTCGATCACCTTTTTCGAACGCGACACCCCCTATTATGCCGGGACCCGCGATCTGGATCAGCTCGATGGAGGCAACGTCGTCATCTATCCGGACTGGGAGGACATCCGCCGCGTCGCGGAACGGGCGATGAAGCAAGCGGATGTCGTGGTCGTCACCTCTTATTGTCCCGACGCCGTCGAGGCTTCGCGCCTCGCGCAGCAGGCATGCCGCGGACTGCGTGTCTTTTACGATCTCGATACTCCAGTCACGCTTGCCCGCGTCGAACAAGGTGAGCGTCCGCCCTATTTCGGACCTGAAGGCCTTGCCGACTACGATCTCGTCCTGAGCTACACCGGCGGCCCGGCGATCGAGGCGCTGAAGGCGGTGCTGGGCGCGCGCCAGGTGATGCCGCTCTATGGGCATGTCGATCCGGATCAGCACCGGCCGGCAGAGAAGCGGGCCGAATTCGCCGGTGATCTGTCCTATCTCGGAACCTACGCGGCGGATCGCCAGGCCGGCGTCGAAAAGCTTCTGGTTCGCTCGGCCGCGCGCCTGCCCGACCAGCGCTTCATCATCGGCGGCGCACAATATCCGCAGGAATTCCCATGGAGCGACAACATCTTCTTCGTCAGGCATCTGCCACCCGCCGACCATCCGGCGTTCTTCTCCTCGTCGCGGCTGACACTGAACGTCACCCGCGAAGCGATGGCGCAAAAGGGCTGGTGCCCCTCGGGACGGCTCTTCGAAGCGGCCGCGTGTGGGGCTGCCATCGTCACCGACGCATGGCCAGGCCTCGCGGAATTCTTCGAACCCGGCCGCGAAGTGCTGTTGGCGCGCGACACGGATGATGTGGTCGCGGCAATGCAATTGCCGGAGTTCGAACTCGACGGCATTCGAAGGCGAGCCCGCGAACGGGTCTTGGGCGAGCACACTTCCGCCAAGCGCGCAGCGAAACTGGACAAAATCCTGGCCGATGCCTTGCGAAACCCAGTCGGTGAACCGATGAAGGAAGCAGTCTGATGTTGGGCATCGTGCCCGCTGCCGGACGCGGCAGCCGCATTCAACCGCTCGGCTTCTCGAAGGAGCTGCTGCCGGTCGGCAGCAGGATCGACGGACAGACCGAACGTCCCTGCGCCGTGAGCGAGTATCTGGTACGGCGCATGGTCCAGGCCGGCGTCGACAAGATTTGCTTCATCATCGGATCGGGCAAATCCGACATCCTCGAATATTATGCCGCCGGCTATGGTGAGGCGGCAGCGCTCTTCGTGGTGCAGCCCCAACCCGTAGGTCTCTGCGATGCGATTTTCCGGGCAGCGCCCCTCGTCGCGCCCGACGAGGTCGTCCTCGTCGGCCTTCCAGACACGATCTGGTTTCCCGAGGACGGTTTCTGTCACTTGCCTGACGATCAGCTTTCATTTCTGCTCTTCCCGGTGGATAGCCCGGAATTCTTCGACGCCGTCGTTACCGATGATGAGGAGCGGGTGATCGAAATCCAGGTCAAGCGGCAGGACGCCGCCACGAACTGGGTTTGGGGTGCGTTCAAGATGCCCGGCCATATCCTGCATCGGCTTGCGGCACTCTGGCGCGAGCGGGATGGTCGTGACGAATATATCGGCACGTTGATCAACGCCTACCTTGCGGGCGGGGGTGTGGCCTATGGTGTCAAGGCAGGGTCCGCTTATGTCGATGTCGGTACATTCAATGGGTATCGCACAGCTCTGCGGTTGCTTGAAAACGGCGTCCCGTCAGCTCATCACCAGCCCGCAACGATCATGCCCGGCGCGCATTCGCATGTGCCTGTCGTTCCGGGTGAAGGAGCCTGAACATGTTGCATTCCCATGCCGAAATCCGCCGGCGCATCGACGCGCTCGGCCCGTGGTTCCACAATATGGACCTGGCCGGCGTCGAAACCGCGCCCGACCACTTTCTCGGCAACTACCCGCTGATCAAATGGCGCAAATTCGCCGATGCCATACCCGCTGATCTGACCGGCAAGACCGTGCTGGATATTGGCTGCAATGCCGGCTTCTACTCGATCGAGATGAAACGGCGGGGCGCCGCCCGCGTCCTCGGGATCGATTTCGACGAGGCCTATCTGGCCCAGGCCCGCTTTGCCGCCGAGATCGCGGACTGTGATATCGAATTCCAGAAGCTGTCGGTCTACGACGTCGGTGCCCTGCGCGAGACATTCGATGTCGTGCTCTTCATGGGAGTGCTTTACCATTTGCGCCACCCCTTGCTCGCGCTCGACCTGATCCGTGAGCACGTCGCCGTCGACCTGATGATCTTTCAGTCCATGCAGCGCGGCAGCAAGGACCTGCCCGCGTTGGAAGAGAACTATCATTTCTGGACGCATGATTTGTTCGACCAGCCGGAATTTCCCAAGCTGCATTTCATCGAACACCGCTATGCCGACGATCCGACCAACTGGTGGATACCGAACCGGGCCTGCACCGAAGCGATGCTGCGCAGCGCCGGTTTCGAGATCGTTCTGCATCCCGAGCAGGAGGTCTATTTCTGCCGCGCTGCCGGCGATCCGGCCGGCGGTGGCGCGATATATCCGTCGAAAGGAAAGCTCCATGATTGAAGCCGCGATGATCTGGAACGAGCCCAACAACAAATCGCATTGGGACCCCGAGCTCGACCCCGATTGGAGCCGCTTTGCCAGGATGGCAGTCCTGTCGGCGGACGCGATCGCATCCGAGAACCCGGCTCTGATAAAAGTGCTTGGCGGCATCTCGCCGATAGACCCCGGCTTTATCACGCGCATGAAGGAATTCGGCGTGCTGGACCATGTCGACGCCGTCGCTGTTCACGGCTTTCCCCTCGACTGGAACCTGTGGCAAATTCAGGAATGGCCGCAGAAGATCGGTGAGATCGCGACCGTCACCGACCTCCCCATCTGGGTCAGCGAGGTCGGCGTATCGACCTTCGGGGCCGAGGAAATACAGGTCTGGGGGCTCAAGCGCACCGCCGAATTGCTGCTCGGCAACGCACCGCGAATCCAGTGGTACAGCCTCTATGACCTTCCGCGCGAATGGGAAGCAACGACGCGGCATCGCGAGGCGGAGGGATCTTCCTATTACCGCCATTTCCACATGGGGCTGCTGCGCCAGGACGGTACGCCAAAACCGGCGCTGGAAGAATTCCTACGCTACACACCCGCAATGGGCCTGGTGCAGTGGTTTCATTTCGAGGACCCGCGGCTGGACGATGCCGTCGCCTGGATGAAGCGGCTCGGCGTGACCAATATGCGCACGGGGCTTTCCTGGGCCGATAGCTTCAGGCCGAATGCGTTGGACTGGTTCGACCGACAGATGGAAGCGCTCGCCGCTTTCGACGTCACGGTCACCTTCTGCTTCACGCCCGAGCATCGCGGAATGATGCCTCACCACACCAGCCCCCCGCTGGTACCCGAGGAATTCGCCGAGTTCTGTGCAACGATGATCCGCCGCTACGCGCCCGGCATGACGTCCGCCTCGCTCCCGACGCAGCGGGCCTCGGCTGCGTGAGGCTCTCATGCGACCCGGTCCGCGATCATCGGAGGCACTGACCGAAGTCAAGGCTCTCGGCCCCTTCGAGATCGGCACCAGGTCGTGCGCAACCGCCTGCGCCCATCCCGCACCATGGCTCGGCCGGCCATGACGCTCACCGTCCTCAATGTCGCCTATCCCCTCGCGCCTGTCGGACCGGATGCGGTCGGGGGTGCCGAACAGGTCCTGTCGATGCTCGATCGCGCGCTGGTTGGCGCGGGTCATCGGTCTATTGTCGTCGGCTGCCGGGGCTCCAGCGCGAGCGGCACGCTTGTGGAAACACCGGCGGAAGGCGGCGTGCTCGACGAGGCGGCGAAGAGCCGCGCGCAGCAGGCTCATCGAACCGCGATCGCGGCTGCCCGCGCCAGATGGCCGATCGATGTGGTTCATCTGCATGGCATCGATTTCGATGCCTATCTGCCCGACGATGGCCCGACCTTGGTGACCCTTCACCTACCGCTGGACTGGTATCCGGCCGGGGCACTGCGGCCGACGCGCGACGACCTGTGGCTTCATGCAGTCTCGGCCGCCCAGCAGAAAACCGCGCCACCTGGCGCCAAACTGGCGCCGCCAATTCCGAATGGAGTAGATATAGAGGCGCTCAGCCTGCCGCAGCCGAAGCGCGACTTCGCACTGGTTCTGAGCCGTATCTGTCCGGAAAAGGGCATCCACCTGGCGCTGGACGCGGCCAAGCAGGCAGGTGTGCCGCTGGTTGTCGGCGGCAAGGTCTATCCCTATGAAACGCACACGCGGTACTTTCGCGACGAGGTCCAATGTCGTCTCGATGGCCGCCGCCGCTTTCTTGGTCCGCTCGGTTTCACCGCCAAGCGGCGCTTTCTCAACGCAGCACGCTGTCTGGTCATCCCGAGCCTTGCCGCCGAGACCAGCTCCCTCGTCGCCATGGAGGCGCTGGCCTGCGGCACACCGGTGATCGCCTTTCCGAATGGTGCGCTTCCCGACGTGATCGAGCACGGCAAGACCGGTTTTCTCGTCAATACGGTCGACGAGATGGCACAAGCCATCGTTGCGGCGTCAAGCCTGGACGTCGAGACATGCCGCGCCGAGGCGCGACGGCGGTTCTCGCTGGAGCGAATGATCTCGTCTTACATGGATGCCTATCAAGCATTGGCACGACTTGGCACCGATGCCGGGCGCCTCGCCGTCACACCGTGAGCAAGTCTGTGTTGCGCGGCGAGATCATCGATGATCCGGCGCAATTCGATGCGCTTGCGGCGGATTGGTGGGGACTGTGGGAGCAGAGTTCCTCGGCGACGCCGTTTCAATCTCCTGCGTGGCTGGTGCCATGGTGGCGCACATTCGGGCCCGGCGACCTGGCGACGGTCGCGGTCTGGCGCGGAAGCGAACTGATAGGGCTGGCGCCGCTTTATCTGGAGCATGGGACCGCCGGCTCGAAACTTCTTCCGGTCGGCATTTCGCTCAGCGACTATCTGGATATCCTGTGTGTTCCCGGCGTCGAAAACCAGGTCGCGGCCATTGTTGCCGAAAAGATCCTCTCGGTCGGCTGGTCGCAGTGGATCCTGTCGGATTTGCCGGAAGGCGGCGCCGGTCTTGCGATTGCGCATCCCGATCTGAAGGCGGGGCAGCCAGCCACTCATGGTGCTTGCCCCGTGCTCGCCATCGCCGGAGACGATACCCTTGCAGGCTGTGTACCCTCCCGGCGCCGGCGCCAGTTGCGACGGGCGCGGCAGGCCGCATCCAGACGCGGCCGGATCGCGTTGTCGTCGGCACGAGGCGATCCTCAAACCTTCCTCGATCAGTTGATCCGCCTGCACGACGCGCGCTGGGCCGGACACGGAGGTGGCGTGTTGGCCGACGCGGCTGCAGAGAAATTCCACAGGCGCTCACTTCCCTTGCTCGACGCTCGCGGCCTGGTCCGATGCTGGCTTTTGGCAATCGATGGCAGGACGGTCGGGGCCTATTACGGCTTCCACCATCGCGGTCGTGCCTATGCTTATCTCGGGGGCTTCGACCCCGCCTATGCCGAAGAGAGCCCAGGGGCGATCCTGATCGGCCACGCGATCGCGGAATCGATCCGCGAAGGTGCGCGCGAGTTCGATTTCCTGCGCGGCCAGGAAGCGTACAAATATGGCTGGGGCGCCATCGACAGGTGGACGATGCGCAGGGTCTGGACGCGGAGTTGATACCATGCCTGCAACCAAGCCAAAATCCGCTCCGCGCCGCACTACGATCAGATCGGCTGTTGAAGACTGCATGGCGGATGGTGTCTGCGCCGAAGCAGTCGTCGCCAGGCTGGCGCTTCACCTGCAGACTGGGATCAGGGCGGCGGAACTGGCAAAGATCGTGCTGGATATCGTTCCGATGAATGCGCGAGACGCGGAAAGGCTGCAAGAGGTAGCCGGGTTGCTTCGCCGCAAGCCAGATATCTTTGCCACATTGCGAGCGACGGGAGCGGCCGTTCGGCACACACGCGACGACGGGGAGACCGGTGCCGCCGTCGTCACGCGGCTGGCCTCGAGCTTCGATGCGGCGGCAGCGATTTCGGAGACAGCAAGTGTCCAGCTCGCATCCCTAGGGGATGAGGAAAGGCTCTCGGCCACGACCGACGAAGTCGTCGCCTGGCTCAAGCAGCAGGACTTCTCCGGAACCCGCCGGGATATTCTGGACATTGGTTGTGGCATCGGCCGTTTCGAGCATGCGCTTTCCAACTCCTTCAACCGCATGATCGGCATCGACATATCCTCGCGGATGATCTCCATCGCCTCCGAGCGGTGCGCCGCGCTGGGCAACGTCGAGTTGCGGCAAACCTCCGGTCTCGATTTGAGCGAATTCGACGACGGCAGTTTCGATTGCGTGCTGGCGGTTGACAGCTTTCCTTATCTGGTTCTGGCCGGCATGGCCGAGCGGCATTTCGATGAGATCGCACGCGTTCTGAAACGGCCTGGCTGGCTCGCCTTGCTGAACTATTCCTATCGCGGATCGCTTTCGTGGGACCGCGCCGATGTCGGCCGCCTGGCGGAAGCTCACCAAATGCGGGTCGTCATCAATGGCGAGAAGCCGTTTCGGTCATGGGATGGCGAGGCTTTCCTACTGGCTCGTGGCGGCGGAACATTACTGCGCGCCGCCAGTTCGGACGTCGAACCAGAGGCGCCGAAGATCGGCACCGACCCGAAGGAGGAAATCATGGCACCCGCGGCAAGAAAGATCGGCTGCGGGAAACAGCACGGCGATGAGCGCGGGCTGGACTGCAATCTCGTCAAGTCCGATCAATATCAGGATCATGCCGCCGACCAGGCGCCGAAGAACGCCGTCACCCCATGTCCTTTGCCTGCAGCGTAAGGCCAAGGAAATAAAGCTGTGCAAGGATTGGCGGCAACACTGCCGGCGGCGGACATCGCCTTGTAATGTCCGGCGTTTGTCACCACACTAAAGTCAGGGACTGCTGGTTATCAAGAGAATATGGATGTCTCACTCGAGCGACGATACCGCGGACCCGCAATTCGGTCTGGCCATGGATCAGGAGATCACTTCTCTCCTGGACGCCATAGAGCAGGAAAAAATTCCAGACCGGCTAACCAGGCTGGCCATGGAGTTGCAAAACGCGCTGGTTGAGAAACGTCGACGTGACGTGCAGAACTGATTATCTGCGGCTGTCACCCTCCATATCGAGTTGACCATCCGATAGATGATTTCGTCTTTCGATTAGTGTCTGCAACGAACTCTCCCCAAGCAACTCGAGAATATTGGCGCGGGCACGGTTCAGCCGACTTTTTACCGTCCCCACCGCGCAGCCGCATATCTCGGCCGTTTCTTCATAACTCACCCCCAGAACGCCAATCAGCATCAGAACCTCGCGTTGGTGTTCCGGTAGCTTTTGTATGGCGGCGTGGACTTCCTTGCTTTGAACGCTCCATTCCTGGGTGGCTTCCGAAATCGGTCGGGACGACGCGCAGTCGAGCAGGCCTGGCGCTTCCCGGGCAGCGATCTTGACCCGGGTGTAGTACGTGTTGCGCATGATGGTGAAGAGCCACGACTTCATGCGTGTGCCGGGTTCGAACTTGTCGATGTTGGCGAGACCCTTGGTCAGTGTCTCCTGTACCAGATCGTCGGCATCGTCGGGGACGCGGCAGAAGGTACGCGCGAAAGCCCGCATGGCGGGTATGAGCTCAACGATGGAAACTTCATTGGTTTCTTGGTCGGCCAAAATGTAGCCTCCGGATGACAATGGTCCAGCTCCCAGAAGAAGAGTGTATGAACGCAGCCCCTGCTAAATGCATGGAAGTTTGGTTCGTTCCTCGCGCTGAAGACAACTCTTCAGAAATTCCGCGCAGCGGGGGCATCTTACCCAATCGGCCCATGCCGTCGCCGCGATAGGGATGGCGCCTTGGGCGATGCACGCGCGCGCAGCGGTTCTTTCACGGGAACAAAGCCGCGCACCGGCAGTTTGACGTCCTGAGTACTTCCACCCCCCTCCGGCATCAAAACGAGGATATGTCATGGCCAAATCCGCCCGTCGCTCCGCTCGCCAATCGGCAAGTGGTCAGGAACCGGATAGCGCGCGCGGAAACGGCGGGGAATTGCACCAGATCGCCGGGGGTGAGACGCCCACTCTGACCACGGCGCTCGGAACACCGGTCTCCGACGATCAAAACACATTGCGGATCGGCGAACGCGGACCAGCGCTGATCGAGGACTCTCATTTTCGCGAGAAGATTTTCCACTTCGACCACGAACGCATTCCCGAAAGGGTCGTCCATGCCCGCGGCTACGGCGCGCATGGTTACTTCGAGACCTACGAGTCTCTGGCCAAATACACACGTGCCGATATTTTCCAGAGGGCCGGCGAAAAGACACCGGCTTTCGTGCGCTTCTCGACGGTTGCCGGCAACAAGGGCTCGTTCGATCTCGCCCGCGACGTCCGCGGCTTCGCGGTCAAGCTCTACACCAGGGAAGGCAATTGGGATCTGGTCGGCAACAATATCCCAGTCTTCTTCATCCAGGATGCGATCAAGTTTCCCGACCTGATCCATGCCGCCAAACAGGAGCCGGACCGGGCCTTTCCTCAAGCCCAGACCGCTCACGATAATTTCTGGGACTTCATCAGCCTGATGCCGGAATCGATGCACATGGTGATGTGGATCATGTCGGATCGCGCGATCCCGCGCTCCTTCCGCTTCATGCAGGGCTTTGGCGTCCACACGTTCCGCCTGGTCAACGCGAAAGACGAATCCACCTTCGTCAAATTCATCTGGAAGCCAAAGCTCGGCATGCAATCGGTGGTCTGGAATGAGGCGGTCAAGATCAATGGCGCCGATCCAGACTTTCACCGTCGCGATCTGTGGGACGCCATCCAGTCCGGCAATTTCCCGGAATGGGAGTTGACGGTGCAATTGTTCGATCAGGCGTTTGCCGACAGCTTCGACTTCGACATTCTGGACGCAACCAAGATCATTCCTGAAGAGGTGCTCGAACCGATCCCGGTCGGGCGGCTGGTGCTTGACCGGATGCCGGATAATTTCTTCGCGGAGACCGAGCAGGTTGCCTTCATGACGCAGAATGTGCCGCCCGGAATCGACTTCTCCAACGATCCGCTTCTGCAGGGCCGCAACTTCTCCTATCTCGATACCCAGTTGAAACGGCTGGGCAGCCCGAACTTTACCCATCTCCCGATCAATGCGCCGAAGTGCCCGTTCGCCCATTTCCAACAGGACGGACACATGGCTATGCGCAATCCGGTCGGTCGCGCCAACTATGAACCGAATTCATGGGGGCTGGGACCGCGCGAGGATCCGCAACGCGGCTTTCGTTCCTTCGCCGATGCCGAGGACGGGCAGAAGGTGCGTCTGCGCGCGGAAAGTTTCGCCGACCACTACAGCCAGGCCCGGCAATTCTTCAACAGCCAGACACCGCCGGAGCAGCGCCACATCGCCATGGCGCTGACCTTCGAATTGAGCAAGGTCCAGGCACCGGCGATCCGCGAACGCATGGTTTCGCATCTGCTGAACATCGACGAAACCCTGGCGACCACCGTCGCCGACAAGCTCGGCATTCGGAATATGCCCGACCCCGCGGAGGCAGCCGTTCCGACGCGCGACGACCTGCCGCCTTCGCCGGCGCTCAGCATCATCGAGAACGGGCCTGACAGTTTCAAGGGCCGCAAGGTCGGCGTCTTGCTTAGCAATGGAACCGACACAGGGCTGTTCGAAGAGCTCCGTTCCGCCATCGAAACGGAAGGCGCGGTGATGGAGGTGATCGCGCCCAAGGTGGGCGGCGTCGACGCGGCTGACGGCAGCCACATCGAGGCTAGGCACATGATCGACGGCGGCCCGTCTGTGTTGTTCGACGCCGTGGTACTGCTCCTCTCCGAGGAGGGTGCCGAGATGCTGCTCGACGAGGCGGCCGCGAGGGACTTCGTGTCGGATGCGTTCGCCCATTGCAAATTCATCGGCTTCACAGCGGCGGCCCAACCTCTCCTGGCCAAGGCGGGCGTAGCTCCCGATGCCGATGAGGGGTTGATCGGGCTTGATAACGCAGGTTCCGTGAAGACGTTTATAGAGGCGTGCCGCAAACTGCGGCTGTGGGCACGGGAGACCGCTGTCAAGCTTTGATGCGGAGAGCCATGCGCTGTCACACCGGCGCATGGCTGCAAGGCCCGGTATGCAGCCATGCCTGGGCCCTATGGTTGGCGGGCCTCTCTGGCGGCCTGTTCTCGCTGCTGTTTCAGGACCTCGTCGGTCCCGACCAGCTTCTTTGCTCCGCCTGGAATTGCCGTGGACACCACCGCGGGCGGGTCGCTTGCCGGAAAAGAATCCTCCAACCCGGCCTGCAGTTGATCCTCGAGCGTCTGCGGTTCTTCGGAGCGGCCGGGCGTCCTGCGTGTATCCATCTTCTCCAGCGACTGTTTCTTCTTTGGTGACTCATTGGCTTCGCGGATCAAGGCATAAAGCTGCTCGATCGCGAATTCCTTGATCGTTTCGAAATCGGGCCGATCGTCCTTCGTCGCCTCTATCTGATCGACCATGGCCTTCTCGAACCGCCCAAGGCTTTCACCGCCGCAGGCGTGGGAAAGGCGCAGCAATGCCTCGTGCAGCATCATCGGGGTGAAGTAAGCAGACGCTTCAAGCCTGAGTTGCCGCAGACGATCCGGAGTGGCAGCCTGGAATTTTGACATGCACGGTGTCCTTTCTCTCACGAGCGTGTCAACGACAGTTGATCGCCGATGTTCCACCACGCCTGAACATACCTGATGTCCAGCGACCTACCGGAACCAGCTTGCCGGCCTCCGGAACCGTCCATGATCTTGCGTGACTGGTCATGATGAGCCGGTTCTCCCGCAAGGCGCCCGGCGGCCGTTTTCCAGCATGCCACGAATTTCTTGTGATGAAGGAATGCAGGTCCGGCATGCGCCTGCCAATCCGATCGAGCGGACGGCGTTGCCTGACGCCATCGCGGCTCATCGGCGCCCCTGCAGCAAGAACACCGCCCGATCAGTCGCCCCCAGGGAGAAGAACGACTTCGGGCGGCGCTCCGAGCCAGTGGCTCATTTGTTGCAGTTCTGCACGTTCGACGTCGTGTTGCCGGTGGCGGTGTTGTTGTCGATGTCGTTGCCCGCGGCATCCTTGCAGCGGTCGGTCATGCCGTTCGACTTGGTTGTCGAATTTGTCGTGCTCGGGTCGGCGGGCGTGGTCGTCGCACCGGAACCCGTGCCGACGCCGGTGCCGGTCGTGGTGCCACCACTGGTGGCGCCGGACGTCGAGCCTGAACCGGTGCCGTTCGACTGTGCCATGGCCGACGTGGCCAGAGCGACCGTAAGCACGGTGGCGGAGAGAAGTTTGGTGATCATTGGAGCATCTCCTTTGGTTGTGTACTGCTTCCACCAAACCTGTCTTTCCCGGATATGTTCCGAGTGAAACGCTCTTCGGCCAAATTCTCATGGATGGGTTCTTGTGCCGATGCGAACGCTTTCGGCGCGCCTGGGTTTGCTTGCAGCGGTCGGCGTTGGGCGCTGGATCGCCACGCAGATCAAGCGCGCGATCGCGCCTTAATGCGCTATGCGGCTCCGTTCAGGAGGACCGAACATCAGTGGCCGGGCGCAGGCGCCGCTCGACGGAAACGCGGGAGCAGCATTGGGACGCGTTGGGCATATGCCTCATATTCAGGGAAGGTCTGTCGAAGGATACCTTCCTCGTTGCGGGCGCGCCGGTACTGCAGAAGAAACTGAAGCGCACCGAGGACCACCATCAGCGCTGAAAAATGCGAGAGGATCATCCCGAGAACGAATGCCAACTCACTAACGTATAGCGGATGGCGAACAACCGAGTACGGACCGGAGGTGACCAGCTGTCGGGCCGTAGCCATGATCGAGAAGGAGCGGCCCAGCCAATAGAGGCAAAACACCGAGCTGACCATCCCGATGAAAATCAAGCCGAGCGCCACCATTTGCACGGCGTCGCTTTCCAATGCCGGTGTCAGAAACATTGCAACGACGACCATGAACGTCCCGGCCATCGCTGTGATCCTCGGTTCGATTCCCTGAGCGGTTCCTTTTGGCGGGAGTCGGCTGATAGTCAGGAAGACCTGCAAGGCAGACAACACGGTCGCCAGAATTTGATTCAGGACTGCAAGCGCATTTGCCGATACGTTCTGATGGAAATAGGCAAACAGAGGAATCGCGCTGAGAACCGCCAGGACCGTCATGATACAGACGATCGCGATACGGCCGAGAAAATCCTCATTCAACATTTCGCCCTCCCCTCAAAGCGGCACTGAAGCACTACTTGCGCGCGGCGACAAGCAAATGGTTTCCTGAGCGTTAACGGCAAATTGACCCTTAGTCGAAATGTACTTCGAAGCCGCCAAAGCCTCCGGGCTAAAGGTCATGGCGCGCCAGTTAACTGTTTGGACACCATTGCCTTGTGTGCCGGATCACGAAGTGGTTCACTCCTCTCCAGGACGATGTCGTGGATAACAGAGAGATGGAGCCGATGGACCTCTTTGGTCTGCAAGCGCTGCTTATTTGTGCTCTGATCTTCGTGCCGCTTGAACACATCCTCGCGCTCCGGACGCAGCAAAAGATACTCCGAAAGGGTCTCGGCACCGATGTGATCTACGCGGTGGTGAACGGCGCGTTCCTCAAGATCTGCCTCGTCCTAATCGCGGCAGCGGCAATGAGCGCCTCGGCGATATTGGTTCCGCAGAGGATAACGGTGACGGTGAGCAGTCAGGCGACATGGCTCCAGGTCATGGAGATCATTGTCTTGGCCGATATCGGCGTCTACGCCTCACATCGAGCGTTCCATGCAATCCCGGCGCTGTGGCGATTCCACGCAATTCATCATGGGGTCGAGGAGTTGGACTGGATGGTTGCTTTCCGGGCCCATCCAGTAGACCAAATCGTCACCAAGGCCGTCTCGCTTCTGCCGGTGTTCTTTCTGGGATTTTCGTCAAAGGCAATCGCAGTGTACTTCATTATTGCTACCGGGCATGCGCTACTGCTGCACGCCAACGTCAGGATGAAATTCGGGCCGCTCAAATGGCTGATCGCAACGCCGCAATTTCATCACTGGCATCATGCGGATCAACGCGACGCCTATGACAAGAACTTCGCCAGTCATCTTGCCGTCATTGATGCGCTGTTTGGAACGTTCCATGTTCCGGGCTCGAAAATGCCGGAAAAATATGGGGTCGATGAGCCGATCCCGGCGGACTATATCGGCCAGCACGGCTATCCGTTCGTGCGTGGGGGCTAACAACGCCGAAATTCAGCGGATGCCATCGCAAAGCCGGCGGCCGAAACATAAGCCAGACGAAGCAGCGCATCGGCCGCCCAGCGTCCGTCGCTGTCACATCACCAGAGAGCCAGGAACCAAAAAGCCGTATCCGACTTGCAAGGCGATCATGCAAATCGACGCCACCGAGATCGGGACGCCGAACGGAACGACACCTTTGCGATCCAGGTGTTCAACGTAGAGGCGGAACGCACCTTGCGGCAGCAAGAACGGATTTTTCACGACCATGGCCGTGGCGAGGGCGAAAAGCAGCAGCAAGATGGAAAACCCGGCGAGATCATTGCCGCCGACTAGAAACGGCACCACCCCCATCAGCTTGACGTCCCCCGCGCCGACCTTTCGCAGCACCCAAAATGGAAAGAGCGCCACGAACAACACAAGCGCGGCGATGGCGCTCAGCCCCATGTTCCACCACGATCCGGACTGCAGCGACAACAGCAGCAGCGACCCCGCCCCCAGGCAGAGCAGCAGCAGCGCGTCGCGATTGGCTATCTTCTGTGTCGTGAAGTCCAGCCAGGCAACCCTTGCGAGCAAGGGTATCGCGAGCGCCTTCAGCAGCAGCACCTCAACAAGCAGCATGCTAGCGCTCGACGTTCTGCACGCTCGACGACAGCAGCTTCAGATTGTTGGCCACGGTCGGGTCTTTTGGCGCTAGTTCATAGGCTTTGAGGAAACTCGTTCGCGCGTCCTGGAGCTTGCCACGCAGCAGGTAGGAATAGCCGACATTGTTGTAATATTCGGGCGACGCGCCAACTAGCCTGAATGCCCTGGCATAGGCACGGTCAGCAAGGTCGAAACGGCGGATGCGGTCGCAGGAAGCGGCCAGCCCCATCCAGGCGCCACCATCGTTAGGGGCGAGTTGCGTCGCCTTGAAGAACAAGGCGCCGGCATTGCCGTAATTTTCGGCGCGGAACTGGTTCGTGGCTTCTCCTACTGCCTGGTCCGAGGCGTAATATTCGACATCGCTGACCGTCTTCAGCCCGTCAAAGGCATCGCCAAAGGACGTCACGTCGCCCTTCGACGGCTCGTTGGTGCGGGCGACCCCCCCGGTGGTGTCCGCACTATTGGTTTGGCAACCGGCAAGCGCCATC
Source organism: Mesorhizobium sp. BR115XR7A (assembly GCF_020165315.1). Classification (NCBI taxonomy): domain Bacteria; kingdom Pseudomonadati; phylum Pseudomonadota; class Alphaproteobacteria; order Hyphomicrobiales; family Phyllobacteriaceae; genus Mesorhizobium; species Mesorhizobium sp. BR115XR7A. The sequence continues at coordinate 420,191 of NZ_JAIUHW010000004.1, forward strand.
AAAAGACTGGCTGCGGCTACGGCTGCGAGGCACATTGGCCTTTTCATTTTATCCCCCAAGAGTCCTCCGACTCTGTTTTTTAGAACCAAAGCATATACCTACTCAGAAGAAAATGCCCTTCATGCGAATGAGTACGGGCAACATGACGACCATCATCACGACTGGAAAGATGCAGAGCCCTAACGGGATCATCATCTTGACCGGCAAGGCGTTGGCACGCTCCTCGGCGTTCATAATTCTCTGGGTGCGCATCTCGTCGCTATAAATGCGCAAGGCGTCTGTGAGACTGGTGCCCAGTTCTTCCGATTGGCGAAACAGGACGGCCAAGGCGCGCGCCTCTTCCAGCCCGATGCGGTCCGCGAGTTCTCGCAGTGCCTCGCGCAACGGTTTGCCCGCACGCAACTGCAGGGTCACGATCGAGAGTTGAATGCCCAGCCATTTGTGGGTGCCAGCCAATTCAGCGCCAACACGCTCCACGGCCGCTTCGAGGCTCATCCCAGCGTCAGCACAGGTGATCATCATGTCCATGAAGTCGGGAAAGCCGCGCCGATAAACCTGTTTTTGCCCGCTCTCGAAGCGGTCGAGAGCAATGCTGGGAATGACCAGGCAGCCAAGCCCGATCAAGGCTGAACCCGCAAATGCCAGGAAACCAGGCAATTGCGTCGGCAAAATACGCGATAGAACGGCGTAACAGGCCAGGAAACCAACACAGACCGCGCCGAGGCGAGTGATCGTGTAAATTGCCGGTGCGCTTGATTGATAGAACCCCGCCCGGAACAATTTCGCTTCCAGGGCATTCGGCTCGCCACGTTCCTTTTCCAGGCCGCGGAAATAGGCATCGACCGGCCGCTGCGCGGAAATCCTGTTGAGCTCCTGCTGGGCATGGAGCGAGCGGCGACTGGTGATTCCCTCGGCTAAAAGGGTTTGAGTGACGAGCTTCCTTGTCTGGAACACCGGGATGAGGATAAAGGCGCCTAGCAAGAAAAATGCCCCTGCCGCCAGGAAGATGGCGAGAGAGAGCAGCGCAGCCGAATTCCCTATGTTGGTAAACACGTCCATGCCCACACTAGAAATCGAAATTGACCATTCGGTACATTACAAAATCGCCCAACAATGCCCACGCACCAAAGATCACGAACACCGGCATGATAATTGGGCTACCCCAGACATCGCCGTAAAAGCTCGGAGCGAGAACTGACAGCACCCCAAGCATTATAAGTGGGAATAGCGATATTATCCAGGCGGACATGCGGCCTTCGGCGGAAAGAGCCCTGATCTTCATGCGCAATTTCCTCCTCTCACGCAATACTGTCGACAGATTCGACAGTATTTCAGTGAGATTGCCGCCGGTCTTGGCCTGAATGGAAAGCGAAACCGAAAGCAGATGCAGGCCCTCAAAACCGACCCGCTCCGACAATTTTCGAACCGCCTGCTCCAGACTGAGGCCAAAACTGATTTCGTCGGAAACGATGCCAAATTCTGTGCCGAGCGGATCGGGCATTTCACGCGCGACAAGTCCTATCGCGACGGTGGTTGGGTGACCGGCGCGCAAAGAACGCACGATCATATCGAGTGCATCTGGAAGCTGGAGTGCAAATTTATTGATGCGCTTGTTCCTGGCTCTTCGCAAAACGAGAATCGGCAGGGCAAATCCGACCATCAGGAAGACGACGACGGCGACAATGACGGATAAGTGCAGAAGCAACGGCAAAAGAAGTGCCAGCACGAAGCCGGCGAGCAGGAAAACTGCCAGGAAAGTTAGTGGATTGCCGGTGATGCCGGATTGCGTATAGAGCCGGTTGAGCGCGATTGCGCCGAAAATGAAGTCCCCCGATGCGGTCAGCCCGCGTTCCTGCAGCAGTCCCTGCAAACTCTGCTCGGCCGGCTTTTCTTCGCCCAGTCGCTGCAAGCGTCGATTTATGATGCCTGCGCGTGCTCGCCGCCCGGCGATCGAAACAAAGAAGGATTCAGCGGCGAGAATGACCGACGCCGCCGCCAGCACATAGATGAAGTAAAGGAGGGTCTGACCGGTCGGCATCAGAGTGGAACCTGCGGATTGAACGCATCTTTTGCGAAATGATACCCCATTGCCGCAGCTTCGGTGGCAAAACGCGGCCGCACACCGGTGGCGCGAAATTCACCGACAATCGCGCCGTCAGCGCGGACATCGCGACGAACGAATTGATAGATTTCCTGAAGCTGGACGACATTGCCTTCCATGCCGGTCAGTTCCGATATGGAGGTGACACGCCTGCCGCCGTCCGAGAGCCGTTGTGTCTGTACGATGATATCGATGGCCGAGGCGATTTGCGCGCGAATGGAATCGTTGGTCATCGGCATGCCGGCCATACCGACCATCTGCTCGAGCCGCGAGATCGCGTCGCGCGGCGTGTTGGCGTGGATTGTGGTCATCGAGCCTTCATGGCCGGTGTTCATCGCCTGCAGCATGTCGAACGCTTCCTCGCCGCGCACCTCACCGACGATGATGCGGTCCGGTCGCATGCGCAGCGCGTTCTTCAGCAATTCGCGTTGGCGAACCTCGCCCCTCCCCTCGACATTGGGTGGCCGCGTCTCCAGCCGGCCGACATGCGGCTGCTGCAACTGTAGCTCAGCCGCATCCTCGATCGTAATCAGCCGCTCCCTGGACGGGATGTAGCTCGACAACGCGTTGAGCAATGTCGTCTTGCCGCTGCCGGTGCCGCCTGACACCAGGATCGACTTGCGCGCCTGCACGGCGATGCGCAGCAGATCGACCATCGGCTGTCGGATCGAGTTGAACGCCATCAGACGTTCGAGAGAATAAGGGTTCTTGGAGAACTTGCGGATCGAGACCAGCGGCCCGTCCACCGAAATCGGCCGCACCGCGATGTTAACGCGTGACCCGTCTGCCAGCCGGGCATCGACCATCGGCGCCGATTCGTCGACACGCCGACCTATGGCCGAGACGATTTTGTTGATGACGCGTAAGAGATGCGCCTCGTCGCGGAAGCGGATCGCGGTTTCCTCGATCACGCCATATCGCTCGATGAAGACGCGCTTGTGGGTGTTGATCAGAATGTCGGCGATCGAATCGTCTTTCAGCAATGGCTCGATCGGTCCCAGGCCGAGCATTTCGTCGGCAGTGTCGCTGGTCAACTGATCGAGTTCGCGCGCATTCAGCGGCACGCTGTGGCTGCGCACGAACTCGCGCACGATGGGGCGGATCTCGTTCAGTATCTCATCCTTGGACGCGGTTTCGAGCGCGGAGAGATTGAACCTGTCTATCAAATGACGATGCAGTTCGACTTTCAGCGTGAGGAAGTCCTCGCCGTGGGGTTCAATATCAGCAACTGGAGAAACCGCCGGAACGATGGGCAGTACAGTCAGCGGCTCGGCCTTTGTCGCCGCCTGCTGCTCGCTTGCTCCCTTGATAAACCGTCCCAGCATAATCCCTTATACCTCTTCAGCACATATTAGCGGAAACTAAACGTTAACCACGCGACGCACAAGCGCCGAGGCGCCTCACGTACCGCCAATACTTTCAACATAGTTAAGGAGCGCACCAAAAAAATATCGTTTTTATTTATGAGCTCCGCGCTGCCAACCATGACGGAGTGAATAGGCGTCCAGAGCACCCTATCGCGCTTGGGTGCTCTAACATCGCAATCCGCTCCATATCTGGCTATAACCCCTTAGATATAAAGGGTTATGCGATGTTGCTAAATTACCTATTACTCAATTAGGACACATGCATAATTGTGAACGAATGGTTAAGAACGCTTGAAAAATTAGACGAATCAAGCTCTTGCTGAAATTTAGAGGCGTCCTGAACTCGAGATTTCATGTATTGGGAAGTTAAGGAACCGTTAATCCCGTTTGACTCCGCAATTTCTTGGGACCTAGGATCGAGATGACGGGGGATGCTTGGGTATGGAGTTCATCCTTGGCTCTGTCTCGTCGGGTTCAACCTCCAAAGGGAGAAATTGACATGAAGAAGCTCATGACGATGACCCGGCAGTTCCGCGACGACGAAAACGGCGCTGCTATGGTCGAATACACCATCTTGCTCGGCATTATTACGATAGCGGTCATCGGCACCGTCATTACGGTCGGCACGTGGGTCGGCGGCAGATGGACCGCGCTCGCTGGTGCACTTCCGGCGGCGTAATTCTCTGACTGGCCCGAGCCGAAAGGTTTGGGCCAGTCGCTCTCACCAGAAGTCGATCGGCCTCCGGTGCAATCGCAGTCGGTTGACAGGCAGCATACGCTCAAATATCGGCATAGTAATCGCTCTCGATGTTTGTTTGGCGTGTTGGCCGTCGACTTGAGGATGACGGATGATGCTTGAGTATGAATTTCATCCTCAGCTCGTCTCGTCGGGTTCAACCTCCAAAGGGAGAAAATGGCGTGAGGAAGTTCATCACGATGACCCGGCAGTTCCGCGACGATGAGAACGGCGCTGCCATGGTCGAATATACAATCTTGCTCGGTATCATCACGGTAGCGGTCATCGGCACCGTGATTACGGTCGGCGCATGGGTTGGCACCCAGTGGACAACACTTAACACGGCACTTGCTGGCGCTGCTTAGTGATACTCTGGCAGGCTTGGGCGCAAATGCATGGCCTGCCTCTTTTTAACCACAGACAGGCGACCCCTTGGGGCACGTAGTCGAAAGGGTGGGTTGGGGTCATGCGTGCAAATACTGTCATCATGATTGTCCTTGCCGGCGTGTTCGGCGTGCTTGCAGTGGTGCTCGCCAACATCTGGCTGGCCAATCAGCGCAGCGCGATCGCGCAGACGAATAATGTCCAGCGCGATACGGTGGTGGTGGCCGCGGTGGCGCTGAAGTTCGGCGACACGCTGTCCGCCGACAAATTGCGCGAAGTCGCATGGCCAGCGGGAGCGGTTCCGGTAGGCGCATTCAAGACGACGGAAGAGCTCCTGACCAAAGACGTTCCCACTGGCGGAGGCCCCAAGCAGGCGTTGCAGGCGATCGGTGTCAACGAACCCGTCCTTGCAAGCAAAATTACCGGCCCAGGCCAGCGCGCCACGCTTTCGGCTGTGCTCGGCGAGGGCATGAAAGCCGTGTCGATAAGGGTCAACGACGTGCTTGGCGTCGCCGGCTTCGTCTTCCCTGGCGACAGGGTCGATGTGTTGTTGACGCGAACGGTGCGCAGCGAAGAGGGCGCGGACCAGAGTTTTGTCGATGTGCTGCTGCAGGGCATGAAGGTGCTCGCGGTCGACCAGGTGGCCGACGAAAGCAAGGATAGCCCGACGGTCGTCAAATCGGTAACGCTGGAAGCCAGCACGAAAGATGCACAAAAACTCACTCTAGCAGCCGGCGCCGGTCAGTTGTCTCTGGCCCTTCGCCAGGCGGCCGCCAGCAAGGGCGAGGCAACCGAGCGGGTAACGCTTTCCGACCTGACCGGTGAAATGCCGGCTGACGTTGCCAAAAAGCAGGCTGAACTGGCCAGGCAAGCTGCAGCCGACGCTGCCGCCGCGGCCGAACGTCAGCGCGCGGAGGATGAGCGCAAACGCGCGGACGCCAAGATCACAGGGTTGGCCGAGGCCGTGGACCGAGTGGGAAGCCAACTCGATCAGTTGAGCAAGGTGAAGCCGGCTCCCGTCGTGGTATCGGCCCCAGCACCGGCGGCGCGCGAGGTCGTGAAGGAAGTGGTTAAATATGTAGCGGCGGAGCCGCCACCACCACCGGTGCGCGCCACGGTCGGCGTGTATCGGGGTGTGGTGCTCGAATCATATGACGTGCCGAGACAGCAATAACAATCGGCTCGACCAGGTGGGGACTGCCCGATGCGGGCAACGAGGTGAGGGAATGGTTGGAATGTTGGAGAGATTGGCGGGCGCCCTACTGGTCATATTGGGCGTGCTCGCGGCATCCGCAACGCAGGCGGCGGACCGCTTTATCGACGTGTCCAATCCGAGTGTCCACCGTGTTTTCCTGCCGGCATCGCAATCGGTGACAATCCAGGTGAATGCCACCCTCGGCGATATCGTCGTCGGCGACCAAAAGATCGCCGATGCCCAGCCGATGACCGACCGCACGCTCTATGTCATCGGCAAGAGCGCAGGCACCACCACGGTCAATCTGTTCTCCACCGACAAACGTTCGCTCGGCGTCATCCAGATCGAGGTCGGCGTCGACGTCAGCGACATGGCGCAAGCGATCCGTCAGGTGGCGCCAAGGTCGCGCATCGAAGTCGGATCGGTCAACGGTCGAGTCAGGCTTGGCGGTCATGTCAAGGACGGCGCGACGCTGGCGGCCATCCTGGAAGTTGCAAAGCAATATGGTCCCGACGATATCATCAATTCCGTGTCGGTTGATGACAGCCAGCAGGTCAATCTTGAAGTACGCGTGCTGGAAGCCAAGCGCAACGCGGGCCGGGATCTTGGCGTCTCGATCAGGAGCTCCAACGGCGACGGCACAACTCTAGTTGGAACCGGGATTACCGCCGTCGACAAAGATAAGGTGGTGCTCGGCACCGGAGGTTTTCTCAGCGACCTGTTGTCCACCTCCACGCCCTTCGGAGCACTGCTCACTCGCGTTGTCGACAGCAACATCAAAGTCGATTTGTACATCGAGGCGCTTGAAGCCAAGGGCGCGGTGCGCATGCTCGCCAACCCCAATCTCACCACGCTTTCCGGCGAGCAAGCCAGCTTCAACGCCGGTGGCGAAGTCCCTATTCGCACGCTCGACAAAAATGACGAAATTAGCATCGTGTACAAGCAGTTCGGCGTCAATCTGGTGTTCACGCCGGTCGTACTCGACGAGGGCAAGATCCACATGAACCTGGCGCCGGAGGTCAGCGACCTGACCGGCTTCACTACCGCCGGCGACCCGATCTTCACCAACCGCAAACTGTCGACCGTCGTCGAGTTGCGCGACGGCCAGAGTTTCGCGGTCGGCGGACTTCTGTCCACCAAGAACACCAAGCTGCAGAATCAGGTGCCATGGCTTGGCCAGGTGCCGGTGATCGGAACGCTGTTTCGCAATTCGAGCAACCAGAAGGAAGAGACCGAGCTGGTGGTCATCGTCACGCCGCACATCGTGCGGCCGGTGAAGCCGGGTGAGCAGCTCGAGACGCCGTTTGACAAGACACGGCCCGCCAACGATCCGGAATTCTTCGTGCTCGGCCAGCTCGAAGTGAACAAGGACATGATCCGGAAATATGAAACGGGCGACGGCGTCACCGGCCCCTATGGCCACATGCTCAACTTTAAATCGAAGGACAAGATGCTCTATGTCAAGAAATAGCGCTTTGGTCCTCACTCTGTGCACCGGCCTGCTGACGGGCTGCGCTGCGGACTATCTGAATCACTATGATTCGGTGACGCTGGCCGCCGGCGACACGCAGAAATACAACTCGATGCTGCAGACGGTCGATCCGCTCAATCCAGCCTCGCGGAATACGCATATCGAAGGCGACGGCACGCGCGCTGCAGCTCTCGCCAACAACTACAAATATCCGCCGCCGCCGCCGCCGCCGCCGGCCATCACAGTCAATGTCGGCGGGTCGGGTGTGACGACTACGACGCAGTGAACTGAATGGAAGGATGCGGTTTCAGTGCGCCAGGCTGTACGAGGAAACCTGGCGTCAGGGGAGCAAAGAGTAAGGCCATGTTGCGGACCATTCGCGCCTTCTGGCACGATCAGAGGGGAATAGCGCTGATCCTCGTCAGCGTTACGCTGCCGGCGATCATCGGATTTTCGCTGCTGGCAATCGATATGAGCCGGGTCAACAATCTGCACAACGATCTGCAGAAGGCAGCGGACGCATTTGCGTTGGCTGGCGCCGCCGAGCTTGATGGCTTGCCCGGTTCATGGGCCAGAGCCGAACGCGCCATGGCGAAACTGGTCGCCAACGATGCTACTTTCTCTACCGTTGGCGCTACCGGCCGGTTCACCTTGAAGTCCGGGGAGCCGGGCGGCACCGCACAATGCAACAGCGCCGCCAACATTTCGTGGTGTTTCCTCAAAACCTTGCCCGCGTCTGACGGAGCGCCGGTCACCAGCGCGAACTATGCCAATGCAACGCAATCCATCGGCGAAGATGAAACCGCATTCATCGAAGTGAGGGTGGCTCCGACCGGCTTCGCGGCAATATTCCCGGCGTCGTTTCTGACGAGCAATTCGGCCAGCAACAGCTTCAACGTTGCTGCCCGTGCGACGGCAGGGTTCACGTCGGGCGTCTGCGATTACACGCCCGTTTTCATGTGCAACCCGTATGAGGACACAACCATCACCGGCGGCGTCACGCTTGAGCAGGCGGCACAAACCAGGCAATATCGTCGCCGCCAAATCATGCTGCGCGGAGACGGATCCTATTTTCCCGGCAACTTCGCTTTCCTGGCTTCGCCATTTGGCAACGGCGCCAATCAGCTCGAAAAGATGCTCGCCGATTCCAAGCCGCAGAATTGTTATTCGCGCGACGGCGTCGATACGGAGCCGGGACAGAACGCTGGCCCTGTCGAGAACGGTATCAACTCGCGTTTCGGCATCGATTCGTCAAGCTACTCGGATGGTCCTGCGACCAATGTGCGCAAGGGTGCCACAAACTGGGACCAGTACGTCAAGAGCAACAAGGTCACCTATGAAACGGACCCGACAAAGGGGGTCGGCCTTGAACGTGACTCGTGCCAGATCGCCGGCAACTGCACCTTGATGGGCGGTCGCATGGGCGCCGGAGATTGGAATTTCGCGCGTTACTGGGCCGCCAATCATCCCACACGTGCTGTGCCTGCTGCTCTGTCGGGAACCGGTGCCAACCTGCCGACGCGGTATGAGGTCTATCGTTATGAGAACGATCCCGACGGCAACCCTCTCACCGATGACAGTATTGCCGGCGATGCCGCGGTTGGAGGTGAAAGAGGCACACCGCCCGCAGAAGCCCGCACCCCTATCTCTACGCCCGACCGCCGGCTGCTTTACGGCGCAATCCTGGACTGCAATGCGTTGCAGGCTTCGGGCACGAATTTCAGCGGCCGCCAGACGGGTATTCCGGTGAGGAGATTCGGCAGCTTCTTCATCACCGAGCCGATCAAGGACGGTAAGAATATTTACGTTGAGTTGGTCGACATCACCGGAAAAGGCGGCAATGGCACGCTCGACAACTACCTGCGCGATGAAGCGCAGCTCTACCGGTGACCACCATGTTCGCGATGCTGTCTCGATATCTCGATCGATTTAGGCAAGACCAACGTGGCGCGGTGCTTGTTGAGATGACACTGATCACGCCACTGATGCTGATCTTGTCGGCCGGGGTGTTCGAGTTCGGCAATCTGATCCATGACAAGTTGCTAATGGAGGCCGGCCTTACCGACGCCGCCCGCTATGCCGCGCGTTGCAACAGTCAATTGTATACCGACTCCGGGCTGGCAGCCATCAACTGTGCGACGATTGCCGCGAATATAGCGGTGTTCGGCAACCCGACAGGGACGGCGCCCGCACGTGTCGCCGGCTGGCAGACTTCGAATGTCACCGTGACCACGAACTATGGGTGCCAGGACACCGTGGTGGCCGGCGTTACCCAATATCGCTCCACCACGGCACAAGTCTGCACCGTGCGCGCGTCCGGCACCTACCCATACACCGGTGTCGGGATGCTGGCATTCATCGGTGTCGGTCCGATAACGCTGCAAGGCTCCCATGACGAGCGGTTGATCCGGTTTTGACCATGATCCAGAGTTTCACAAAGTCAGAAGACGGCGCGGCGATGGTGGAAATGACCATTGTATCGACGCTGCTGTTCTCACTTGTCCTGGGCTTCGTCGATTTCGGCTACGCGTTCTACCAATGGAACGCAGCAACCAAGGCCGTTCAGGTCGGCGCCCGGCTGGCTTCGATATCGGATGCGGTGGCAACCAACCTCGCGACCGCGGGCCCGATCTCGTCTCCCGGCGCCCCGATTATCGCCGACGCCTATGGACCTTTCGTCTGCACCTACACCGCCGGCACGGGCGCCTGCAGCAATAGCGGCGGCTTCAGCGCCGCCAATTTCAGCCGCATCTTTCGTGGCGACACCGCAAACACCAATGACGACGCCTGCCCCGATCTGGCTGCAAACCAGCGGGCTGGAATGTGCCACTTCTTCCCGGGCCTGCTGCGCAGCAACGTCGTCATCACCTACACGGCCAGCGGCCTTGGATATCAGACCCGGCTTGGAGGGCCGGTGCCGACAATCGCCGTCAGCCTGCAAAACAGGACTTTCCAGTTCTTCTTCCTCCAAGGACTGATGGGTTTCGCCAACATCAACATGCCCTCCATGCTGAGCACGGTTACGGGCGAAGACATCAAGAGCACCTGGCCATGAATGCCATCAGCACTAAGGTTACCCCCACCAAGCGAAAGCAGGTTGCGCTGTTTTCCTCGGATCCGAATTTCAAGCGCGATGTGGCGACGCGGCTCGATGCGCTGGCGATCTATGATGTGCGGGTTGCCGAGACGGGCGACTTCCTCAAGGGGCCGCCGGCGGACACGCGCCCGGGCATCGTCATCCTCGATCTCGGCAATGGCGAATTGCTTGGCAATCCAGGCATCGTCGAGGCGCGCGCGCTGTGGGCTGGTGTGCCGCTGATCGCGGTTTCCGACGAGCTGACGTCGGAGCAGACACGCGTCCTGGTGCGCATGAATGCCTCGGACTGGCTGCACAAGCCGCTCGACGGCAAGGAACTGCTCAACGCCGTGACCTTCCACGACAGCGGCAACCAGGGCGCCAAAAGCCGCATCATCACCTTCATCAGCGCCAGCGGCGGCGCCGGCGCCACGACGCTGGCGCTGTCGGCGGCCGAGTTCCTGGCTTCGAAATCGACCGAGCGCGCGGCCTCCACCTGCCTGGTCGACCTCGACTTCCAGAGCGCCAATTGCGGCGCCTATCTCAACCTGTTCAACCAGTTCGACCTTGCCGGCATCATCGGCCAGCCGGAACGGCTCGATGTCGAATTGATGGATGTCATCAAGCTGTCGCGGCCTTCCGGCCTGACCCTCTATGCCTTCGAGCGGCCGCAGCTGCCGTTCGAGCCGCAGGGCGCCGATTTCGTCTTCCGGCTGCTCGATCTCGTCGCCTACCGTTTCGACGACATTGTCATCGACCTGCCGAACATCGAAACGCCCTGGCACAATTCCGTGCTGTCGACGAGCGACGAGATCTTCATCGTCTTCGAGCTCAATGTCGCTTCGCTGCGGCAAGGCAAACGGCTCTACAAGAAGATCCGCGAGCTGCGCGGCAATGCCGTCTCAATCACGCTGGTGGCCAACAAGCACAAGCGCAAATGGTTCGGCAACCACTTCTCGCGCAGCGAGCTGGAGAAGATCTTCAAGGCGCCGCACATCAAGTCGGTCGGCCTCGACAACGCCCTGCTGGCCGACGCGCTGAACCGCGCCATGCTGCCGTCCGAAGTGGATGGCCGGGCGCGCTTCAACAAGGACCTGAAGAAGATGTTCCGCGAGCGGCTCGACGATGCGGCCCGCTAGCGGCCATCGCTTGCGGCTGACAGCCGCCTGCCTGCTTGGCCTGGCGCTGGCGCCCGCGGCCGGACAGACCGCGTTGGCGGACAGCCGCCCGCCTCTGCCAGCCATGGGTCCCAGCCTGCGCAAGACGGTGGCGTTTTCCACCGCCGAGAAGACTGGGACCATCATCATCCGCAAGCAGGAAAAAGCACTCTATCTGGTGACCGGCAAGGGCGAGGCCCTGCGCTACCGGATCAGTGTCGGACGCGATGGATTTGGCTGGACGGGTACGGTCCAGGTGGGAGCCAAGACCGAGTGGCCGGCGTGGCGGCCGCCCAGGGAAATGCGCGCCCGCCAGCCGGAATTGCCTGACATGGTGCCCTCGGGGCCGTACAATCCACTCGGCGCAAGGGCGCTCTATCTGCTTCGCGATGGCCGCGACACGCTCTATCGCATCCATGGCACCAATGACCCTTCGGGCGTGGGTTTCGACGGCACGTCGGGCTGTTTTCGCCTGACCAATACCGATGTCATCGATCTTTTCAGGCGCGTGCCTGTCGGCACCAAGGTGGTGGTCCAATGACGACGATCAGCGATCCCGACGACCTTGTGATAGCGGTCGAACCGCTGTTGCTCGACAGGGAGAAGAGCCGGTCCAGGCTCGCTATTGCCGTCTCTGTCGGCCTGGCGCTGTTTGCCCTGCTGAACGCCACCGCGGCCGTCTATCTCTACCGCGGCATCAACGATCTGCGCGCGATCGAGGCGCGACTGGAGGACCTCGGCCAGTTCGAGCAGCGCATGAGCGCTCGGCTCGACACCGTCAACAATGGATTTCAAAGCCGGTTCGAGGCGCTGGACGACCGGCTGCGGGCGAGCTTCGGCGAGGTCAACGCCAACATCGCCCGGCAGCCACCGGAGATGTCGGGAAATCACGGTGGCGAGGAGCCGCGCGTGGTCGAACTCCCCTCGCCCGCCGAAGACATGGCGGCGGTCGCCAGCGCCGCCGACGCGGAGCCTGCCATCGGGGATATGCCGCGGGTAACGCGAAGGCGGTCGGCTCCGGCAGCGCCTCCCGCGCCGAGCTCCAACTACCAGCGGAGCGTATCGCCGGAAGGCAAGGTCACCTATCACAAGATAAACTAGGTCGGGACCTGCGCGCGGCCCGTAGCGCTGCGCTGGTCTAAAAATCCCGCTGCAGTGCCATGATCCGGACGCGCCGCGATTCAACGCGCATGCCGAGTTCACGGATATAGGCAAGGTGGCAATAGGCGCAGGCGGTGACCCCGATGACCGCCAGCAGGCAGTTCAGCCAGGTGAAGTCCATCATCAGCGAGAACCGAAAGCCACTCGGCGCCGTGAACGCGGCAATGGTGCTGGCGGTCTGCGAACGGCCACCGATGAAAATCATCGACGCCGCGAGGACCAAGATGCCGTGGTTGGCAAGAAAGAATGCGGCCGACCTTCTGGCCCGGCTTGCCATCCAGCAGACCACCAGGGCCGCGCCCAGCAGAGCGAAATCCAGGACCATCGACCCTCCCAGATAGACATCTACCTGCTGCCAGACCATGCCCGACGAGGGATGCAAGGCGAGCCAGATCTTCCACATATCGGGGCTTGCGGGGTAAGTTCCGAGCAGGAGCGTGGCCATTCGCTCCGCCGCGAGGATCAGCAGGACACAGGCAGGAAAGGCGAAAAGCAATAGTGGTTGGCGCTTCATGGTGCCTCGCAATCTGGCAGGCAGATTACGCGCCATGAGTTGCGCAAGGCTTAACGGGGGAAGGTTTCGGCTGAGACAGGATCGATCAAGCGGCTCGGATCATGTCGTACAGCCAAGTGCCCGCTTTTGTATGCCTGACACCCAAATCCCGGACGCTGTCCATGTGATTGCGCCCCTCGACGATGCCGATCGAAGCCGTCAGGCGCTGCTCCGTCAGGCGATCGGCAAACAATCTGGCCTGCAGGTGAAACGGTTCGGTTTCCCGCTCGCCGACCAGCAGCGTGACCTTTGTCCGCGACGAGTGGGATTTGCCCATCGGCGAATACGCCCCGACTTCCGTGTCGGTCAGGCCTATCAAGGGCTCAAGGAAGGATTGCTGGAGCGGCTTCAAATCGTAGAGCCCGCCGAGCAGGAGTGCCGCCGAGGGCGGATGTGCCGATCCCTCGTCGAACAAAAAGGTCGCCAGATGCGCCCCGGCGGAATGGCCGCTGACGCTTAGGCGACCGGCATCGCCGCCATGGCTGGCGATATTATCCAGCACCCATTGCCTCGCGCGCCGGACCTGGTCGACGATTGCCGCCATCCTGACGGCGGGCATCAGCGCATAGTCGATCACGACCGCGATTGCCCCGGCGCTCGTCACCGTTTCGGCGATGTAGGAATAGTCGCTCTTGGCGAACATGCGCCAATAGCCGCCATGGATGAAGATATGCACCGGGAGGTCCCTGCGCGGTCCGTCCGGAAAGAACAGGTCGAGGCGTTCGGCCTCGTGCGGACCATAGGCGATGTCCGCCAGCATTGGCAGCGAAGCCCGCGTCGCGGCGCTGCGGGCGACGATGTCGGCCACGATGTCATCGAAATCGGCAACGTGGTCGCGGGTGCGAAAAGGGTCTTTCGGCATGGTGTCCGCTCAGAAGGTTACAGCGATGTACTTGGCCTCCATGAACTCGGCGATGCCGTGATGCTGGCCCCCTTCCCGCCCGAGGCCGCTCTGCTTGACTCCGCCGAAGGGCGCGGCGGGATCCGACATCAGGCCGCGGTTGAGGCCGATCATGCCGGCCTCGATCTCGGCGGCCACCCGCATGCCGCGCGCCACATCGCGGGTGTAGAGATAGGCGGCGAGGCCGTATTCGGTGTTGTTGGCGTGGAGAATGGCCTGCGCCTCGCTCTCGAAGCGGGTGATGGGCGCTACCGGGCCGAAGATCTCCTCATGCGCCATATCGGCGTCCGGCGAGACTTCGGACAGGACCGTCGGCGGATAGAAAAAGCCATCCCCTTCAGGCACCGAGCCGCCGCACAGCACCTTGGCACCACGGTTGACCGCGTCCTTGACCAGCCGGTCAATCTTGTCGACCGCCTTCTTGGTGATCATGGGTCCACATTCGGTGTCCGCCTTGGTGCCGGCGCCGATCTTGAGCGCAGCCATGCGCCGCGCAAGACCGTCGGCGAACGCATCGTGGATACCCGACTGGACGTAGATGCGGTTGGCAGCCGTACAGGCTTCGCCGGCATTGCGCATTTTGGCGATCATGGCGCCGTCGAGGGCCGCATCGAGATCGGCATCGTCGAAGACGATGAAGGGTGCATTGCCGCCAAGCTCCATGGAACAGGAAATCACATGTTTGGCGGCCTCGGCGAGCAACGCCCGGCCGATCCCGGTCGAACCGGTGAAGGAGAGCTTCCTGACGCGCGGATCGGCCAGCATGGCCGACGTCAGGGGGCCGGGTGTCGACGACGTCAGCACGTTCACGACACCGTCCGGTACGCCGGCTTCGCTGTAGAGCGCGGCCAGCGCATAGGCGGTCAGCGGCGTCTCGCTGGCCGGTTTCAGAATGACCGTGCAGCCTGCCGCGAGTGCCGGTGCAATCTTGCGCGTCGCCATCGCAGCGGGGAAATTCCACGGCGTAATGAGGACGCAGATGCCGATCGGCTGGTAATCGACGACGATGCGGTTGGCGCCGGACGGGGCGGTGCCGAACTCGCCGGTGATACGAACAGCCTCCTCGGCGTTCCAGCGGAAGAATTCAGCTGCATAGGCGACCTCGCCGCGCGCGTCGCGCAGGGCCTTGCCGTTCTCCAGCGAGATCAGCATGGCAAGCGTCTCCGACCGCTCGACCATCAGCTCGAAACAGCGCCTGAGAATCTCCGAGCGCTTGCGCGGCGCTGTCTCGCGCCACCCCTTGGCGGCCTTGGCCGCTGCCTCGACCGCGGCGGCGGCATCCTCCAGGGTCGCATCGGGGACTGCCGCGATCACCGCGCCGGAGGATGGATCGGTGACCTCGATGAGCCCGCCGTCGGACGACGGCAGCCATTGTCCGCCAATATAGAGCCGGTGCGGAAAGCCCCGAACGTCGTATGGATCCTGATCGAGGGGGAAGGCATTGTAGGGAAGGTTCATCGTCTTGTTCCTGACGTTCACATGGCGCAGGCGGTGAGATCGCCGTCATAGGCCGCCTGGACAAGGCGGCGCATGGCGGCAAGGTCGAATGGGCGCGGGTTGTTCTTGATCAGGCGATCGATGCCGAGCGCCTGCTCGGCGGTCCAGTCGAGCTTGTCGGCCGGGAGCCCCAAACCGGCCAGCGTCGGGGTGATGCCGATCGCCGCAAACAAGCGCCTGATCTCCTCGATGGTCGCGTCCGCCATTTCGTCGATACCACGACCGTTCGGCTCGAGGCCAAGAGCAATCCCTATCTCGGCGATCTCAGCCGCGGCCACGCGGCTGTTGTAGCTCATGACGTAAGGCATCATTGTCGCCACTCCCAGCCCATGCGGCGTATGTGTGAGCGCGCCGGCCGGGTATTGCACCGCGTGCGCTGCCGCCGTGCCGGCGGTGCCGAACGCGCAACCCGCAGCCAGCGCTCCCATCATCACGTCGGAGCGCGCCTCGGCGTCGCCGCCGTCAATGCACGCCTTCTCCAGGCTGCGGCCGAGAAGTTTGACGGCCAGCAGCGCGAAATGGTCGGTCAGTGGCGTCTTGCCGATGAACACGTGGCGCTGCGGCAGGCTGAAGTCCCCGTCCCGGCGCATGGCCGTAAAGGCCTCGATCGCATGCGTGAGCGCGTCGGCACCGGCAACCGCGGTCAGGCCCGGCGGACAAGTCATTGTCAGTTCGGGGTCGCAGACGGCAACGGCAGCAATGAGATAGGGGCTCGATATGCCGACTTTGAGCGTCCGGTCCGGATCCGATATCACTGCAACGGGCGTCACCTCCGATCCTGTGCCAGCCGTGGTCGGCACGGCGATCAGCGGCAGCATCGGCCCCGGGACCTTGAACTCGCCGTAGTAGTCCCGCAGCTCGCCGCCATGGCTGATCAGCAAGGCGGCACATTTGGCGAAATCGAGACAGCTGCCGCCGCCGATGCCGATCACCATATCTGGCCGGAAGCCCCTCGCTTCCTCGACGCAGACCGCCACCGAATCGCGCGGCACGTCCGGAAGGACACCGTCGTGAACCAGCACGTCGATCGACGCCGACCGCAGGGATTCCATCATTTCGGCGAACACGCCGGTGCCGGCGAAACGTTCGTCGGTGCAGACCAGGGCGCGGCGGCCATGGCGGCCGGCCACGGTCGGCAACGCATGACGCTGTCCCTTCCCAAACAGAATTTCGCGTGGGAGCCGGAGGGCTGTGAGAAGGCTCATGACAGGCTGCATCCTTGGGGAGTTTCGGAGAAACGCATTGCAGAAATCCGCACCGAAAAATCCTCAACTGAGCGGCGCCGACAAAATCGTATAGGATATAGTATTGCATCGGTCAAACCCTCGTGTTAGCAGTCTGCCCAGTCGAGAGGCGAAAAATGCAACCTGTCAGTTTGAGCAATAATGGTGAAACGCCCACGGGAGCGGGCCGCATTCAGCGGGCCGGCAGCCTGGCCGAGGACGTCTACGAGGCCATCTTCGCCCAGCTGATGTCGCTGAAGATCGCGCCCGGTTCGCGCATCACCGTCGACAATCTGGTCAAGGAATTCGACGTTTCCCATACGCCGATCCGCGAGGCGCTGGGGCGTCTCGAAGGCGAAGGACTGGTTCTGAAGACGCACCTGATCGGATATCGCGCCGCGCCGCAGATCACGCGGCGCCGTTTCGACGAATTGTACGAAATGCGTCTCCTGCTCGAACCGCACGGCGCGGCGAAAGCCGCTGCCACGATGGACGAGGCCAAACTCGGCACGCTGCTGGAGGCCGCAGGCGTGATGTCGCGCCGCGAGGGCAAGGACGAGCGCCTGCGCTATTCGAACTTCGCCAGGCAGGACGCGATCTTCCACGACAAGATCATGGAATACGCTGAAAACGAGCTCATCCGCGAGACGCTGGGTTATCAACACACCCACTTCCACATTTTCCGCCTGATGTACCATTCCCGCGTGACCGAGGAGGCGCTGGACGAGCATGAGGCGATCCTCGCCGCGTTCGGCTCTGCCGATCCGGATGCCGCCGCGAAAGCAATGCGCGCCCACATCGAGCACTCGCGCGATCGCCTGCTGCCGGCCTTCGATTGAGGCCTGAACGAATGTCCGTTACCGCCAATATTGCCGGAGAGGGAGGAAGTGCGCTGCCCGGCGGCAATGCGCCTGGGGCCGTGGAGCCGGTGCTGCGCGCTCAGGGTCTCTCGAAGCAATATGGGCCGGTGACCGTGCTCTCCGACGTCACGCTCGACATACTGCCGGGCGAAATCCACGCCATCATCGGCGAGAACGGTGCCGGAAAATCCACTTTGATGCGGCTGCTGTCCGGCTATGCCGAGCCAACCCGCGGCACCTTGTCCATGGCCGGTCGGCCGGTGACGTTCGCCAAGCCCGACCAGGCCCAGAAAGCCGGTATCGCCCTCGTCCACCAGGAGATCCTGCTCGCCGAAGCGCTTACGGTGACGGACAATCTATTTCTCGGCCGCGAGCTTTCGCGCCGCCATGTGATGGACGACCGCACCATGCGGCGCCTGGCAGCCGAAAAGCTGGCACGGATCGGCTGCGCGGTCTCGCCGACCGCGCTGGTGCGCGACATCTCGCTGGCCGACCGCCAGTTGGTCCAGATCGCCCGCGCGCTGCTCGACGACTACAAGGTCGTGATCTTCGACGAACCGACCGCCGTGCTGACCGGCGAGGAAACGGATCGGCTCCTCGAAATCGTCCGGCAGCTAAAGGCCCACGGCACGGCCGTCCTCTATATCAGCCATCGGCTGGATGAGGTGCAGCAGCTTGCCGACAAGGTGACCGTGCTGCGCGACGGCAGGATGATCGGCACCTATCCGGGCACGGCCCTGACGCAGATGGACATGGCACGCCTGATGGTCGGCCGCGAGCTTGCAACGCTCTACCCGCAGAAGAGTGCACCGTCCGATGAGCCGATGCTGAGCGTGAAAAGCGCCACCGTCCCGGGCTACGCCGAAGACGTCTCTTTCACCGTTCACAGGGGCGAAATTCTTGGCTTTGCCGGCATGATCGGCGCGGGCCGCACGGAATTGTTCGAAGGGCTGGTGGGCCTGCGTCCGGCCCACGCCGTGATCGAACTCGAGGGACGGCCCGTCCGGATCCGCTCGCAACGCGAAGCGATCGACGCAGGCATCGGTTACCTGACCGAGGACCGAAAGAGCAAGGGCCTGCTCCTCGAGGAACGGCTGGCGCCCAACCTCACGCTTTCCGCACTTGAACGGTTCCATCCCGCACTGGCTCTCAGCAGACGCCGCGAGTCGGCCGCGCTGACAGAGGCCGTCCGGAGCTACGATATCCGGCTCAAGAGCCCTAGCGTGAAGGCGGGACAGCTTTCCGGCGGCAATCAGCAGAAGCTGCTGCTCGCCAAGGTGCTGCTCACCAACCCCTCTGTGGTCGTCATCGATGAACCGACCCGTGGCATCGACATCGCCAACAAGGCTCAGATCTACGCCTTCATCCACGCCATCGTCGGCAGCGGCAAAGCCTGCATCGTCATCTCGTCGGAAATGCAGGAGCTGATCGGCATCTGCGACCGCATCCTCGTCATGCGGGAAGGCCGCCTGACGGGCGAGGTCCAAGGCGCCGAGATGACCGAAAGCAATGTGGCGCTGCTGGCGACAAGCGGCCCGAAACCGAGGCCGAAGGCCAAGGGAGGAACAGAATGGCTGTCATGACCGGATCCCCATCCACACATCGCGTCGGTGATTTGAACATCACCTGGACCGACGTGGGTCCC
This sequence comes from Mesorhizobium sp. BR115XR7A, assembly GCF_020165315.1. Lineage (NCBI taxonomy): Bacteria > Pseudomonadati > Pseudomonadota > Alphaproteobacteria > Hyphomicrobiales > Phyllobacteriaceae > Mesorhizobium > Mesorhizobium sp. BR115XR7A. Next base: position 439,518 of record NZ_JAIUHW010000004.1, read on the forward strand.
TTCCTGGCATTGGCCTCCCTGCTGGTGGTCGGCTTCCTCATCAATCCAGACTTCCTCTCCGCGACCAACCTTGCCAACGTCATCACCCGCAGCGCCTTCATCGCCATCATCGCTGTCGGCGCGACGTTCGTTATCTCGTCGGGAGGGCTCGATCTTTCCGTCGGCTCGATGGCCGCCTTCGTCACCGGCATCACCATCATGTTCATGAACGCGGTGGCGCCGCACGCCGGCCTGTGGGCGATACCGGCTGGAATGCTCGTGGCGACCCTGGTCGGTCTTATGTGTGGCCTCGCCAACGGCCTGATCGTCACCATAGGCCGGATCGAACCGTTCATTGCGACGCTCGGCACAATGGGCATTTTCCGCGCGTTGATCACCTATCTGACCGACGGCGGCACGATACCGATAGACCGGTCGCTGCGCGAAGCGTATCGGCCGGTCTATTTCGGCACCGTCGGCGGTGTCCCGATCCCGATCCTGATATCCGTCGCCGTCGCCGCGGTCGCATCGTTCGTCCTCTACAAGATGAAGTATGGGCGCAAATGTGCGGCGGTCGGCGCAAACGAGGACGTCGCGCGCTATTCCGGCATCTCCGTCATCAAGACGCGCACCATCGCTTACATCGTCCAAGGCGTCTGCGTGGCCATCGCCGCGATCTGCTACGTACCGCGACTGGGTGCCGCAACGCCGACCACCGGGCAGCTCTGGGAACTGCAGGTGATCACCGCGGTGGTGATCGGCGGCACGGCGCTGCGTGGCGGCAAAGGTCATGTCTGGGGGACCGTCGCCGGCGCCGTCATTCTGGAGCTGATCGCCAATCTCATGGTGCTGTCGGACTTCGTCTCCGAGTACCTGGTCGCCGCGGTTCAGGGCGTCATCATCATCATCGCGATGCTCATTCAGAGGTTCTCGAATTCGAAATAGCCCCGTGTCCGGACCACACGGGTGCGTCTTTGCAGGTCCAATCTGGGAGAAGAAAATGTTCAGTAAAAAATGGATGGCTGCGGCCGCGCTCGGCTCGCTGCTGCTGACGGGCCATGCCATGGCCGAGGACAAGAAAGTCATCGCCGTTTCGATACCGGCCGCCGACCACGGCTGGACCGCCGGCGTCGTCTATCACGCGCAGACGGCGGCCAAGGAAATCAACGCGGCTTTCCCCGGTGTCGAGGTCATCGTAAAGACGTCGCCGTCAGCGGCCGATCAGGTGTCGGCGATCGAGGACCTCTCCGCCTCACGCAAGATCAGTGCGCTGGTGATCCTGCCTTACTCCTCGGAAGAATTGACCGAACCGGTCAAGGCCATCAAGGAGAAGGGCACCTTCATCACCGTCGTCGACCGCGGCCTGACCGACCCGACCATCCAGGGCCTCTACGTCGCCGGCGACAACATCGCCGTCGGGCGCAACACCGCGAAATACATGATCGACAAGCTTGGCGGCAGGGGCGACCTGGTTGTCCTGCGCGGCATCCCAACGGTGATCGACGATGAGCGCATCAAGGGCTTCCAGGACGCCATCGCCGGGACCGGCCTCAAGGTTCTCGACATTCAGTACGCTCATTGGAACAGCGACGAAGCCTTCAAGCTGATGCAGGATTACCTCGCCAAATATCCGCATATCGACGCGGTGTGGGCGAACGACGACGACATGCTGCTGGGGGTGCTCGAGGCGGTCAAGCAGTCGGGCCGCACCGACATCAAGCTGGCGCTTGGCGGCAACGGCATGAAGGACATCGTCAAGAAGGTCATCGACGGCGACAGCATGACCCCCGTAGAGACTCCCTACCCGCCGTCCATGATCAAGACGGCCATCTACATGACCATGGCCAATTTGGTTGGCCAGGCCCCGGTTCGCGGCGCCGTCAAGCTGGACGCGCCGCTGATCACCAAGGGCAACGCCAAGGAATACTTCTTCCCCGACTCTCCGTTCTGAAGAACGCAATCAATGCGGGGCGCAGCATGACTCGCCCCGCCCCTTTCACACGACAGAGGACATGATCATGTCAGGCAAGAAAATATTGATGCTCACCGGCGAGTTCACCGAGGAATACGAGATCTTCGTCTACCAGCAAGCAATGGAAGCCGTCGGTCACACGGTCCACGTGGTCTGCCCGGACAAGAAGGCAGGAGACCTCATCAAGACCTCCCTGCACGACTTCGAGGGCGACCAGACCTACACCGAAAAGCTCGGCCATTTTCAGGTGATCAACAAAACGTTTGCCGAAGCGGAAAAGCAGCTCGATCAATACCATGCCGTATATTGCGCCGGCGGCCGCGGCCCGGAATACATCCGCACCGACAAACGGGTGCAAGCCATGGTGCGCCACTTCCACGATACCCAGAAGCCGATCTTCACGATCTGCCATGGGGTCCAGATTCTGATTGCCGTGGACGGTGTCGTGCGCGGCAAGAAGGTCGGCGCGCTCGCCGCTTGCGAACCGGAAGTGACGCTGGCCGGCGGCACCTACATCGACCTCTCGCCGACGGAGGCGTATGTCGACGGAACCATGGTGTCGGCCAAGGGATGGACAGCCCTCGCTGCCTTCATCCGCGAATGCCTGAAGGTGCTCGGGACCGAGATCCGCCACAATTGAACAAGGTCGGCGCGCGTCAACAATGCGCCGGCTTCTGTTTGTGATGGGATGTGCATCCACGTGTCTTTGAAGTAGGCCCTCGGTCGATGAGATCGAGGGCCACCGTCGCCGGTCAATCGAAGAATCCGGCATCCTCCGCCAGCAAATACTTCCTGGCGCCTTCGGCGTCGATATCGAGGCCTAGCCCTGGTGCTTCCAGCAGATCCACCATGCTGTCCTTCACGATCTGCTTGGGCAGGCCAATGACGATGTCGTTCCACCAGGGGTCCGAGGCACTGGGGTATTCGAACGCCACGTAATTGGCGGGCAAGGTGGCGCAGACGTTGATCAGCGCGCCCAGGCCCAGCAGGCCATTCGCCGTGCCATGCGGCGCCATCAGGATCGAGTGCATATAGGCGTGCTCGGCGACCCATTTGAGCTCGGCAATGCCGCCGATGTCGGCAGGATCGGGGCCGATGACGCGCACCGCCTGCGTCTCGATCAGCTCCTTGAAATTGTGCCTGAGGTAGATCTGCTCGCCGGTATGGATCGGCGTCGAGGTGGAGGTGGTCAGTTCCCGGTAGGCCTGCGGATTGACCCACGGCACATAGTCGCCGGTCAGCATGTCCTCCAGCCACATCAAATTGTACCTCTCGACCGCGCGGGCGAACTTGATCGCATCGGGCAGCATCCAGCCCGGGCCGCAATCGAGTGCCAGGCTGACCTTATCGCCCAGCACTTCCTTCATCGCGATCACGCAGTCGAGCATGTGGTTGAAACCGCGTTCGCTGATCACGCCCTGATCCATGGCACCGTGATAGCCGGCCTTCGTCTGCGTCACGCCGTAATGGAAGTCCTCGATGCTGTCCTTCATGTTGGAATGGAACGAGATGCCTTGCTTAACCATGAAGAAGTTCTGCGGCTGCTCCATCATCCATTTGACGTCTGCGGCATAGTCCTCCGGCCGGTCGCCTGTGCGCTTCTGGCGGATCGAGCCGTTATAGACGCGTACCTTGTCGCGCACCTTGCCGCCGAGCAGCTTATAGGCCGGCACGCCCGCGGCCTTGCCGGCAATGTCCCAAAGCGCATGTTCGATAGCGCTGACCGCCGCGCCGTAGGGCTTGAAAGAACCGCGTTGGCGGATCTTCAACATGACCCGCTCGACATCGGTCGGATCCTCGCCGATCAGCGCCTCGCGGAAATGCAGCACAAAGGGCTTGAGGTAGGTCTTGGTGAACTCGACTTCTCCCAGTCCATAGAGGCCCTCGTCGGTCACGACGCGAACGATGGGGTGCTTGCCGATAACGGCACAGCGAAGGTCGGTGATCTTCATCGCGCAGTCCTATCTCACGGACGAGAAAGCTGTCGGCGTGAGCAGCTGGCTGCTGATATTGGCAACGATCTGCCCGTCGCGCTCGGACTCGTCCCGGGCCCTGTGCCATGCCGGATCGGTGACGAAAGCCGTCCATTTCGCCTCACGCTCGGCCAGTGATTCCCAGGCTAGGAAATAGGTGAGGCGATTGCTGTTTTCGCCGATCACCGTGGTGAAAAACCCGGCCTGGCGGATGCCATGCCTCTCCCAGATGGCCAGCGTCTGCTCGGAAAAGCGCTTGAGCAACGCCGGCAGCCTGCCCGGCAGGCAGTCATAGATGCGCAGTTCATAGATCATGGTTTCGTCCGTTTCTTTCTTCGCCTCTCCCTTGGGAGAGGTCGACACGAATGGTCAGTCGTCGGCCCTGTGAGCCAAGGAGAGTGAGGGCAGGAGTCTGGGCTAACTCCAGGTCCGGTCCCAGCTATATTCATTGTCCCAATGCTCGGTGGATTGCCATATCCCGGCGACACCGGGCTGCAGGTGCTGGCTTATCACCTCGTCGACCACATCGTCTATGCCCAGCCCCGGCTTGTCGGGCACGGTGATGAAGCCGTCCTTGACGAGCGGCTTGGGAAGGCCTGTGACGATATCGTCCCACCAGTCGACATCGGCGGAGTGGTATTCGAGCGCCATGAAATTTTCGGTAGCGGTCGCGACATGCGCGGCGGCCATCGCGGCGATCGGGCTTTCGGCCATATGGATGGCCATGGCGACACCGTGATCCTGCGCCATGTCGCCGATCTTCTTGGTCTCGAGAATACCCCCACTGGTGAGCAGGTCCGGGTGGATGACGGAGAGGCCGCCGCTCTTGAGCAGCGGCTCGAAGCCTTCCTTGAGGTAGATGTCTTCGCCGGTGCACATCGGCACCGTGGTGGCCCCCTGCAATTGCCGGTACTGCTCGGTGTGTTGCCAGGGGATCACATCCTCCAGCCAGGCCGGGGCGTATTTCTCGATGCGACGCGACAGGCGAATGCCGTCCTGCAGCGAGATGTGGCCGACATGGTCGATGGCGAGCGGGATCTCGTATCCGATCACCTCGCGAACCTCGTGGATGTACTGCTCGAGCAGGTCGATCCCCTTCTCGGTGAAATGCAGGCCGGTGAACGGGTGCTGCACGTTCTGCGCGTCGTAGGCGAGATTGCGGGCCTTGCGCTCCTCAAGCGTGCCGCCACGGCCGCGCGGATTGGCATGAAACCCTTCGAGCGCGCCGGCGGGCGCGGATACGGCGCCCGGGACATGGGCGATCTGCATCAAGCCCAGGTCCATCTTGAGGAAGGTGAAACCACGGTCCATGCGCTGCTTGAGGCGCTTTCCGGTTTCGGTGCCGCTCGGTTTCTCGGCATCGGTATCGCAATAGACGCGCACCTGATCGCGGAACTTGCCGCCGAGCATCTGGTAGATGGGAACGCCATAGGCCTTGCCGGCGAGATCCCAGAGCGCGATCTCGACCGCCGAGACGCCGCCGCCCTGCCGACCGTGCCCGCCGAATTGCTTGATGCGGCGAAACAGGCGATCGATGTCGCAGGGGTTCTCGCCAAGCAGCCGGCTCTTCAGCATCAGCGCGTAGGTGGCGCTGGCGCCGTCGCGCACCTCGCCAAGCCCGACGATGCCTTGGTTGGTATAGATCTTGAGCAGCGCCGAGGTGAACGGCGCACCGACGATCTCGGCCACCCGCATGTCGGTGATGCGAAGCTCGGACGGCTTCGAGTCGGTGTTGACCCGGTTGAGGGCCTCGTCGGCTCCATCGGTCCTTGGCATGACTTATCCTCGTTCTGATTTGCGGGTTGTCGCCCGCATGCTGCCGATTGCGTTGCTAGCCCAGTTCGATCTCATGGGCTTGCAGGTAATCGCGGTTCATCTCGATGCCGAGACCCGGCCTCAACGAGAGCTTGAGGCTACCGTTCGAAACATCGAGCGGCTTGTCGATAAGATGATCGTACTTGCCCAAATTCCACTCCGACGTTTCGAGCTTGTAGAAGTTCGGAACGGTCATCATCACCTGCGCTCCCGCAACCACGTTGATCGGTCCCGCGGCGTCATGCGGCGAGACTGGGATGTAGTAGGCTTCGCACAGGGCGGAAATCTTCTTGAGTTCGGTAATTCCGCCGGTCCAGGTGACGTCAGGCATGATGTAGTCGGCGAGCTTGTTCTCAAGAACCGGCACGAAATCCCACTTTGTGTGGCCACGCTCGCCCCAAGAGATAGCGGCACTGACCTTCTCGCGAACCTGCTTGAGGGCGTTAAGGCTCTCGGGCGGGCATGGCTCCTCGAACCAGTCGATCTGGCCGGCTTCCTCGAGGCTGCGACAGAGGCGAATGGCGGTCGGAACATCGAAGCGGCCGTGCGCATCGATGAGGATGTCGATGTCGGGGCCTGCCGTTTCTCGGATCAGAGCCGTGAGTTCGGCAGCCTCGCGCTCGTCCTTGCGGGTCATGCCGCCGTCGAGATAGCCGTCCCGCTGTTCGCGCGACACACCGTCGGCATCGCGACCCTGGTGGGGGAAGGGGTCGAACTTTAGAGCAGTATGTCCGGACTCGACGATGTCCAGGATTTCGCGCACCACAGCGTCCTTGCTGGTGAATTTGGCCTGGTTGGGATGGGTGTAGAGCGCGATCTCATCGCGGACCGGCCCGCCCAACAGCTCGTAGATCGGCTTGCCGAGGACTTTGCCCCTGATGTCCCAGAGGGCTATGTCGATCGCGCTCACGCATTCGACCGCGGCGCCACGGCTACCCATATAGGTGAAGCCGCGGAAGATCTTGTGCCAGAGGCATTCGATACGCGCCGGATCTTCGCCTGTCACGGCGGCTCCGATCTGTCGAAGGATCGTGCAGAGGGCGCGGTTGGCGAGCTTCGTGGTGGTGGTGATCTCTCCCCAGCCGCTCACTCCCTCGTCTGTCGTTACCTCGACGAACAGGAATTCCCCCCAATAGGAAGCACCAGACTTGATCAGCCACGGCCGAACGCTCGTGATTTTCATTTCAACTGCCTTTTCACTAGTGGTCAACCACGCTGTTCCAGACCTGACCCCTCGTCCTATCCGGCCCGAGCGGCGTTGCGTGCACGCATCTGTTCGAGAACATGCCGGCCGGAACCCTCGACGTGGCGGGAGATGAGTTCGGCCGCCTTGTCGGCCTCCCCGGCCTTGATGAGCGCAATGAGTTCGCGATGCTCACGAATGATCGCGGCACGCCGCGCGAGCGTGAAATTGAAACGCCGGCTCACCGCTCGCAGCACTTCGCGATGCTTCCACCAGAGCTCGGCGGCATGGCGGTTATAGTGCCGCTGGTACATCACCGTGTGAAATGCGGTATCCAGTTCACTGTGCCTGAACGTGTCGGCGAAATTGTTCTCTTCGATCAGGCCTTGGATGCGTTCGAGTTCGGCGATGTCCTCGCCGGTGGCCATACCTACAAACCATCGCGTCAGGGCTGGCTCGATCAGAACTCCGATCTCGTAGATATCGCGGACGAAATCCTGATCGATGGGCCTTACACGCGCCCCGCGGTTGGGAGAAAAGATGACGAACCCCTCGCCCCGCAACAGTTGCAGGGCCTCGCGCACGGGATTGGTCGACGTGCCGTGGCGGCGGGCGAGATCGGTCACAACAAGCCGTTCGTTGGCGGCGAGCCGTCCCTCGATGATGTCTTCCCTGATCAGTTCGTAAAGCGAGGCACCCTCGCTGGAGGCTCCGGTGGCGTCGATCCCCGGGGGTGGCTTGGCTTTGAAATCGTCTGTTTCGGCCAAGGGCCGGCTCCCCAAATTAATACACAGTCTGTCCGATATCACGCACGGTTCCCATAAACAATGTACGATCTCGTGCGTTGACAGGCAATCCATGTTCTGAAAACGTACCAAGTGGTCGAGAGGATACACCGTACTGCAATAACCATCCTCGCGATCGCAGGGCGGAGAACCAGGGAGGATACCTATGACGAGGATCATGCTCGGCAGTGCGGTCCTGCGCGGCACTGTCGTCGGTATTTTGACGGCATCACTTATGTCCACATCGGCGTTGGGTGCGCCACCGGTCGACCTCAGCAAATGGTCGCCCGAATATGTGCGCTCCATCGCGGGAACACAGGATTTCGACACGGCCGGCGATTGCGCCAAGGTCACGCCGCTGGATTACAAGGGGCGACTGACTTTCTGGTATCAGGGCGTGTTCGAGGGCGATCCCGACCTGCTGCGCCAGTACTACAAGGATTTCTTCGAGACTTTCCGCAAGACCTATCCGAACATCAAGCTCGAGGAACAGGCCCTCACCTATAACGACCTTCTCGACAAGTTCCGCACCGCGCTCCTGGGCAATGCCGCGCCGATGGCGGTGCGCCTGCAAATCCTGGGCGGTACCGAATTCGCCTCGAAAGGCTATCTACAGCCGCTCAAACCGGAGGATGTGGGCTATTCGACCGAGGATTTCTGGCCCGGCGCCATGAAGGCCGTGACCTGGGATGGGGTCACATACGGCGTTCCAACGAACAACGAGACGATGGCGTTCATCTGGAATGCCGACATCTTCAAGCGTGCGGGTCTCGATCCGGACAAGGCTCCCGCAACCTGGGACGACGTCGTCAAATATTCCAAGCAGATCCACGACAAGCTCGGCATTGCCGGTTACGGCCTCGTGGCTCGCAAGAATGCCGGCAATACGCCCTATCGCTTCATGCCACAGCTGTGGGCCTATGGCGGCGGCGTCTTCGACGAAGCCACCGCGAACCCGACTTACAAGGAGGTGGAACTCGACAGCCCGCAGAGCAAGGCGGCGCTGCAAGCCTCATACGACATGTATGTCCGCGACAAGTCGGTTCCGGTTTCGGCACTTACCAACCAGCAGGCCGACAACCAGCCTCTGTTCGTCGCCGGCCAGTTGGGCATGATGGTTTCCCACCCGTCCGACTACAACGTCATGCTCGACCTGCAGGCCAAGGCGACCGGGACCGACAAGGACAAGGCGCAGACCGTCATCGACAATATGCGCTACGGCCTGATCCCGACCGGTCCTGACGGCAAGCGCGCCGTCGTGTTCGGCGGCTCGAACATTCACATCCTGAAGCCCGAGTATGTAGAGGGTGGCAAGGTGGACGAGCCGGCCGCGAAAGCGATGATCTGCATGTGGGCGAGCCCCGAATGGTCGCTGAAGATGGCCTATGCCGGCTCGAACCCGGGCAATCTTAACGGCTTCAAGACCAAATGGATGAAGGAACGTCTGGACCATATCAAGTTCCTCGATGTCACGACTTCGATGCTGCCCTATGGCATCCCCTTCCCGGCGCTGCCGGAATCCCCCGAGATCATGAACATCATCGTCCCGGACATGCTGCAGAATGCGCTGACCGGCGCGATGACCGTCGACCAGGCAGCGGACGATGCGGCCAAGAAGGTGAAAGACCTAATGGGCGGGCTCTAGTCCCAACCTGACCTGCGAACCGGCTGCGCCAAGAGCGCAGCCGGTTCTTTCCGAAAAACAAGGGCACGCCACAGTGACGATCGTGACCGGCAAGGCCGAGGCTCGCCGAAAATCGCAACCCGGCGGGTCAGGCGCATTGCGGAACATCTGGGCCCATCGCGCCGACTACGCATACGTGCTCCCGGCGATCGCCGTGATGCTCGTCGTCATCGCCTATCCGATCTACTACACGATCGAGCTGTCGTTCTATAAGACGCCGCCCGGTCTGCAGCTCCGCGACAAGACCTTCATCGGCTTCGACAATTACACCACCATCCTCACCAGTGATGTGTTCTGGAAAGTAACCTGGAACACCCTGATCTGGACATTCGGATCCACTTTCATCTCCTTTGTCCTGGGGTTTGCCACGGCGCTGGCGCTGCACCGAGACTTTGTCGGCCGCGGCGTCCTGCGCGCCATCCTGATCATTCCCTGGGTGATCAGCGCCGTTGCCGCCTCCTATATCTGGAAGTGGATCTACCATTCGGATTTCGGCATCATCGGCGCGGTGCTGGTCGGCCTCGGATTGACTGACCGGCCACCCAATTTCATCGACAACGTCAGCACGGTGCTGCCCTCCCTGATCGTCGTCAATATCTGGCGCGAGTTTCCGTTTGCCATGATCATGATGATGGCCGGCCTGCAGACAGTCCCCGAGCAATTGTTGCGGGCCGCCAAGGTCGACGGGGCCAATGCATGGCAGCGCTTCTGGCACGTCACTTTCCCGCACTTGCGCAACGTCTCGGTGGTGACGATCCTGCTGCTCGCGGTGGCCAACTTCAATTCCTTCATCATCCCCTGGATCATGACCGCAGGCGGGCCGTCGAACGCATCGCATATCTGGATAACCCACATCTATGAGCTCGCCTTCGGCCGCCAGCGCTGGGGCGTGGCATCGGCTTATTCGGTGCTCCTGTTCCTCATCCTGATGACGCTGGGCTATTTCTACGTCCGGGCGCTGAGCGGCAACGAGCGGAAAGAGGGGAGCACATGAGCACGCTTGCAGAGACAGCCTCCCGAGGCCGGCCCCATCGCCGCATGCGCGTCGACGGATGGCGCTGGGCCGGGCGCATCTTCCTCTTGTTCATGCTGATTTACACCGCGGTGCCGATGATCTGGATGCTGATCACCTCGATCAAGTCCGGCTTCGCGGCGACGCAGTTCCCGCCGCAATGGTGGCCAAACGAGCCTACGCTTGCCAGCTACAAGAAGCTGCTCGATCCGCAGAACAGCGTCGGCCAGGACTTCCTGCGCTTCTTCTGGAACAGCCTGTTCGTGTCGACCGTCACGACAATCCTTTCGGTGATCGTTGCCGTCCCCGCGGCCTACGCGTTTTCGCGCTTCACCTTCCCCGGCCGGAACTTCCTGTTCTTCGCCGTGCTGCTGCGCAACATGTTCCCAGCGGTGATCTTTCTCGTGCCGCTCTTCATCCTGATGCGTGCGATCGGGCTGGTGAACACGCATGGCTCGCTGATCCTGACCTATCTCACCTTCGGCCTGCCCCTGGCGATCTGGCTGCTCAAGGGTTTTTACGACAACATCCCGGTGCAGCTCGAGCAGGCGGCGCGTATCGATGGGGCAACACGGTTCCAGGCCTTCATCATGATCGTGATGCCGCTCTCGACGCCGGGGATCATCGCCACCGCGATCTATTCCTTCATCGGCGCGTGGAACGAGTACATCTACGCCTACACGTTCCTCTCCAAAAATGAACAGTTGACCCTGCCGGTCGGCATCCAGCGCTTCTTCTCGGAAAACACGACGGACTTTCCGGGACTGATGGCGGCGAGCTTCATGATGAGCGTGCCTGTCGTGGTGCTGTTCCTCGTCCTGCAGCGATACTTCGTACGCGCCCTGACAGAAGGCGCGGTCAAGCATTAGGGAGTTGCCGATGGCCCACGTGGTCCTCAAAGATCTCGTCAAGACCTATGGCGGCTTCAAGGCCGTCAACGACGTTTCACTGACGGTCAACGACGGCGAGTTCGTTGCGCTTGTCGGCCCTTCAGGCTGCGGAAAGACGACCACGCTCAATCTCGTTGCCGGGCTGACCCCGATCACATCGGGCGACATCCTCATTGGCGACCAGGTGGTCAACGATCTCGACCCCAAGGACCGGGACATCGCAATGGTGTTCCAGAACTACGCGCTCTATCCGCAAAAGTCGGTCTACATGAACCTCGCGTTCCCGCTACAGATGCGCAAACTGCCCAGGGACGAGATCGACAAGAAGGTCAAGGAAGCGGCGCGCGTGCTCGACATGACGCACTTGCTCGAGCGCAAGCCGCGCGAACTTTCGGGCGGGCAGCAGCAGCGTGTGGCGCTGGGCCGTGCGCTCGTGCGCGATCCCGCGGTGTTTCTCATGGACGAGCCGCTCTCCAACCTCGACGCGAAACTGCGCGTACAGATGCGGTCGGAGATCAAGCGCTTCCACCAGGACCTCAAGGCGACGATCATCTATGTGACGCACGACCAGCTCGAAGCCGTCACCATGGCCGACAAGATGGCGGTGATGAATGGCGGCTTCCTGCAGCAATACGATTCACCGGCGCAGGTCTTTGCCCATCCGGTGAACATGTTCGTCGCCAGCTTCATCGGCAGCCCGGCAATGAGCCTCATTCCTCTGGAGACATCGACGGCAAACGGCAACACCGTGCTGACCAGCGCGGAGGGCTGGAGCCTCGGGCTCTCGCCGCGCAACGTCCAGAAGGTCACGGGGGCAACGACCAAGAAAATCGTGCTCGGCGCACGCCACTCGACGATCAAGCTGCACAAGAGCGCCGTGCAAGGCGGCATCCCGGCCAAGGTCTACACGGTGGAACCAACCGGAGACGTCACCTTCGTGCAGGCGTTCCTGTCCGGTGCCATCGTCAACGTCAGCGTGCCGCCCAACATTGCCGTCGCGCCCGACGAGCGTATCTGGCTCGAGTTCGACCAGGAGCGGATGCATCTGTTCGACGGTGAAACCGAGATGGCTCTCGAGGCCAACTGAGACAGGGCGGATGCGTGTGGGACATGGGCGTGGATGACTACGAAACTTAAGATCACGGCGATCAAACCCTATCCGGCATGGGTGGGAACGCGCAATCAGATGCTGGTCAAGGTCGAGACCGACCAGGGCATTTTCGGTTGGGGCGAGAGCGGCCTGAGCGGCCGCGAGAAGGCCGTGGCCGGCGCGGTCGAGCACTATCGCGAGTTTCTCATCGGCCGCGATCCCATGCAGATCGGGCGGATCTGGCAGGAGGTTTATCGCAGCCAGTATTTCGAAGGCGGTCGGGTTCTGCAGGCAGCTATTTCGGCCATCGATATCGCCCTCCACGATATCAAGGGCAAGGCGCTGGGGGTGCCGGTCTACGAATTGCTGGGCGGCAAGCAGCGCGACCGGATCCCCACCTTCGCCTCGACCGGAGACGAGGCCGAGGGCGATGTTGCCATCGAGCGGGCCCGCGAACTGCGCGCACAAGGCTGGCAGGCGATCCGCTTCTTTCCCGTCGGGCAAAACAGCAGGGATGTTTTCGAGCCACGCGAGTCGATCGGCGCTACCGCGACCATGCTGAACAAGGCGCGCCGGGCGCTGGGTAACGATGTCGTCCTCGGCATCGACTATCATCATCGGCTGTCGGTGGCGGAGGCGGCGAGCTTCTGCAACAAGCTCGACCGCGGCGTGCTCGATTTTCTCGAGGAGCCGATACGCGACGAGACGCCAGAAGCGTACGAATCCCTCCGCACGATGACCGACATCCCCTTCGCCATTGGCGAGGAATTTGCCAGCAAGTGGCAGTTCCTGCCCTATATCGAGCGCGGCATCCACCAGTTCAACCGGCTCGATATCTGCAATGCCGGCGGGTTCACCGAGGCAATGAAAATCGCTGGCTGGAGCGAGGCACACTATGTGGACCTGATGCCGCACAATCCGCTTGGTCCAGTGTGCACGGCCGCGACCGTGCATCTGGCCGCCGCGGTCCCCAACTTCGCGTGGCTCGAAACCAGGGCCCCCGAAGCAAGGCTCGGCTTCGACAATTCCGAATTTTTCCCGGTGCAACCACGGCTCGACGGCCCCGACTACCCGGTGGGCGATCTGCCGGGGCTCGGCGTCGAGGTCAACGAAGAGGCCGTCCAGGCGCAGAGCTTCCGTTTCTGGGAAGCGCCCCACCTCAAGCGCCGCGATGGTTCTGTCACGAACTGGTAGTTCCCTTTCAATCGGAGTCCACAATGACGCATACTTCCGACATCACGCGGCCGCCGAAGGATCTGATCGACGCGCTAAAGGAGATCGGCGCCGCGACGGTTGCCGGCACGCTTGGCCATATGGGCTTCCGCAATCCGCATATGGTCGGCCCGGTGGCGCAGAACCACGGGAGATCGATCGTCGGGCCGGCGCTGACGCTGCAGTTCCTGCCGCAGCGGCCCGATCTTTTCAACGAGGGAGAATATGCCGATCCGGAAACACAGCTGCACCGGCATGTGCTGTACCACGCACAGGAAGGGGATGTGGTCGTGGTCGATGCGCGCGGCGACATGAGTTCGGGCGTCTTCGGCGATATGATGTCGACGTATTTCAAGGGCAGAGGCGGCGCGGGCATCGTCATCGACGGCTGCATGCGCGACCGGCCCAATGTCGAAAAGCTCGATCTGGCCCTATGGCTGCGCGGCTGGACGCCCAACTACCATGTGCAAACCAGCATTTATCCCAATGCCGTCAACGTTCCGATTGCCTGCGGCGGTGTCACCGTGATCCCCGGCGACATCATCGTCGCCGACGATGATGGGGTGGTGGTGCTACCCGTTGCGATGGCCGCGAAGGTGATCGAAGAATCCCAGAAACATCACGACTGGGAGGAGTTCTCACGCATGAAGCTCATGGAGGGCGGGTCGTTGCAACGCTATTATCCGCTGCACCCAAGTGCGACCGAAGAGTACGAGGCTTGGCGGGCAACCAACCCAAAATCTTGATGGACGATCGAGATCCCGAAATGTCTCATGAAGGGCAGCGAACCGCCAAGTCCCAGACGGGCGTTAGTCACGCGTTACGGACAGTCCTGCGATAAGCGGAGCGTACGCGGCGAGCCTGCGGGATACGAACTCCGTGAAAAGCCGAACGCGCTTCGTCTTGCGTGTCTCCCCCTGCGTGAGAATCCAGAGTGTCCCATGCATGGGCGGGTTGGTGCCCGGCACCCTCACGAGCAGGGGGTCGGCATCTCCGACAAAGCACGGCAGTTTCGTCATCCCGATCCCTTGCTGCGCCGCGATGATCTGCGTCTCGGCATCCGGAGTCCTGAACGGAGCTCCCGTGATGTGAACTTCTCCCTCGCGCGCCCAGTCCGGAATTCCATGATTGTCTATTGCGATCCACCGGAGGGGATCAGGCGTGCCCGCACGCAACGCGGGTAGTCGATCGCGAGACATGTAGACGCCGCTGAACACCTCCGGTCCCTTCAGGCCGTGAAGATTGAGCGGCAGGGTCTTGCGGTCGGCGACAATGCGGATCGCGACGTCGGCCTCTCGGTTAGTCAGATTCGCCACCTCGCCAGTGGTCAAGATTTCCATCTCGATGTCCGGATGCATACGCGCGAAGTCGGCGAGATCCGGCATGAGCAGGTGTGTGGCGAGGAACGGTGGAACTGTCACCCGCAAAAGCCCGCGCGCGCTCTGGTCGCGACCGAAGACACGCGTCTCCAGCTGGTGCGACGACCCTTCCATCTGGTTCGCGAGCTCGAGGACCTCCTCGCCCGCAGCCGTCAGGCGGTAGCCCGAAGGCAGCTTTTCGAACATCTGCGCCCCGAGGCGTTCCTCAAGTTGAGCGATGCGTCGCAGCACGGTCGAGTGATACACGCCGAGGCGCTCGGCGGCAGCCCGCACCGAGCCGCCGCGCGCGGCGGCAAGAAAGTAGCGAACGTCATCCCAGTCAATCATGGTGCATTCCCGCGCCGCCAGCTGCGCCTTCCGAAGCCCATTCTAGCACGCCGAGCTGTAATGCGCGCGACTGTTGCGGCGTTCAATCGTCAGGGTGGATCGTTTTCGCACCACCGATGTGCGCGATTCCGCACTCACCGCCCGACTTCGGCGATCCCATGTTCAGGCTCTCGGGTTGACCCACCGTACAGCCAAAGACCCGAGATGGCGAAACGAAGGACGCACGACATGAACAGACTGAATGGAAAGACCGCCGTGATCACCGGCGGCGCTACCGGCATCGGCCGCGCCGCTGCAAAGCGCTTCATCGAGGAAGGCGCCTTCGTCTTCATCTTCGGCCGCCGGCAGCAAGCGCTCGACGCCGCTGTGGCGGACCTCGGGCCCAATGCCCGCGCGGTGAAAGGCTCGGTCTCGGATGAGGCCGACCTCGACCGGCTCTACGCTGCGGTGAAGGCCGAACGCGGAAGCCTCGACATCGTCTTCGCCAATGCCGGGGCTGGAGGCCCGCTTCCGCTCGGCCAGATCACCGCCGAGCACATTGACGAAGCCTTCGACACCAATGTGAAGGGTACGATCTTCACGGTCCAAAAGGCGCTGCCGCTGATGGGCCCGGGGGGTTCGATCATCGTGACCGGATCGAGCGCCGGCACCACGGGCGCACCGGGGTTCACTGCCTACAGCGCGAGCAAGGCGGCAGTGCGCAACCTCGCGCGGACCTGGGCGGAGGACCTGAAGGGCACCGGTATCCGCGTAAACGTGCTGTCGCCCGGGGCGACGGCGACCGAACTCGCGAAGGAAGCGCTGGGCGAGGAAGGACAGAAGGTCTTCGCCTCGATGACTCCGCTCCAGCGCATGGCCGATCCGGCGGAAATTGGGGCGGTGGCTGCCTTTCTCGCGTCGTCGGACAGCAGCTTCATGACTGCCAGCGAGGTCGCCGTCGATGGCGGCCTGGCGCAACTCTGACGCCGGCGCGTTCCCGCGTCTGGCTCACACAACGAAGGATAGAAGATCATGAAAAAGTTGGAAAATAAGGTCGCCGTCATCACCGGCGGAAGCAGCGGGATCGGCTTGGCGACAGCCAAGCGCTTCGTTGAAGAAGGCGCGCACGTCGTGATCACCGGGCGACGAGAGAAAGAGCTGAAGGAGGCCGCGGCCTTCATCGAGAGAAACGTTACGACGGTCGCAGGCGACGTGTCGCGCTTGGAGGATCTGGACCGGGTCTATGCCGTCGTGAAAGAGAAACACGGCCACATCGACATTCTCTTCGCGAACGCAGGCGCAGGGACAATCGCACCGCTCGCGGCAGCGACTGAGGCCCATTTTGACCAAACCTTCGATGTGAATGTGAAGTGGTTGTTTTTCACGGTACAGAAGGCGCTTCCACTATTCAGTGACGGCGGTTCGATCATCCTGACCTCTTCGGTCTCCAACGTGTTGGGGCTGCCAGGGTTCAGCGCCTACGCAGCGAGTAAAGCGGCGGTGCGAAACTTCGCGCGCGCTTGGACACTGGAGCTGAAAGATCGCAAAATTCGCGTGAATTCAATGAGTCCCGGACCAATCGAGACCCCGGCATTAGCGACAACGACGGGTCTTACCCCCGAGCAAGCCGAGCAAGCGGCCGCCCAGTTTGCTTCACAGATCCCAATGGGTCGCAGGGGCAAGCCAGAGGAAATCGCGGCTGCCGTCACGTTCCTTGCTTCTGACGAAAGCTCTTACATCACCGGCGTAGATTTCGCCGTCGATGGAGGCATGGCCCAGGTCTGACCTCGGCATCACACAAGATCGGAGAAACATCATGAGCTACGCAATTATCGGCTTCGGCAATATCGGCCGAGCCCTCGCCAAGGCATTTGCTCGCAAGGGCATCGAGGTATCCGTCGCAACCACGCGCGACCCGGAAAGCTTTGCCGCGGACGCGGCCGCGATCGGGCCTACGATCATCCCCAAAAAGCTGGCGGACGCGCTCAGGGCGGACATCATCTTTTTGGCAGTCCGTTTCGAGTCGCATCCGGATGTCGCGAAGGCGCTGTCCACCTGGAAGGGGAAGACCATCGTCGATGTGACCAATGCCTACGGCGTGCCCCCTGAGAAGCTGGGAGGACAGCCTTCTTCCAAGTTCATCGCGCAGGCTTTCCCCGGTGGACGACTGGTCAAGGGCTTCAACCATTTGGGCGCTGCCACCCTTGACCAAGATTCAGCAGTGCATGGCGGCAGGAGAGTCGTGTTCCTGGCGAGCGACGATGACGCTGCCGCAGCGGAGATTGGTACGCTCGCGGAAAATCTCGACTTCTCGCCGATCAAACTTGGCGGGCTTTCGGAAGGTGGGCTGCTGGTCCAGGCGCGCGGAAATAGCTGGGGTCATCTGATCTTCAAGGACCTGGTCAAGTTCGACCGATGAACACGACGTGCCCACCGGCAGGGTCACGACGCACGGACCGGACCGAGCGTGATCCGGTCCGTGCGAAATAGGAAATTCCCATGACTGTCGAGAAGACCATCCAGACCGTGAGGGACTTCTTCGCCGCGATCGGCCGGGTTTTGGTCGTCGGCTCCGGGAGGGGAAGGATCAAAGCCACGAACAAGACGTTCGAGGACGACTGGATCTTCGCCATCACGGTCCGGGACGGCAGATTGACCAACATCCGGGAATACGTCGACACACAAGCACTGGCACGCGCCTCGCAGATGGACGCGTCCGGATCGGCGTAGCGCTTGCCGTCTGCGGCCATCGAATGGGGTAGACGGCGGATCAGCCGTGGATCGCCCCCTCGCACGCTGGCGCTCGTCGAATGCTCAATCGAAAGGAGATCTCGATGTACGACCAATCCAAGCTATCCGAGTTGATCCGGTTCGCACGCACAGATGCGGGCTTCACCGTCATCGACGTCTACCCGGGCAACGGCGACTGGACCCGCGTCTTCTCAGACATCGTGGGACCCCAAGGACGTGTCTACAGCTTCGTGCCGGCCGAAGTGGCCCACTTCAAGGACGATCCGGTCGGCCGCATGCGGACGCTCGCGAAGGAGCCGGGCCGAGAGAACATCGAAGCCGTCTCGGCGGACCTTGTGGCGATGCCGGAGGTCACGCAGCCAGCGGATGTTATATGGCTGCATCTGTTCTACCACGATCTCCACACCGCTTTGATTCAGGCCAGGGGCGCGACGGCAGCCGACTTCAATCGAGCCGTCTATGAGCGGCTGAAGCCCGGTGGTTCCTACGTTATCGTGGACCACGCCGCCGCCGTCGGGGCCGGCACGAGCGAGGCACAGTCGCTACATCGGATCGAGCCTGCATCCGTTCGCGAGGAGGTGGAGGCGGCCGGTTTCGTCCTGGACGCGGAAAGCACCATGCTGGCGAATAAGGACGATCCGCACTCGAGCAAGGTGTTCGATCCTTCGATCAAGGGCAAGACCGATCGCTTCGCCTTTCGGTTCCTGAGGCCCTGACAGTGAGTCATCCGCCCCACAGTGGCTCAGCTCCCGCAAGCGTGAAGCGTTGCCCTTTCCACACGAGGGCCTTGGCTGTCCGTTCTCTTGAGCAAAGGTGCTGGTGTAACGCAGCCCTCTTGAAGAGGGATCGGAGAAGATTGTGAGCTATCTCACTGCCTATAATCTGGCGCGATACGCGACACGCGATGCCGAATGCGCTCACGCTCACTCTTTTGTCGCTCCAAGCCGGCTAGCGAACGTCTATCAAGGACCGCTCCTTCGCCCGCTTTGAGGTCTCGTTGCCCGCGAGGTAGACTGCTCGCATGACCTTCAAGCTTATCTTCCTCGGGACCTCGGCCAGCGTGCCCTCGGCCGAGCGCAATCACCCGGCGCTGCTCGTTGAAGCCGGCAGTCAACGGGTGCTGGTCGATTGCGGGGAAGGCACCCAGCGTCAGCTTCTGCGCAGCGGCGCCGGATTCAGGCGACTTGATCGCCTGCTCCTCACGCACGCGCATTTCGACCACGTGCTCGGGATTCCAGGCTTGTTCTCGACGCTTCGGCTCCGGCAGAGCAAGAACCATGTGACCATTTATGGTAGCGCAGACACTCTTGACGTCGTCGCCCGCATGCTCGCTGGCCTTTGGGGTGAGGGACGCGCGCCGATCCCGCTGCAACTCGTGCCGCTTGCCCCCGGACGCGTGTTCGAGGTGGATGAGTTCACCGTCGATTGCTTTCAAGTTCGCCATCGCGACACCGACAGCTATGGCTTCGTCTTCGAGACGCCGGCGCGTCGTCACCTCCGTTCGGACCGCTTGGCAGCTCTCGGTGTGCCAGACGGTCCGATCCGGAAGGATTTGGCCGAAGGCCGCTCAATTTCTCTCCCCGACGGCCGAACGATTGCTCCCGAAGCAGTCCTCGGACCACCCGAGGCTGGCAAGAAGCTGGTCATTGTAGGCGACACCGAAACCACTGATGGATTGGTCGACAAGGTGAGCGGCGCCGACCTGCTTATCATCGAAGCCACATTCCTGCAACGAGATGCAGCGATGGCGCGCGACTACGGACATCTGACAGCCGCGGAGGCAGCGTCGCTGGCAGCGACCAGCGATGTAAAGCAGCTCGTTCTTACGCACATCTCCGGCCGGTACTCCGACGAAGAAATTCTCGCGGAAGCCGTTCAGGCGTTTGCGAACAGCCTTATCGCAACGGATTTCACCACCCTCACCGTCTAGTGGCAGAGCCATGGCATTCAGAATTGGCGTCATCTCGGACACGCACGGCTTGCTGAGGCCGGAGGCGGCGCGTTGCCTGGCCGGGGTCGACCACATCATTCATGGAGGGGACATCGGTCGCCCTGAGATCATTACGGCGCTTCGCTGTATCGCGCCGGTTACCGCGATCAGAGGAAACGTAGACACCGGTGGCTGGGCGCTGCCATACGCGGAAACCGAGCTCGTACGTCTTGCCGGGCGAGCAATCTACGTGCTTCATGATCTCAAGACGCTGCAGATCGACCCGATTGCCCAGGGCATCGATTTGATCGTGTCCGGTCACTCGCATGTGCCGGGGATGGAGACAGTGGATGGCGTGCTTTATTTGAATCCGGGCAGCGCTGGCCCGCGACGGTTTAAGCTGCCTGTCACCCTTGCGACGGTCGACATCACTCGAGACAGCATAGGGCCTTCGATAGTGAGCTTGGCAAGCGGCTGAACGAATTCAGCGCGCACTACGCCGCACTTATATCCGACTGTCTCCTCGATTTTTCACAAGATGGCAGGCGCGCCGCAACGCGGAGACACGTATTCTTCGCGATTGTTAACGGGAGTTCTCGCCGCATGCGGTAATGGACTGATCCGTCATTTCTGGCGAAACGCTGAGTGGAACGACACAACCAGCGGGCCTAGAATGTAGTCGAGCGCCGTGCGTTGCTCGGTAACGATCATGACTGACGCCGGCATGCCCGGATAAAGCGCGATCTGTGGGGCTGCGGCCAATTCCACCGGATCGACCGCTACGTCCGCGAGATAATAGGGAAAGCCGGTCTTGGTGTCGGTAATGCGATCCGCCGAAATGCGGGCGACGCGTCCATGAATTATGGGTATCGAACGCTGCTTGTATGATGTGAAACGAACTTCGGCGGCCATGTCGGGACGCAGGTTCGATATATCCTCGACGCGAACCTGTGCCTGGACGATCAGTGAATTCTCGGTCGGCACGATGTCAAGGATGGTCTGGCCCGGCGCCACGATCGCACCGATCGAGAAAACGCTGAGATCCATCACTTGGCCATCATAGGGCGCACGCACTTCGGCCCGGTCCATGGCGGCTTGGGCGGCGAACATCTTGGGTATGAGGTCGGACAGGTTCGATTGCGTATCGATCAGCATGGCCGACAACTTGGTCCGGCGCTCATTGGTCAATTGTGCGATCTGGCTCTCGAGTTCGGCTTTGCTCTGTAGGGTGCCGCCGATGGCGCCGAGATTATCGTCGATCAAGCCCTGCAAATCCGAGGCCGACCTTTCCAGTTCAAGGATGCGTGGGCGGGTCGTCAAACCGGCCTTGAGCAGCTTCGACAGGCTGGCCTTCTCGCCGATCGTCGATTTGAGCTGGGCCCGGTAGGATTCGACCCGAGACTGCTTGCCCCGTATCTGCTCCTCGAGCTCCGCAATGCGCCGTTCGAGGATCTGCCTTGCGCCGGCCATCGAGGCGCGTTGGCTTTCCAGGTCGGTGATCTGGTTTGCCATTGCGTCCTTGAGGTAGTCCTGGTGCTCCTTGAGGATGTCCTTGGGAAAGGCAACCGCCTGGCTGCCGTCCAATTCGGCACGGATCCTGGCATCGGTTGCGCGCAACAGTGCATATTGCTGGGCATAGAGATTGAACTCGGACCGAATCCTGGTGTCG
Organism: Mesorhizobium sp. BR115XR7A; assembly: GCF_020165315.1. Lineage (NCBI taxonomy): Bacteria > Pseudomonadati > Pseudomonadota > Alphaproteobacteria > Hyphomicrobiales > Phyllobacteriaceae > Mesorhizobium > Mesorhizobium sp. BR115XR7A. The sequence continues at coordinate 461,148 of NZ_JAIUHW010000004.1, forward strand.
TCCAGCTTCAGCATTATGTCGCCCTTCCTGACGACGTCGCCATCCTTAACGCGGATCTCCTTCACCGTACCGCCGTCGAAGTGCTGGACGCTCTTGCGATTGCCTTCCACCTTGACGATGGCATCGGCGAGCACGGCACCGTTCAGAGGGGCAAAGGCCGCCCAGCCGCCGAAAATGCCGAAAAAGGCCATTATGATCAGCAGGCCAATATAGGCCGGCACCCGGATGGAATCCGGAGCCAGGATGCCGGACTCGCCAGGCAGGCTATGGTAAGTGAGGGCACTGTCGCTCATCGATCTCTCCGACCACAGCTCATTGGGTCGCCACCGCCATTGGAGCCGCGCGCTGGTTGAGCAGCGCCACGATCTCGTTTCTCATGCCGAACGCCTCGACGGCGCCATCGCGCAACAGCAGGATCTTGTCGACATTCGCCAAGGTCGAGGGCCGGTGCGAGACGATGATAACAGTGCTGCCGCGGCGCTTGAGCTCGATCGCGCAGTCGCTCAGCGCGCGATCGCCATCGGCGTCGAGATTGGAACTCGGCTCGTCGAGAATGATCAGTTTCGGCGTTCCAAACACCGCCCGGGCAAGAGCAATCCGTTGCCGATATCCTCCCGACAGCACGGCGCCGCCCTCCCCGATCTGCGTCTCGTAGCCCTGCGGCAGGCGGATAATCATCTCGTGTACGCCGGCGAGCCGCGCGGCCTCGATCACCTCGTGGTCGACATTGGTCTTGAAGCGCCCAATGTTGGCGGCGACGGTATCGGAGAAGAGTTCGATATCTTGCGGCAGGTAGCCGATGTGATCACCTAATGCGTCGTGCCCCCATTGCGACAGGTCGGCGCCATCCAGCCTGACTGTGCCGCGACTGGGTTGCATGACGCCGGCAAGGTGGCGCGCCAGGGTCGACTTGCCGGCGCCGGAGGGGCCAACGATTCCGAGCGCCTCGCCTGCTTCCAACCGAAACGACACGTCGCGCAGAAGCACTTTCTGCTGGCTTTGAATTGCAAAGCTTACCTGCTCGACGGAAATCATGCCGCTGGGCTTCGGCAGGTTGAACGCTCTTTCGTTGCGCGCGCCCCCGTCGACCAGCCTCTCGACCCTTGCCAACGCTGCCCGCGCCAGGATCAGGCTGCGCCAGAGGCCGACGATCTGCTCGACAGGCTGCAACCCCCTGCCCAGCAGGAGGCTCGCCGCGAACATGGTGCCGCCGGTAATCTGCCGTTCGATGACCAGATAGGCGCCGAGGCCGAGGATCAGCGATTGCATGGTGAGCCGCAGGAACCGGATGAGGCCCGACATCAAGGCGGCACGGTCGCTTGCCTCCGCCTGGCGCCGCAGCGCGAGGTTGCGGTCGCGCCCCCAGCGGCGGATGAGACCGTCGATCATCCCCATGGCGCGAACGACTTCGGAGTTCCTGAGGCTCATCTCGGTGAAGTTATAGTTGTTCGTCGCCAGCTCGTTGGCCTGCTTCAGCGGCGAGCGCACGAGATACTCGTTGAGCACGGCCATGCCGATCAGGAGCAGCGAGCAGCCCAGTGCGAAGAAGCCGAGCCACGGATGCAGCAGGAAGATGATGCCGATGTAGATGGGCGACCATGGCAGATCGAACAAAGCGTGGATGCCACTGCCGGTGATGACCTGCCTGAACGTATCGAAGTCGCGGATCGGCTGGCTCGGCGAGGAACCGGGCGATGGGGCCTCGACGGACGCGGCGAGGATCTTTGCCGAAAGCAGACGGTCGAGCCGGGCGCTGGCACGCGTCAGGATCCAGGCGCGGACCAGGTCGAGACCCGCCAGCGAAAGGAAGGCTGCCAGCAACACCAGGGTCAGCATCACCAGCGTGGTTTCGCTGCCGCTGGTGACAACCCGGTCATAGATCTGCAGCATGTAGAGGGGGGAAGCGAGGTAGAGCAGGTTGATCGCCAGGCTGAATGCCGCCGCAACCAGGAAATAGCGGCGGCATGCCCGAAGCGCATCCTTCACAATTCGAGACTTGCTATCCACTTCCAGAACCCCACTCGATACACGTCAGGTCAGGGAGCCGCCATAGCCGGCGGCCCTTTTCGCTCACACCACGAAGTCACTTGAAATCGCTCCATTGCCGATGCCGGTCAGCGTGAATTCCGCCGGATTGTACGAAACGACGGTATGACCCTGGCCGTCATCGGCAAGCTTGAAGGCGTTCGCATCATAATTGCCGACCAGATGCAGCGCGGCGCCGTGGGTGCCGTCCGAAACGGTCAGCGTTCCGCCGCTGCCATCCTGATTTGCCTGATAGACGGCCGTAGTCCCCACGCCGAACAGGATATCGCCGAGGTCCAGCCTGTCGTCATTGGTGATGCCGCCGATCCGTCCGCTGTAGTCGAAGGAATCGTCGAGTTGCAGCGTGCCGGCAGCGTCGTGTCCGAAGGTGACGTCCGTCGACGAGGCGCCGCCGAATTCCAGCTTCGACAAATTGCCGATGGTGGCATCGCCGTCGCCGGTAACCTGGCCGTGGATCACGATGTCGCCGCCATTGGCCCAGAGCATGCCTGAATTCGCCAGGCCGCCGGCGACCGTCAAGCCGCCAGAACCCGTTGCCTCGAGCGTTCCGGAGTTGGTGACGACGCTGCCACCGGTATCGATGACCAGCGCGTGCGAGCCGGTGGCGATAATGGTGCCCTGGTTGTCGAGGCTGAGCATGCCGCCGCCCAGCTGGCCGGAGCCCGAGATCGTGTTGTCGACGTTGACCAGAGTGACGTCCGGCCCTGTGCCGGAAATCATGTTGGCGGCGCTGTCGGACAGCAGGATCTGCCCGCCCCCCTGCAAGGTCACGCCGTGCTGGATGACCTGCAGCAGCGTATCGCCGCCGGTCGAGTCGAGCGAGATGAGGCCGCTATTGTTGAGAATGCCGCTGAGCGGCAGCAACGCGCCGTCGCCGATCGTCATGGTGCCTGAATTGTTGACCACCGGCGTCTGGTCGAACACGAAATTGCTGGCTGTGAGTGCGCCCGAATGCACGCCGTCCAGCGTGATCGACTGTCCGTCGCCGAGTGCGATCACCGCATTGCCGTTGGCATCGTCGGCGATATGCGTCTGGAGGTCGGCGAAGTCCGCCAATCCGTTATAGCCGATGAGATCGATCTGGTCGGCCGCGGCATCGAAATTGTGCACCGTGTCGGCGCCAATCGGTTGCGAGAAGACGAAGAGATCGTTGCCGTGCGAGCCGGTCAGCACGTCGTCGCCGGACCAGGCAAAGATCGGCGAACCCGGTGCGTAGGCCTCGACATTATCGGCGATCGATGCGGTGCCCGTGGTGCCGTCGGCATTGATCCAGGTCATCTCGACATCGAGCACGGCTGCCCCGGTGAAACTGGCCGGCGTGGTAACGGTCAGCCCGTGCAGGTCGTTGGTCTGGATCGTCCAGCTTCCGTCGGCATTATGGGTCGCGCCATCGATGGTCCAGCCCGAAGGCACGTCCTTCACCGTGACGGCGATGAGCGCGCCCTCATGTGATGGGTCGGTGAGGGCAAGGTTGATGGGCTCGCCGGAGGTGCCGGCGGGCTTAAGGGTGCCTTGGCTGGCGCCGGTGCTGAGATTGCCCGCGCCGTCTTTGAAGGCCCCTGAGGCAAAAGTTGCCGTGTAGGTTGTGCCGTTATTGGGCTTGGTCACTAGGAGAGTATACGTATCAACTGTGTTGCCGCCGCCATCGGTCGTTATGCCCCATGTGCCCGTGGTCGAGACCAGGAGTACGCTGTTCGACAGCGCCAGCTTTGTTGAATCGAAGAATGAGTGGTTCATCCCCACTTCGCTAAATGTGACAACGAGCGTGCTCGGCGCGTTGTTGTTCCCCTGAACACCGCTGATTAAAGTAATATTGGGCGGCGTGGTATCGCCACCCGTCACGTTGATCGTCGCGGCAACGCTACTGGTATCCGCGCCTCCATTGGCCGTACCGTCTCCATCCACCAACGTGTAGGTCACCGTCTTGGCGATGGTGGCGCTGGTTGCGTTCGCATAGAGGATATGATCGGCAAGGGCCTGCGCTGCCACCTGCGTAGCAGCGGCATTGAAGCTCACGACCAGATTCGACCCGTTCGTGCCGCCGGTGAAGGTACCAATGAGTGTGCCACCATAGCTCACACTGTTGCCGCTGACGGTGATCTGGCCAGCGCCGGGGGCTTGATTCTGGATGGTCAACTGGTCCGTGACCGCGCCGTTTGCCGTGAACCCGACAGTGAGCGAGCCGCCGCCGAAATTGGCGGAGTCGATGTCCGTTATCGTCGCTGCTGGGGCGATGGCGGTAGCGGCGGATCCAGCTGTATAGTTCAAGGTCGTCGAGAATCCAGCTGAAGCGCCGTTCAGATCTACTACAGGTGCATCGTTGGTGCCGTGTATGGTGACGGTGATGACCTGCGAGGTGCCGTCAGCCGTCGCCACCGTGATGCTGTCGGTGTAGTCGGTGCCGCCCACGAACTCGTTATGGGCGCTGCCCATGGCGTAGGTCCAGTGACCCGTAGCGTCGATCGAGAACGTGCCGTAGCCGTTGCTGCCGGCCACGTTGGTCTGCACGACAAAGGCGTTCGAGCTGTCGGGATCAGTGGCAACCAGGGTGCCGCCGGTCGACTGCGCCGCATTGGCCTCGGTCACTGCGCCGTTCGCCGTGCCGGTGATGACGGCCGCGTCGTTGGTGCCGTGGATGGTGATCGTCACCACCTGGGCGGTGCCGTCGGCGGTATGAGCGGTGAAGGTGTCGGTGGTCGTGTCGCCGACATTGAGCGCCTGGACCGTGGCGTTGCCGTTGTCGAGCGTATAGGTCCACTGGCCGTCGGCGCCGAGCTGATAGGTGCCGAGGCCGCCGGTGCTTGCCGTGCCGGCGGGAGCCGTCTGCCAGCTGTCGGTCGCATTGTCGACATCGGTGTCGTTGAGATCGCCGCTCGCCGTCGGCGTCCCGGGAATGGCGTTGGCCACGCCGCCGGCCTCGGTCACTGCGCCGTTCGCCGTGCCGGTGATGACGGCCGCGTCGTTGGTGCCGTGGATGGTGATCGTCACCA
>NZ_JAIUHW010000040.1:0-1496 GCF_020165315.1 Mesorhizobium sp. BR115XR7A
TCGACCGGCGCAACCGGAGCCACAGGCGCGACCGGTGATACGGGCGCCACAGGTTCGACGGGCGCGACCGGAGCCACGGGTGCGACCGGTGATACGGGTGCCACAGGCTCGACCGGAGGAACCGGGGCCACAGGCTCGACCGGCGATACGGGTGCGACGGGCTCGACTGGAGCCACAGGCAATACAGGCGCCACTGGTTCGACTGGAGCTACAGGCTCGACCGGCGCAACCGGAGCCACAGGCGCGACCGGTGATACGGGCGCCACAGGTTCGACGGGCGCGACCGGAGCCACAGGTGCGACTGGCGCAACTGGAGCCACAGGTGCGACTGGCGATACGGGTGCCACGGGTGCGACTGGCGATACGGGTGCCACGGGTGCGACCGGTGATACGGGTGCAACAGGTTCGACTGGAGCCACAGGCGATACAGGCGCCACTGGTTCGACTGGAGCAACCGGAGCCACAGGTGCGACCGGCGACACGGGTGCCACAGGCTCGACCGGAGCAACAGGCTCCGCCGGAGCTACAGGTGATCCAGGCGCCACGGGTTCTACTGGTGCAACCGGAGCCACAGGTGCCACTGGCTCGACCGGTGCCACGGGGTCCACTGGTGCGACTGGTTCTACCGGGGCAACGGGTTCGACGGGTGCCACAGGCTCGACCGGCGCGACTGGCTCGACCGGTGCGACAGGTCATACCGGTGCAACCGGAGGGACCGGCTCAACCGGTGCCACGGGTTCCACTGGCGCGACTGGTCATACCGGTGCCACCGGAGCAACTGGAGCGACAGGTTCGACCGGAGCGACTGGCGCGACAGGGGCAACAGGCGCCACGGGCTCAACGGGGGCGACTGGCTCGACGGGTGCTACGGGCTCGACCGGAGCGACAGGCTCGACTGGCTCGACTGGAGCAACCGGTGCTACTGGGTCTACCGGTGCAACCGGCTCCACAGGTGCCACTGGTTCTACCGGGGCGACAGGAGCAACGGGTTCGACGGGTGCCACAGGCTCGACCGGCGCGACTGGCTCGACCGGAGCAACAGGCTCGACCGGGTCAACTGGAGCAACCGGTGCCACAGGGTCTACCGGTGCAACCGGCTCCACAGGTGCGACCGGTTCTACCGGGGCAACGGGTTCGACGGGTGCCACTGGCTCGACCGGAGCAACAGGCTCGACCGGTGCGACTGGTTCTACCGGGGCAACGGGTTCGACGGGTGCCACAGGCTCGACTGGAGCAACCGGTGCAACCGGCTCCACAGGTGCCACGGGTTCCACTGGCGCGACTGGCCATACCGGAGCGACGGGCTCGACGGGTGCTACGGGCTCGACCGGTGCGACTGGTTCTACCGGCGCAACGGGTTCGACGGGTGCCACAGGCTCGACCGGCGCGACTGGAGCAACCGGTGCAACCGGCTCCACAGGCTCCACAGGTGCCACGGGTTCCACTGGCGCGACTGGCCATACCGGAGCGACGGGCTCGACGGGTGCTACGGGCTC
>NZ_JAIUHW010000041.1:0-1383 GCF_020165315.1 Mesorhizobium sp. BR115XR7A
TGGAGCAGCCCGGTAGCTCGTCAGGCTCATAACCTGAAGGTCACAGGTTCAAATCCTGTCCCCGCAACCAAACAAAAACGGCCCGCCTGGCTCTATGCCGGCGGGCCGTTCGCGTTCCGATCTCTCCGCACAGAAATTCGAACCCATCAGCCCCCAAACCAAGCCAACAAAACCTCACAAAGAAAACGGCCGCCAGAGTCCAAATCGGCGGACCGTTGCCTATCCGGATCGCCGTGGAGTCGATCCACTCTGTTCAGGACCCGCAAAAAGGCGCCGCCGACGCGCGGGACAAATCAAATCAGCGAAGGCCATGGGGACGGGGTTCAAGATCGATGGCCGCCAAGCATGAACAGATTGGCCGGTTGGGCTTTAACTCAGCTGGTCTCCTCACACGCTTTCGGATGCCGGTAGCACGGGCTGCGGCCCTCCGCTCCACAGAACTGTCCCAATCGTTATTTCAATTCTGCCGGATCGGGTGACCCCGCTTGAGCGCGTGGTGACGGTGAAACGCGTTCGAGGCGGCAGAATGCTCCTCTGCCACATAATATCTTCCAGGAGGTGCCATGCCCAATTACGCTTTGAACGACCACCATGAGCAATTCATCAAGCGGCAACTCGAATCAGACCGCTACAACAATGCCAGCGAGGTTGTCCGCGCCGGCCTACGCATGCTCGATGACTTCGAGGCGGAGCGGCAAAAGTGGTTGCGCGAGGAAATTCCGCACGCCCGGCGGCTTCCAGCAGAATCCGACGAAGGGAATTCCAGCTGAAGCGGTCTTTCCAGCCTCGAAGCGCGCCATCGCGCGAAGCAGGCGAAGGCCTAGTAGGAACGGAATATCGGATCGTCTTTCATCCCCCGGCACAAGCCGAACTCGAACAGCTCCATGACGATATAGCCGAGCGGCCGTCGCCAGCGATCGCCTGGAATCTTGTCGTGGTATCCAGGACCATTGTCTCGGCTTAGCGACTTTTCCACAGGGAGGCACCGAGCGGCTCGATATCATGCCTGGGCCGCGGATTGTTGATTGCCGGGGGCGGTCAGCATTTGCCTTCGTGATCGAGGATGAGCAGGTGCTGATCCCTCGACATCTTCTACGCCAGTCGACTCACACCGGAATTGCTGGAGAATCGGCGCTGAAAGCCGCTCGGGCGAGGTCCGTGGGCGGGCAGCAGTTTTCAAAGCGAAGCATGCCAGGCGTCGGGTCAAAGTGGGAACCCACGCATAAACAACCGTGAAAGCGACGGGGGAATTCAGCCTAGCCAACTCACGAATTTCAGCCCCGTGGATATCTCTACGATAAATCGAAAAAACATTTGGGAACGGTGTTGACAGTTTTGGTTGGTGGCGACTATATACGCCTCACGAACGAGGGCGGTGCGCCG
>NZ_JAIUHW010000042.1:0-1063 GCF_020165315.1 Mesorhizobium sp. BR115XR7A
TCGGCAATGGCGCTTCGGGCGTAGTCGAGACCGAAGAACAGGCTCTCGTTCAAAAGCTCATCGCGCATCCGGCCGTTGAAACTCTCGACATAGCCGTTCTGCATTGGCTTGCCTGGCGCGATGTAGTGCCATTCGATTCTATGATCCTTCGACCAGGCGAGGATGGCGTTCGAGGTGAACTCGGTGCCGTGGTCGGAGACGATCATACCCGGCTTGCCGCGCTGGGTGATCAGTTCCGTCAGTTCACGCGCAACCCGACGGCCGGAGATCGAGGTGTCCGGGATCGCCGCCAGGCATTCGCGCGTCACGTCGTCGACGACGTTGAGCACGCGAAACCTGCGGCCGCAGGCGAACTGGTCATGCACGAAATCCAGCGACCAGCGCGCGTTCGGCTTTGCCTCGACCAGGATCGGCGCCCGGGTGCCGACCGCTCGCCGCCTTGCCCGGCGCTTGCGCACCGTCAGGCCTTCCTCGCGGTAGAGACGATAGATGCGGTTGACCCCAGATGCCTCGCCCTCGCGCCTGAGCAGGATGAACAGCCGCCTGTAGCCAAAGCGTCGGCGCTCGTTGGCGAGGTCGCGCAGCCGACCACGCAGCTCCGTCTCTGACGGTCGGCGAGACTGGTAGCGGATCATCTTGCGATCGGCGCCGACGAAGGAACAGGCCCGACGCTCCGACAAGCCCATGACGGCCTGCAGATGCGCGACGGCTTCGCGCTTAACGGCGGGCCCTACCATTTTTTTGACAGAAGCTCGCGCAGCGCCGAGGCTTCCAGCATCTGATCGGCGAGCAGCTTCTTCAGCTTGGCGTTCTCGTCTTCCAGCGCCTTCAGCCGCTTGGCGTCGGACACGTCCATCCCGCCATACTTCGCCTTCCAATTATACAGCGTCGCCTCCGAGACCCCGTGCTTGCGAGCCAGATCGCCCGCCTTCGCTCCCGCCTCGTGCTCGCGCAGAACCGCAATGATCTGCTCTTCCGTGAACCGCTTTCTCTTCATCAGTCCGTCCTTCGATCAAGGGCCGGACTCTAATCTCACATGGAGGAAATTCTCAGTGGCAGGTCA
>NZ_JAIUHW010000043.1:0-1034 GCF_020165315.1 Mesorhizobium sp. BR115XR7A
TCGACCGGAGCAACCGGCTCGACTGGTGCAACTGGAGCCACAGGCGCTACGGGTGACACGGGTGCCACAGGTTCGACTGGAGCAACTGGCTCGACTGGCGCTACCGGCTCGACCGGAGCCACGGGCTCGACTGGGGCGACCGGAGCCACCGGCTCGACCGGTGCCACAGGGTCCACTGGAGCAACTGGCTCGACAGGTGCCACAGGCGCGACTGGCTCGACTGGGTCGACAGGTGCGACGGGTTCGACTGGAGCCACTGGTTCTACCGGAGCAACCGGCGATACGGGTGCGACCGGTTCGACCGGGGCAACCGGTGCCACAGGCGCGACTGGTGATACCGGAGCAACAGGCGCGACTGGCGCCACGGGTGATACCGGAGCGACTGGCTCTACCGGTGCAACCGGCTCGACTGGCCCAACTGGTGATACCGGAGCAACCGGCTCGACCGGAGCCACCGGCTCGACCGGGGCGACTGGGTCAACAGGTGCGACGGGTTCGACTGGAGCCACTGGTTCTACCGGATCAACCGGCGATACGGGTGCGACCGGTTCGACCGGGGCAACCGGAGCAACGGGGTCGACGGGTGCCACGGGTGATACCGGAGCGACTGGCTCGACCGGTGCGACCGGGTCGACCGGAGCGACGGGCTCAACCGGTGCGACGGGTGAAACCGGAGCGACTGGCTCGACCGGTGCGACTGGGTCGACAGGTGCGACTGGCTCGACCGGAGCAACAGGCTCGACCGGTGCGACTGGGTCGACTGGAGCAACTGGTGCCACAGGGTCTACCGGTGCACCCGGCTCCACAGGAGCAACTGGCTCGACCGGCTCGACGGGTGCCACAGGCTCGACCGGAGCGACTGGCTCGACCGGAGCAACAGGCTCGACCGGTGCCACTGGTTCGACCGGCGCAACAGGCTCGACAGGTGCAACCGGCTCGACTGGTGCCACGGGCTCAACCGGTGCCACTGGTGCAACCGGATCGACTGGAGCGACTGGCTCGACCGGTGCCACGGGTAACACCGGAGCTACTGG
>NZ_JAIUHW010000044.1:0-1018 GCF_020165315.1 Mesorhizobium sp. BR115XR7A
CGCTTCCTTTAGCAGCCCTTGCGCCCTGAGTGCTTGCGGCAGCGTGAAGCTGACGGATCGATCCGGGGAATTAATTCACCCCCGAACACGAGCACGGCACCCGCGACCACTATGCCAAGAATGCCCAAGGTAAAAATTGCCGGCCCCGCCATGAAGTCCGTGAATGCCCCGACGGCCGAAGTGAAGGGCAGGCCGCCACCCAGGCCGCCGCCCTCACTGCCCGGCACCTGGTCGCTGAATGTCGATGCCAGCACCTGCGGCACGTCAATGCTTCCGGGCGTCGCGCTCGGGCTGATCGCCCATCCCGTTACTGCCCCGATCCCGGCAATGGCAAGGACTGCCAGCGCTGCCATTTTTGGGGTGAGGCCGTTCGCGGCCGAGGGGCGCAGCCCCTGGGGGGATGGGAGGCCCGCGTTAGCGGGCCGGGAGGGTTCGAGAAGGGGGGGCACCCCCCTTCGGCGTGCGCGGTCACGCGCACAGGGCGCAGCCCTGGTTAAAAACAAGGTTTATAAATATTGGTTTAAAAGCAGGTTAAAAGACAGGTTAGCGGTGGCCGAAAAACGGGCGGAAACCCTTGCAAATGCTGGATTTTCTGCCTGTGGACAGCCCCTCAAATGTCAATAGGTGCGCCCCTCATCTGTCAGCACTCTGCCCCTCAAGTGTCAAGGATCGCGCCCCTCATCTGTCAGTAGTCGCGCCCCTCAAGTGTCAATACCGCAGGGCACTTATCCCCAGGCTTGTCCACATCATCTGTGGGAAACTCGCGTAAAATCAGGCGTTTTCGCCGATTTGCGAGGCTGGCCAGCTCCACGTCGCCGGCCGAAATCGAGCCTGCCCCTCATCTGTCAACGCCGCGCCGGGTGAGTCGGCCCCTCAAGTGTCAACGTCCGCCCCTCATCTGTCAGTGAGGGCCAAGTTTTCCGCGAGGTATCCACAACGCCGGCGGCCGTCTATGGCCCTGCAAACGCGCCAGAAACGCCGTCGAAGCCGTGTGCGAGACACCGCGGCCGCCAGCCCA